>JAKVCS010000003.1:1200000-1500000 GCA_022448365.1 Saccharospirillaceae bacterium | reverse complement strand
AGGAATTGGAGGATAACCAAACAGACGCCGGAGCCGGATCATGAATGATCGCTGGCGCTCTTCCTCATTTGATGCTCAGGACGATGAGCCGCTCGGGCCATTAGCCAACCTGGTCGATATCATGCTGGTATTTGCCTGCGGCTTAATTGCAGCGCTGGTAGCCGTCAGCCCGGAATTAAAAAAACATTTTAAATTAGAAGACACTGTTAGATTAGAACGCAGTCAGGAATTAATTGATATTCCGGAATCACTGCGACAGCAATTAGAAAACGGTGAAGGTAGCGGTTATCAGTCGATGGGGCAGGTATATCGTGATCCTCAAACCGGTAAGCTGATTTTAATCAGCAAATAAATACTAAAATTACTGTATTAAATATTTCATTTAATTATTTGTTATAAGGTAACAATATGAAAATTTCACCGTTGGCGTTGTCCATTGCGGCCGCTTCCCTGTGTGTTAATCAGACAAATGCAGCCGGTATTAATTCATCCGCAGACGAAGCACAGCTAACCAATGTGACGGTATCCAGTCAGGCGCAGATTGGTCGTGCTGTATCGGCCTCGATGGGGACCGTCATCGCTGAGCAAATTGAACAACGTCCGATCAGTCGTGCCGGTGAAGTACTGGAAACCGTTCCTGGATTAATTGTTACCCAACACAGTGGTGAAGGAAAAGCCAACCAGTATTTCTTGCGCGGTTTTAACCTCGATCACGGTACTGACTTTGCCACTTTTATAGACGGTATGCCGGTTAACATGCGAACTCATGGCCATGGCCAGGGGTATACCGATATTAATTTTATTATTCCGGAAATGATTGAATCTCTGGATTATAAAAAAGGTCCTTACTACGCCAGCGAAGGCGACTTTGCCAATGCCGGGGCCGTACGTTTACACAGCCGTCAAGATTTGGATCACAACCTGATAAAACTGGGTGTTGGAGAATACGGCTACCAACGCTTACTGGTTGCCGGTGGTAATGAGCTGGAAAACGGTAACAATCTACTGGCCGCATTTGATGCCAGCCAGTACGACGGCCCATGGAAAGTCGCGCAGAATCAGGAAAAATATTCAGCGTTATTAAAATACACCTTCGGTGACAGCGTTAATGGTGGGGCGGTGACGGCTATGGCTTACCAGAACGACTGGACGGCGACCGATCAGCTACCTCAACGTTTTGTTGATAACGGCGGCGATCGTTTTGATTCGCTGGATAAAGATTCGGGCGGTAAAACTCACCGCCGCAGCCTGAGTTATCAGGGCTGGAACGATTTCTCCGGACGTGAATTAAAAACCAACGCCTATCTGATTGATTACGGACTGCAGCTGTTTGCCAACCACACTTACGCCATCGACCAGGACAACGGTGACGAATTCCGTCAACACGACGAACGTAAGATACTGGGTGGCTCCGCGTTACTGGATTTATACAACGGTGATCAGAGCCAATGGCAGGCAGGATTTGATGTGCGTCATGACCGCATTTCCGACGTGGGCCTGTCAGGTACCCAAAACCGTGTAATTTATGAGCGTCGTGTCCGTCACCGTGCGGAAGAGACCGGCCTGGGTCTATTCGTACAAAATAATTACCAGTGGAATGACGCATTACGTACTCAGATTGGTGCACGTTTTGACTACTTGTCGGCCATTGTTGATAACCGTTTAACAGGTAACAGCAGCGGTGAAAGTGATACCCGCGTCAGTCCGAAATTCAATTTAATCTATCAGCTGGCCGAGAACACCCATGTGTTTGCCAACTATGGTCAGGGCTTCCACTCGAACGATGCCCGTGGCTTTGCCGAAAAAGACGCAACACCGATGGTACAGAGTGAGGGCGCAGACTTAGGTTTGCAGACTCAGCTTAATAATGATCTGCAGCTGGCTGTGTCTCTGTGGTGGTTAACACTGGATTCTGAACTGATCTTTGTCGGTGACGATGGAACCACGGAAGCATCGGATAAATCGGAACGCCGTGGCCTGGAAGCCAGTGTGTTCTGGCAGGCTAATAACTGGCTGATTATCGATTCGGACTTAGCCTTCAGCCGCGCTCGCCTTAAGCCTGAAGGTGAAAAAGAACAGTACATTCCGGGGGCGGTCGAGCAGGTATTCAGCCTGGGCATGACCATTGACGGCCTTGGGCCATGGGATGCGGGTCTGCGCCTGCGTCATTTCGGGAAATTTGCCCTGAACGAAGACAACAGCAAAAAAGCCGACGCCGTAACCTTGCTGAATGCCCAGGCGAACTACCAGGTTAACCGGGCGCTGGAGCTGGGTCTGGAGCTGATTAATATCACGGATGAAGAAGGTAACGACATTACCTATCTGTATGAATCCCGTCTGCCGGGCGAAACCGTACCAGCGGGTGCAGAGGGTATCGAAGACGTGCATTTCCATCCGGTTGAACCACGTATGGTGCGCGCAAACCTGACGTATAAGTTCTGATACGCATGGGATAAACACCCCGATTAACTCCCGCCTTGAGTAAAGGCCTTTGCCGCAGTTGGGTCAGTAACCACTGCGGCTTTTTTGTATCCGTTACTAACGTCAGAGTGCTGCCAACCTATGAATCGGAATGCCAATGAAAATCGCTTGCAACTAATACTTTTGACTATATAGTGTGCGACTTATACACAATAGCCATTACTCTCATTAAAGATAAGGAGCACGTATCATGAAAAGAATGACGCTTTGTGCTTTAGCATTAGGTGTTATTGCCGCGAATGCTGCACACGCAGAAACAACGGATAGTCCGCGCAATAACCCGTCTGCCGGAGATGACGTTTTATTGAATCAGGTTATCGTTGTGGGTGATAACTTCGAAGGTCGTACTGCAAGTGTCGGCCGAATGGATGCTGAGATCTCTGAAACTCCGTACTCAGTTTCTGTTATTACAGAAGACTTTTTCACCGCAACCGGTGTAAAAACGCTTCAGGATGCGCTGCAATACTCCGCTGGTGTAAACGGTGCATCATTTGGTATCGATACTCGTACAGATTCCTCTACCATTCGCGGTGTTGCACCAATTTTGTATCTCGATGGTATGCGTAAATCTGTTGGTAGCTTCAACAACACCCGACAGAATCCATTCACACTGGAGCGTATTGAAGTTCTGAAAGGCCCGGCATCCGTTGGTTACGGACAATCAGGCACCGGCGGGATTGTTAATATGGTGAGCAAGCGCCCCCAGTCCGACTTTGGCGGCGAAGTTTGGGCGCAGTTAGGTACCTTTGATCGCAAACAGCTGGCTGTGGATGTCACCGGTTCAATCGATGATGATGGTGAATGGTTATACCGTGTTGTTGCTTTGGGTCGTGATGCTGAGTCGCAGACAGATATGGTGGACGACGACAGCACCATCTTTATGCCATCTCTGACCTGGAATCCATCTGCTCAGACTTCTTTGACATTTATGGTCAATCGTCAGGAAGACAAAACCGGTTCCTCTACTCAGTTTCTGCCTCATACGGGCACTATCCTGCCGAACCCCAACGGACGCATTGATCAAACCGTGTTTCTGAGTGAACCTGAGTTTGACCGTTTTGATACTGAGCAGACGGCTTACACGATGAGCTTCGATCACATCTTCAACGAAGTGTTCTCCTTATCTGCTAACTACCGCGACTCGCAAAGCGAAAGCGAGTACCGGACAATGTATCCTCTGCTGTTCCCTGCGCAGTTCCAGCCGCTTATCTATCCCGGGAGCCAAGTTGTTGGTTTCTCTAACGATGGCCGCACTTTGAACCGTTCTGCTCTGGCAAGTGATCGCTCTGCTGACGCCAAGACTCTGGACATTCGTTTGAACGCTGACTTCCGTACAGGTGCTGTTGAGCATCGGGTGGTATTCGGTTTGGATGCGCAGGACATCACAACCGATAACGATTCTGCAGATCTGAATAACACGACGACTCTGTATCGAACTGCATTTATACCTGCTCTTATTCAAGCTGGCGGTAACCCTCTTGATCCGTTTAATAGCCCGGTTGCGGCGCAGCAAGCCGGTGTTATTGCCTTGCAACAAGCATTGCTACCACTGACGATTGACGTTTATAACCCGCAATATGGCAAGTTATCTGCCGATGCGAGCAACGCGCTGAAAGCTCTGAAACCTGTCAACGGACCATCATCGACTCTGAAGCAACAAGGCATCTACCTGATGGATCAGATTCGTTATAAGGACCTGATCGTATCGACTGGCGTGCGCCACGATAGCGTTAAGAACAGTACCCAGGGTGGCGATTCAGATAAGGACAGCGAGACAACTTATCAGCTCGGTGCTTTGTATCAGCTGAGCAATGGTGTATCGCCATACGTGAGTTACGCTGAATCGTTTGAAGCAATTCCTGGTACCGATACAGTCACGAATAAGCGTTACAAGCCTGCATACGGTGAGCAAACTGAGGTTGGTGTTAAATATCAGCCAGAGGGTACTAAGTTATTAGTGACCGCGGCTTACTATCAGATTGAAGAACAGAATCGTCTGGTCACCAATCCTGCTAATCCATTGGGTCAGGTTCAGGCTGAATCTGAAATTAATGGTTATGAATTAGAAGCGCAGGGCAGTCTGGGTCAGTTTGACTTTATTGCCAGCTACACAAATCTCGATGCAACCCGTAAGCCTAAAGCAGGTGGCTCTAAGACCAAGCTAGAAGCGGTTCCGGAAGAACAGGCATCGGCGTGGGTGACCTATCGTTTAGCCAATGAACTTGCGGGCCTTCGTATTGGTTTAGGATCGCGTTATGTGGGTAAAACCTATGACGGTACTGACAACCCTAAGCTGGAAACGGAAGCTTATACTTTGTTTGATGCCATGATCGGGTATGAAATGAAGAACTGGTTCCTCAGCTTGAACGGTCGCAACATTACTGACAAGCGTCACCTAAACTCATGTCTATCCCGTGGCGATTGTTTTGCCGGTGAGGAGCGCACTGTATCTGCTGATGTACGTTATAAGTTCTGATTAACCTTTATTCAGAATAACCAGCCGCATCTGAACTGTTCAGATGCGGCTTTTTTATTCCAACAAAACAACGGCTGGTTAAAAAACAACCAATCTGTAGGGGCGCTAATGTAAACGCCTGTTTGGCACCGTTATAAGCAACTCGTTCACAGAATTATCCACAGAATCTGTGGAAATCACGGGCGAATTTTCCCCACGAATATGTCTGCGCTGTCATAATTTCTGCGCATCCAGCCTTGACTTTAGTCAACCGACATAAAACTGGCACTTTTGTATCAAATAGGCCGGGAGCCATTGATATATAAGGGTTTTCTAAATTTTTCCTAGCTGTGTAAAAAATAGACCGTTTGGCTATAAGCCCGCATTAATAGGCTTTATGACGGTTTTTCGCAGAATATTCACAAACTTACCCACAGAAACTGTGGGCAAGATAGATATTGACAGCCGATGTTTATGCACAACACTGCCTGAGTTGATAAAAGGCTGTTTTTTATCAGTATGGCACTTGACTTGTGCACAACTGCGCACTGGTTAGACGGTTGTCGCGATTTTTGTATTCCTGATCACACTAACCAGCATAATCACTGCCAGGCCAGACCAAAAACACAGAACCAGAGGCGCTTCCAACAGAGACAGGGGATAACACACAAGGATCATGGCGGGTATGCCCCAGATCCAGCCTTGCCATGCCGCTGCTATTGCACCACGCTCACCTCGGCGTGCAAACCAGATGTTGATACCAAAGACACACACCAGAGTGAGGCTCAGACCCATAACGCCGTATAGAATCTTCACGGGTAAACCAGCAAAGTGCCCAAAGTGAATACGATAAGTCGAGTAGGCCAACTGACGCCCGGCAGGTCCACTGGCGAGTCCTTGATTATTGATCAGCTGTCCGTCGGCATCGAAGCGGTACATCTCTGAGTAGGTAAAGCGGCCAGGCAAGCGCGCAGCAATCTCTAAAAGTTGTTGTGGTTGCCCTGCTTGATGAATGACCAGATAAATTGGTTCTGCTTCGGGTACCTGTTGTTTCAGGTTGGCAAAGGCTGCGACGTAATCCACGTCGCTGCTACTTGACGTGACTTCCGGATCACTGCCGTATACTGCTTCGATCGCTGCTTGTTGGTCACCGTCGTAATAGGCGGTGGCGGTAGCGCCAATAATGACAGAGCTGAGGCCAATAAAGGCGCCGGTAATAGCAATCATCAGGTGAAAGGGCAGTAACCAAACGGATAACCGATTATGCCAATCCGTTTGTTGCTGCCGGTATGACTTGTTTTTACGCAGCAGAAACGCGTCTCGGAAAATGGTTGGGTGAGCGACAACGCCCGAAAAGATCAGTGCAACAATAAACACACCTGAAAAGCCGACAATTGTCATACCAAGCAGATGAGGAAGGTGCAGATTGGTATGCAGTGTTTTGATCATCTCTGTCCAGGGAACATTCGGTTGTTGAGCAAAACGACCGTCCTGATTGAGGTACCACTCGTCAGCACCATCGGTGATGTGAGTACGAGGAAAATCTCTGGTGGGTAAAACAATATAAATGGACTCGGGAGTGCGTTGCAGACGTTGCTGATATTCCTGTATGGCGGCAGACGCAAGCTCCGGAGAAAATTCATGATACTCCTGAACATCGCTCTGCTCCCAGCGGTCCAGTTCTTCGAAAAAGACCGTGATTGTTCCCGACAAACATACCAGATACAGCAATGCCGCCGTTGCGACTCCAAACAACCGATGCGCATTCAGGTTATTGCGTATCATCGGCGCAGAAAAAAACGTTTTCATTATTAGTCCTTCAGGAAATCAGGGGTACTGCCGCGATCAGGGAGAGTAATAACAGGGTTACCGAGGGGGTAAAGCGTGAGTCCGAGGAAACCATCCATATCATAAGAATTGGCCAGACCAGCAGCATTAAAAAGATACTGCTGACGATTCGGTTGGCGTTCAGTTCTGTCATCAGTTGCGGTACGCTCATCAGCAATAAAAAACTGGTTACGCTGGGTAAAATAAGCGCAGCGGTAACCCACGCTATTTTGGTCATACGTCGTTTAATTTTGTCCGTATCCCGATGTTTATGTACCGGCATGGTTAATCGTACGGATTTGCGGTTTCGGCCTGCAACCGTGAGCATCACACCGCTTAAGGAAAAAGCGATCAGGAAATATGTGATACCAAACTCGATACCCGAAGTATGGAGCCATAAGGGCAGCGGCATCAGTAATACAGCCGATACGACTATGCGTGATCGTGGAAATTTACTGCTTTTCTTCCAGATTAAATAGCAAACTGTAACCGATAACAGCGATGCTGAAATGGCAATCAGTAATTCAAACATAGCTATGCCTGTTCAGAATAATAAAACAACAAAAGCCGCTCTGTGAGCGGCTTTTTCAAAAAACCATCAATAGCGATTAAAGGTTGTAAAAACCTTTGATGGTTTTACCAATAAATTCCGCACCTTGGGTGGCTGTAT
This sequence comes from Saccharospirillaceae bacterium, assembly GCA_022448365.1. Taxonomy (NCBI): domain Bacteria; kingdom Pseudomonadati; phylum Pseudomonadota; class Gammaproteobacteria; order Oceanospirillales; family Saccharospirillaceae; species Saccharospirillaceae bacterium. The sequence continues at coordinate 1,492,567 of JAKVCS010000003.1, read as the reverse complement.
TGGTGGCAATATCGTATTCATAAATATGGCTACCTTCCGCTGTTTCTATGCTCAGGAACACTTTACCATCAATGATTTCCAGTGGTGATGTCCAACGCTTCTGGTGAATCGGAACACCGTCAACATCCGTCACAGTTTGTGCCTGTAAGTCGATCAATACCAGTTTCATTGTGTGGTAAGCTTTACCAAATGCCGACCATGCTGTTGTATCTGCTGTTTCATTAGGTATTTGGATACGTGCCAACACTTTATTATTGCCAATATCTGAGAACCAGAAGATCCGGCCACCATTGGTTTTCTCACTGATATTCAGGAAATAATCCGCATCAAAATCAGTTGTACCATTTTTGATTCTCAATATACCGGATGGCTTGTCAGAATTACTGGAGAAACCCGCGGCCATACCACCATTTGACATGGTATAGATATCACCATTTGCCAACTGGATCATGTTGCTCGGATTACCATTAACACCGATATGACTGGTTCTGGTATCTGATATCAGCTTTTCAGGGCTGGCATTTGCAGTGAGTGGGTAATTATATACCGCAACAAACGCAGTATTTTGTTCGGGCGTAGCGAAGTTAGAGCCACCTTCAGAATCATCCAGTTTGTGATATGCGATAAACATTTTATTATCCCGCACCTGAATGGCAGATGGCGCTGCGACCGTGCCCTGACCGCGAACACCGGTATCCGTATCGTCAATGGTGTATGGGATTTTTGCAGTAGCCCGACCATTAGCAGCATTCACCACGTACATTGTATTGGCAATATGTTCTCCGCTACGAGGTAAGTGAGTTGCCAGGAAGGTGTCATTATCAACCTGTCCAAATACTTCCAGTGGTTTGTCAAACAGGAAAGTATTTAACTCTTCCAAATCACCGTCTTCATTCTGGTGATAAGATGTGGTTTCCTGTTGGTTATAACCGGTAACAAACAGTGTGTCGCCAACACGGTAATAGAAATTCCAACCGATTTGCTCGTCACCAACTCCCTGAGACGATACTGTTTCAGTCTTCAGATCAGTCTCTTGAATGAGATACTCTGGTTCTCCCTGACCTGTGGTTTTCAACGAAAGCGTTATCGTTTCGACTGTATTATCACCGCCCTGGTCGGGTTTTGGATCGGTCTTTTCCGTACTGTTATTGTCGTCGCTACCACAACCAAGCAATGATGCAGCCGTAAGACTTATTAATAGAAACTTATTTGACATAATAAATGTTCTCCGAAGATCAGTATGAATATCTGAGTTTTAAGTAGAAAGCTCTTCCCGGCTTTTGAATTTTAAAGTTATCGAATGCTTTCGCATCAGAGATATTGTTAACGGATAACGTGACGCTCAGGTCTGGATTCGAAAATTCATATTCGAAGTCAAGGTCGTAAATCTCCTGGCGAGGAATTATGTGTTTTTTATCTTTATCGCCATCGCTTTCCCAATAAAGAAAATACTCTTCAACAAATGCAGCATTGAGATACACAGAGAATTTATCGAAGTTTCTGAAATGGTGACTCCAGCCGCTTCTGGCATTGGCAAACAGATATGGCATATTCGGCATTCTGTCGCCTCTGTGGGTGTTGATTACACCTCCGGTTGATGCTGTCTGGTCGGTAATTTCCTGTCGTGTTACGTTCAGTTTCAGGTGATAGCGATTATCGTAATCCAGTTTTAATGCAAACTCTCCGCCGACAATATCAACATCATCAATATTGAGGTATTTCCCCCTGATGACTTCTACCGGGAAGAACTTGATAAAGTCATTGGCTTTCCGATAAAACAGGTTTAATTCGGAATTGAGGTAAGTCGACCCTGAAAATTGTGTGAAAAGAAGGCCAAGATTATAGTTATCGCTTTTCTCGGCTGTGATGTCCGGGTTTGCCAGAAGGAATTTTCCATTGCCCAGTACTTCATCGGGCTCAGGTAAGCGATAGGCCTTCTCATAAGAAAGCTTCGACGTTAAAAACTCAGATATTTGATATCGTACGGCAAAACCGTAACCCGTCATATTCAGGTTTATATCAGAGGTTTTTAAATCGGTTGAGAAGTCTTTGTCGCGAACGCTGCTGACTGTCGAGTTAAAATCATAGTGTTTAATAAAGGTATTGGCATTCACCGTATCGGAGAATACGTCGTGTGAGTAATCCAGCGCATAGACCGTTTTGGTGACAGTGTTGGTATTTTTAAGCAGGGTTGATGTTGGCTGTAGTGTATCTTTACCAGAGCGATCAGTATCTGTATTGGTTATGCTGATACCAATACTGTTGTTCTTACCAGGGAAGTAGCGCGCCGAAATATTCGCTCTGAATATCCGATCAGAAACAGTCTGTTTGGACTTGTCAGAAATTTCTCCTAAGTTTTCGTTACCTGGAGTAAAGCTGCCATCCCAGTTGTAATTACGCGAACTGGTATCATTAAACCCTTCATCAATGTCACCGAAAAGCAGATAACTCTTTAGTGCAAAATCATCGTTATTAAGGCGGTGTGTCAGACTGGTCAGTAAGGTTTCGTTATCACTGTATAGCTGTCCGTACACATCGTTAATATTGATGTCTGGGTGCTGAATCTGATTTCGGTTGGATGCTTTGATGACATTAAACGATAGTTCATCAGCCCACGTTCGATTAGCCAGGCCGGCTTTCACATTCATCATGTGCGAGCTGTATTGGTCATTAAATCGTTTCTCAGTTTTTACACCGATTTCGTTACCAAGCTCGTCGGTATCCAGAATTTCGTCCATGTCATAATCATTATCCGAATGGTTGTAGAATCCGGTCAGACGAACAAAGTACCGATTTTCAGAGAAGGTTTTCTGGCTGTTAAAAGAGATCCGTTGGGTATTAAAGGAACCATAGCTGGCGGCAGATGAAAAAAAGTCCTGGTTAATATCCGGCGTTTTAATATTGATGGCGCCTCCCAACGCATCTGCGCTGAGAGAAATAGGAACAACACCTTTGTAGACATCAATGCCATTGACCACATTGATTGGAAAGTCGCTTAGCTGCAGAGACGTACCGAAGTTTTCCATCGGAATGCCATCAATAAAGTAGCGAATCTGATTGCCGGAAAGGCCATTAATCGACAGCTCTGAGTCAGCGCCAAGGCCACCATTGCGGCGTACATTAATACCAGGCACCGTGTTCAGAACTTGTTGCAGGTCTTTGCTGAAGTTTGCGAACTCAGCGACATCGATCTGTTCAACATGGAAACCACTGTTTTGCAGCTCGATGCTCTTCGCGGGATTGCTGTCGTCGCTGACGGTCACGGTATCGAGTTCGGTTTGATCTGCTTCTACGCAGTATGAAAAGCCAATGGCGGCGGGCAGCAGGAATAAACGTACAACAGCAGACTTCACAGGAACATCCGGGGCAACAAAGCGGGTGGCTTAATCAGTTCCCATCGCCCCACAATGGGGTAAATGAGACCTATTCTCGGTTGCGGATTATGTCGTTCTGCTTAATCGGAAACTTTGCAATTTGGTGCATGGTGCCGTTGCGGGTCGAATTATTGTTGATGTTTCTGTTGCCGTATGGGAATCCAGTAATCAACTTGTTGTCTTCCGGAGTTGTCGTCAGTGAAGTTCTGATACTCCTCAATATCAAAGCCTTCAAACGCCTCGTAAGGTGAGTGATTGAGCCAATGCAGAATAAACCAGTTGATGGTGTCTGGCAGCGTGGCTAGGTCGCCGATATGACTGACAACGGCATACAGCTGTCGCGGCACATGCAGGTGTTTCAGTGACGGGTTTGTCAGGGGATGATCCGTTGTTTTACCAACCCAGTAACGCAAACGTCCGTCAATCGGGTCACCAACATCAATCACAGCCAGCAGTGTGTCGAGTGGATCAAAGTGACCGTGCATGGCCTGCCAGTGTTGCGGGATTTTTTCAGCGAAATCCGCTTTTGGAGAGTAGAGTCCATAGGTTTCGCAGTAGTCGCCCTCCAGAGTAAACGCTTCACGCAGTTCCAAACGGATGGAGTGGTTGGATACTTGCTCAAGTGGAAAGCGAATGCCGGAGGGGATTTGGGCTTTGCGATACTGCCGGGGCGTGCACTGGAAGTGTTGGCGAAAGGCACGACTGAATGTGGCTTCTGATTCAAAGCCGGCGCTCAGGGCAATATCAAGGTGTCGTTTTTCGGTCGAAAGCAATTGAGTCGCTGACTGACTCATACGCAGTTGGCGTATGTACTGAGCCACCGAGAGTCCGGTATGCGCCTGAAACACACGTTGTAGCTGCCAGCGCGACCAACCGCTTACCTGAGAAATTTCGTCCAGGCTGAGGTCGCCGCCAAGATGGCAATCGATATGGTGTAGTACTTTATTCAGCCTCTGCGACTGAGCACTGAGTGTTCGATCCATAGGAATTCACAACGACTCTTGTTGCGAAAGAGTATCATTTGATTACCTGGCAGGATCAAGCTAAGGACAGCAACCTCTGTGTAAAGATTGAACTTTACCAGCTGTTTTGATAATCTCCGCGCTCCATTTTGTCCGTTGATTTGCCAGGGCTTTGTATCTGGTCAATCTCCTGCTCTTGTTGGCAGTGAGGACAAACTCCTTGCCTTACCGGATGGGCCGGAAGGCTAAAACCCATAGGGAGCTGACAATGCGTCACTACGAAATCGTTTTTCTGGTACACCCAGATCAGAGCGAACAAGTACCAGCAATGGTAGAGCGTTACACCAACACTATCGAAGCTGACGGTGGTCAAATTCACCGCTTCGAAGACTGGGGTCGTCGCCACCTGGCTTACCCAATCAACGACGTTCACAAAGCACACTACATTCTGATGAATGTTGAGTGTTCTCAGGAAGCCCTGGACGAACTGACTACCAACTTCCGTTACAACGACGCTGTTCTGCGTAACCTGGTAATCCGTCGTGATGAAGCTATTACTGAAATCTCTCCGATCAAAGCTGCTGAAAGCCGCGAAGATCGTCGTCGTTCTGAGTCTCGTCAGGAAAACACTGAAGAGAAAGCAGAAGCACCTGTAGCTGAAGAAGCTGCTGAAGAGACACAAGCTGAAGACAGCGCTGAGTAATAGGAGATTTAATCATGGCACGTTTTTTCCGTCGTCGTAAGTTCTGCCGTTTCACTGCTGAAGGCGTATCCGAAATCGATTACAAAGATATGGATACTCTGAAAGGCTACATCACTGAAACTGGCAAAATCGTACCAAGCCGTATCACTGGTACCCGTGCTAAGTATCAGCGTCAGCTGTCTACTGCAATCAAGCGCGCGCGCTACATTGCACTGCTGCCGTACACCGATCAGCACGACAACTAAGTTGATTGATCCAAGCTAGCTGCCTCGCTGACGCTTGGTTAACGCAGAACTGGATCTCAAATTAGGTTGAATGTGATGAAAAAATTGGCTCAATGGGCCATGTCCGGTCGCTGGCAGGCAACTGTCGCGGCCGGTGCTTGTTTGGCTGTACCGTTGTTGTTTTGGCTGGGTGCTGCAATTTTAGCGCTGGTCATTTTACGGTACGGCTGGCAGCAAGCCGGTCAGGTTGTGTTGTGGGCGTTATTGCCGGGGATTACCTGGTTGGCCATGGGCGATCCGACACCTTTGTTAACTGCTTTGGGCACCAGCGCCCTGGCGGTGATGCTGAGGGCAAGTATCCGTCTTGATTGGACGGTAATTCTGTCGTCAGTGTTGGGCATTGTGGTGTATTTTCTGTTGCCGTCGATGTTGCCTGAAGTATTACCTCAGGTAGTCGCCAACAGCGAAGAAGCCGTAATCAAAGCGTTGGGTGATCAGCCTGAAATGGCTGCTCAGATCAAACCTTTGGTTGGTCCGCTGATGAGTGGTGCGCTTGCCGCATTGCACTCGCTGGTATTTATGTTGTGTCTGTTACTGGGACGCTATTGGCAAAGTACCTTTTATAACCCGGGAGGGTTTGGTACCGAGTTCAAACAGCTTCGACTGCCGTTGGCTTTCACATTACCGGTGATTCTGGTGATGTTCAGCGCCAGTCAGTTGGATCCTGAGCTGGCAGGGTTGATGCCGGTATTTACCATACCGCTGATGCTCGCCGGACTGGCTCTGTTCCATGGCCTGGTCACGCAGACCAAAGCCAGCCCAACCTGGATGGTCGTTATTTATATCGGCTTATTCGTGTTAGGGCCTTACATGTACACATTACTAATTTTCGTAGCGTGTCTGGATAGTGCTTGGAACGTCCGCGCGCGACTACCAAAAGACACGGCAGACTGATTTTATAAGCGGTCTCAGCCCTGTAATGAGGAATTAAAAAATGCAAATTATTCTGTTAGAAAAAGTAGCAAACCTGGGTGAACTGGGCGAACAAGTAACCGTTAAGCCGGGTTATGCTCGTAACTTCCTGTTCCCACAGAACAAAGCAGTTCCTGCTACTAAAGCAAACGTTGAGCAATTCGAAGCTCGTCGTGCTGAGCTGGAAAAAGCAGCTACTGAGAAACTGGCTAGCGCTAACAGCCGTAAAGAGAAAATCGAAGGCATCGAACTGTCTGTTGCAGTACGCGCAGGCGACGAAGGTAAGCTGTTCGGTTCTCTGGGCAACCGCGATATTGCAGAACTGGCTACCGAAGCCGGCGTTGAACTGAGCAAGTCTGAAGTTCGTCTGCCGACCGGTCCTATCCGTTCTGTTGGTGAGTTCGACGTTGCGATCCACCTGCACGCAGAAGTAAACGCTGTTCTGAAACTGCACGTAGTAGCTGAATAAGCCGCTGGGTGAGAATCGCGAAAGCGTTGCTGAGTATTCAGCAACTCGCAGCGTTGTTTAATGACAGCGCTGCCAGAAAAAGGCACTATTAGATTCTTTCTGATAGTGCTTTTTTTATTGCCTCTTGTTTGTGTTCTATTCGAGGTTCTGAATAAGGCTTGTCTCTGGGTTTTCTGAAAACAGATCTGTATGTCTGACTTTATAAACGACGATTACATTCCGGAAGCCGATTCCGATAACGGCGCTGCTGGCGGTTCGCGTACTCCCCCGCATTCGGTGGAGGCTGAGCAGTCTGTGCTGGGGTCTCTGATGCTGGATGAGCGCGCCTGGGAGTCCGTTTCCGAATCGACCGTTGACACCGATTTCTATCGCCACGATCACCGTATGATCTTTCGCGCGATTACCCATCTGGTGAAGTCTGAGCAACCGATTGATGTAGTCACGGTTGCTGAAGAATTAGAAGAGCGCGCCCAGCTTGATAAAGTGGGCGGCGCGGCGTACCTGAGTCGCCTGGTGGACATGACGCCATCCATCGATAACTGTGCTGCCTACGCTGAAATCGTACGTGAGCGTTCGCAGCAGCGTCGTTTAATTGAAGCCGCCAGCGAGATGATGGACAAGGCCTACGAGCCCGACGGTGCCACTGCACTGGATCTGTTATCTGATGCTGAAAAGTCGATTGCCCAGATTGCTGAAGGTAACCGTCAGGATGGTGGCCCTCAGGTAGTAGCGCCGATTCTGAAGAATACCCTGGATCAGCTGGACGAAATGTTTAACCAGCCGGATGGTCTGTCGGGTTTGACCACAGGCTTCACCGAAATCGATAACCGCACTTCCGGTTGGCAGAAGGCCGATCTGGTGATTGTTGCTGCGCGTCCCTCCATGGGGAAAACCACTTATGCCATGAATCTGGTGGAAAATGCCTTAATGGGAACCAAGCGTCCGTGTTTGGTGTTCTCGATGGAGATGCCATCAGAATCGATTGTGATGCGGATGTTGTCTTCTATTGGAAAAATCGACCAGACCCGGATTCGTAGCGGTAAGTTAATCGACGAAGACTGGCCAAAGCTCTCCGCCGCAGTCAATCTGTTAAAAGACTTGCCACTTTATATCGACGATACCGCCGCATTAACGCCGCAGGAAATGCGTAACCGAGCGCGTAAGGTGTATCGCGAAAACAATAATGACCTGGCCATGATCATGGTCGATTACCTGCAGCTGATGCGGGTGTCAGGCCCATCGGAAGGTCGTACTCAGGAAATTTCTGAAATTTCGCGCTCGTTAAAAGCGATGGCGAAAGAATTTAACTGCCCGATGATTGCCCTGTCGCAGCTTAACCGCTCGTTGGAGCAACGTCCGAACAAACGCCCGGTAAACTCCGACTTGCGTGAATCCGGAGCGATCGAGCAGGACGCGGATATTATTCAGTTTATTTACCGCGACGAAGTGTATAACGAAGATACGCCGGATAAAGGCGTGGCAGAAATTATTACCGGTAAGCACCGGAACGGTCCGATTGGTTCTGACCGTTTAGCGTTTATTGGTAAATTTACCCGATTTGAAAACCTCGCCCACGGTTATGAGGGCGATGACGATTATTAATCTGAGCTGATTAAGAAATAACGAATCAGTATTTTTCGAGAGCAGCTACAGGATGTAGCGCTAGGATCAAGCGGCCATGGGTGGCCCACTGATCCGGCGGTAAGAAAAATGGTGGTTTGTTGTTTCGATAGGCGTTGGACAGTGCAGAGCAATAGTTATTTTTCAGCCGCCGCCCCGAAGGCACATCCATGTGCCTGCCGGGCGGACGCAACATCCTGTTGCTGCTTTTGAAAAACAACCATCACTCTCCACTTAATACATTTCAGCGGCCAATGCTTTGTAAAATCAGTTCGTTTTGTGCAACGCACAACCGAATATTTGGTTCTATTTATGAATTTTACTCCTGAGCTGCAATTTGAAGGTGCAGACTTCCGCGGCCGAGTTCGTTCTTTGAGCGACGACGATCAGGCCAACCTGTTGAATCTGTATCAACATCCGGAATTACCCGGTCAGCGTGCTTTAGATCCGCAATCCGATCAGGCTAAAGAACATATTGCCCGCATGATTGAACTCAGCGTACAAATGGCCGCCACCCAGCGCGGCATTATGTGGGCGCTGGAAATCAACGACGAATTTCAGGGGATGGTGAGTGTGTTCGATTGGCAGCCATCTCATTTGCGTGCCACCTTTCGTGTTGATGGCCTCGAGGCGTTAACCAATCAGCAGCGTGCCAGTGCGCTGGTTGTTTGTATGGACTTTATGGCTGAGAAATACCATTTGCGTAACTTCGCATACCAATGGATTCAGGGCCAGGATAAAGAGCTGTTAGCCATGTTGGAAAATATCGGTTTTGAGCGCAGCGCTACCCTGCGTGATGGCTGGAAGTTGGTGTCAGACAGCGGCGAAAAATCTTACGTCGATACAATTTGCCTGAATCGTATCCTTGGATCAGACGTGGCTGGCCGTAACGAGGGAGAAGCATCATGAACTGGAATTTTTCGACTGCCAATTTTTCATTACGTCTGCCAGATGCCAACCAGGATAACGATGCCCTATACGAGTTGCTGAGTCAGCCAGGTGTAATGGCTCATATCCCAAAAGCATCGATGTCGGTCTCCGCACAATCACTGGATGAGCTGCGCCGGGTGGCCATGCGTTTCGAAGTGCGGGAGAGTGCGTGTTGGCTGGTTGAAGGCAGTTTTGACAAGCAGCTGATTGCACGGGTTGGCGTTCAGAAAATTAACTGGATGACGGATAGCGCACAGTTTTGGTGGGAACTTAGTGATAGAATTGATTTTACTATTCTGGCTGAGGTTATCCCGGCCGTGATGAATTTCTGTTTTGATGAATTGAAACTCAATCGTCTGGAAATGCGTGTTGTTTCAGGTTCAATACTTCACGAAGAGTACCTGAAACAAATTGGTTTCCAGTATGAAGGTTGCTTGCCAGCTCAGCAGGAGTTCGAAGGTAAAACTATCGATCTGGCGCTTTACTCCTTTTTAGCAGGAGATCGCCGCTAACTCATTCTGGAGCATGGATGCTTATTATATCGGCGCTTTTAATGGTTTTAATCAGCTTACCTGCCAGTGCGGGTAAGCTCGATGATTTCGAAAAATCGGCCACCAAGCCGAAATCTGAGAAACGATCTTCTTCTTCATCCTCATCTTCTGACTCATCCGGTGGCTTTGCCAGTTCGCTGCTGGAAGCCCTGCTACGACCGGTTATTGAGGGTACCGCACGCATAGCCGTCGATCTGACGACCGCTGGTACTGCTGGCAGTATGCAGAAAACGAATAAACGTTTGGGCAAGGACGTTGAGATTCCGGATTTATCAGAAGACGCTGAATCTGAATTTGGCGTGCCTTTGTTGCAGCTGGATGTGGGTTACGGTTCCGGGTCTGAGATTCAATGGAGTGACCTCCGGGCTGAAACCGGCTTAGGGCCTTTTAGCCTGTTTATGAGAAAATCCCAATACGTCGAAACGAATGAAGAAGACGACTTGGAAATCACCAATTTTGGGTTTAATTACCGGCTGCTTTTTAGCAATCGTACTGAGATCAGTCTTGGAGTGGGTGATTATGAACTAGACGGTAATAAAACCTATAAAAGTGGTTCATTTCAGTTCAGCATTAACCATCAACTCAGAAAAAATCTCGGCTTTGAATATTCGCGTGTTTCTGTAAGTGGTAATAACCTGAACCTGGCTGATAGTGAATACTCTCTTTTGTATGGTAAAGATCATTGGTATGCGCGGTTTTTTTATCGCAGTATGGATACCACTGATACATCGCTGGATGGTATTGGCATGGGACTTTCTTTAATCTATTAAAGAAATCGTTAGACCGGCTGTTAGGCCAATTTTTTTATTAAGGAAATATAAATGGATTCTTTATTAAACATCATTTTCTCAGTTGAAGTCTTTGCGCTGATTCTGGTGATTATTCTGCTGAAAAGCAGCATCAAATTTGTACCACAAAACCGTGCCTGGCTGGTTGAGCGCTTTGGTAAGTACCAATCCACCAAAGAAGCCGGCCTGAATTTTATTCTGCCGTTTATTGACCAGATTGCCGCGGATCGCAGCTTAAAAGAGCAGGCGGTTGACGTACCCAGCCAGTCAGCCATTACCCGTGACAACATCACGTTATCGGTGGACGGTGTGTTGTATTTCCGTGTGTTAGACCCGTACAAAGCCACCTATGGTGTGGATGACTATGTATTTGCGGTGACCCAGTTAGCGCAAACCACCATGCGTTCTGAGCTGGGTAAAATGGAACTGGATAAAACCTTCGAAGAGCGTAGCCAGTTAAACGCCTCGATTGTAGAGTCCATTAACGAAGCATCCGAGCCCTGGGGTATTCAGGTACTGCGTTATGAAATTAAAGATATCGTGCCACCACGTTCTGTGATGGATGCGATGGAAGCTCAGATGAAAGCCGAGCGTGTTAAGCGTGCCCAGATTCTCGAATCCGAAGGTGATCGTCAGTCGGCCATTAACGTCGCGGAAGGTAAGAAGCAGGCCCAGGTTCTGGCGGCAGAAGCGGATAAGACCGAGCAAATTTTACAAGCCGAAGGTGAAGCTCGTGCCATTCTGGCGGTTGCCGAAGCTCAGGCAGACGCGTTACGTAAGGTTGGTGAAGCGGCAGATACTGTTCAGGGTCAGAAAGCGATTCAGCTGGATCTGGCAACCAAAGCCATTGCTGCGAAAGAAGCCATTGCCCGTGAATCGTCAGTGGTGCTGCTGCCAGAAGATAAAACCGACGCCAGCTCGCTGGTGGCGTCTTCTATGTCGATCATTAATTCTCTGAACAAACAGCAGAATTAAGAAAGGTATTTATTATGGAATTCTTCCGTTTAGAAAATATCGCTGAAATTCTGATGATTGTGGGAATCGCCGCTTTGATTATCGAAGTGGTGGTATTGGGGTTTTCTACGTTTGTTCTGTTTTTCCTCGGAATCTCATTACTACTGACGGGCGTTGCCATGAACCTGGGTTTTCTTGAAGCCACGTGGATCACAGCAATGTGGAGCAACACCTTACTCACCGGTGTATTGGCTGTTTCTTTATGGAAGCCGCTGAGCCGAATGCAGAATAAGGTGGGTAGTAAAGAAGTGGACAACGATTTCGCCGCCGATACTTTTGTTTTGGAAGGCGATGTGGATATGCAGGGTAAAACTACTCGCGCCTATTCTGGCGTAGAATGGAAGCTGAAAAGCCAGCAACCGATTGCCTCTGGTACCGTAGTTAAAGTGGTTAAAACGGAAGTGGGTGTGATGTGGGTTGAAGCGGTTTAAGGACTGTTCTTAACTTGCTCTTTACCACCTGGAAATCGCCAGGTGGTTCACCCATCACGCAGCAATAAACGGATTATGGCGTGACGCCCCCGGCTATGTGGTGTCGCTGCCTGAAGAGGCGTCAGCTTTGCCGAAGCCTCGGATTAATACGTTGGTAAATCCAATCAGGAGTAGTTTTTAGCCATAAAAACTCTCAGATTGTTCATTGCCATCTTACGTACTTTGTTACGCAGTAACGGCGTCCAGCCCAGCAATAAACCTGGCAAACCCAGTGCCTGGCGACTCCAGCGCCAGAAATCAAAATAGTCGATGTGTTCTATAATTTTGCCGTCTTTAAATTCAAACTCGGCATCAATGATGTTATGAACAAAACGACCGGTCTGACTGAACAGGTATTTGGGTTCCCAATGAGCGCTGACCTTACCGTCTTTTTCAGTCACAGAAAAATCCATCGTCATGCTTTGAGAGCGCTCACATAACATATGCCACATGGCGCCTGGCTCATTGCCATTCAGCTCAAACGCCTCATCACGAAAGTAAGCATCCGGGTGATAGCAGGCTTTCATGGTTTCATAATCTAAATTCTGAAACGCAGTATAAAAAGTTTCGATCAGCTCTTTGTTGGTGCTCATAAAGTTGCTCTCGTTCTATCAGAAGAGTGGTTAACAGGCATCCAGTGTAGCGAATGCAGGTTCGTGTGGGTTGGTGGCATTTATGACTACATAGGTAGATAATCGGGACAAATCTGCTTCGAACTTCTGAGGTATCTATGAAACGCTGCGTCATTCTTGCTTTGGATAACAGCCCGCTATCCTCGATTTCCGGGCCAATGGAAATTTTGCTGTTGGCTTGTCGCCTGGCGGAGGCAAAGGACTGGCGTATTGAGATTGTTGCCGAGAATCGACAGCAGGTGCCTGGTAGCGGCGGTGTCAGCCTGACGGCCCATCATTGTATTAATGACATAAAACAAGCTGATGTGCTGATTGTCGGAGCGATTGGCGACCCAAGAATGCGCCCGGAAGGTATTGCGACAAAGACGCTGCAGTGGATTCAGGCTTTGCAGCGGCAGGGTAGCCAGTTAGTGAGTATTTGCACGGGCGCTTATGTACTGGCCTGTGCCGGGGTGTTACGCGGTAAGCGCGTAACCAGCCATTGGGCGGTAATCGACTGGCTGGCGCAGCAGTTTCCGGATTGTGATTGGCAGCCGGGCGCAATGCTTACTCAGGACGGACAGGTGGCTTGCTCCGGCGGAGCGAGTGCTTACCAGGACATGAGCCTGTTGCTTGTGCGTCAGTACTTCGGCGAGGCGATTGCCCGGCAAGTGGCCAAAACAGCATTAATTGATCTGGATCGGCACAGCCAATTGCAGTACGCCAGCTTTGTGCCGCAACGCCAGCATCAGGACCACTTAATTCATCAGGTTCAGGATTGGCTGCAACACCATGGCTGCGAGCAATTCACCCAGCAGGATCTGGCGGAACTGATTCACCTCAGCGAACGTCAGTTTAAACGACGCTTTAAACAAGCAACGCAACAAACACCGCTGGCGTATATTCAGGCGTTGCGCATGGAAGTGGCGAAAAATGCGCTGGAGACCAGCTTAAAGCAAGTCGATGTGGTCGCCCGCGAATGCGGGTATGAAGATGTGCGCTTTTTCCGCGAACTGTTTAAGCGTAATACCGGTCTGGCGCCGAGTGAGTATCGGGGGAAGTTTTCAGGCCATCAGCCGTAATGCGATTATTCGATATGCCTGCTTGGATCCTGACGACCGTGAAGTATCCGAATGATCTCTACTTTATCCGGTGTCACACGGTAATAGAGAGTTTGGCTTTCGACAGGCAGGCTTTTATTACCAGAGAGAAGTTCGGGCCGATCAGTGCCCATCATCGGTTGTTCGGTTAATAACCAAAGCTGAGTTTTAAGCTTTTCCAGATAACGATCCGACTGAGCTTTTCCCCACTGGCGCAAACCATATTGATAGATGTCTTTCAGGTCAGCTTTGGCTGCATCAGAAATAACCAGCTGGTAATCAGGTTTTGGCATGTCAGTCAGATCCTTTGCTGTCAGCCTTTAATATCCTCAAACAGAGCATTGAGAGCCTGCTTTGATTCAATGGTGGTGCTTTCGCCACGATCGAGCTGATCAGAGCCAACCTTAAGTTGTTCCCGTAACTGAGCCAGCTTCAGCTCCTTAACCCAGTCTTCATGAGTCTCCATAAAGCGCAGGGCTTCACGAATAACCTCACTGGCGTTGTTGTACAGGCCTGTTTCTACTTTGGCCTTAACACGGGATTCCAGCTCAGATGTAAGTGATATATGCATGATGACCTCGAAAAGCAGGCATTTATGGAATCATGCTATGAAGGCTTACAAAGATTGTCAAACTTTGGGAGTTTGATTTTTGTACAGTTCAAGTGTCTTTGCTATTTCAGTGCTACACCGCACCTGCCCGATATTGCCCCGGCGTCTTCCCTGTCCAGTTTTTAAACGCCCGGTTAAAGGCACTGGGCTCAGAAAACCCCAGTCTTAACGCAATACTGTTAATCGGCATCTGAGTGCTGGTTAGCCAGAATAAGGCAGCGTTGCGGCGTAAGCGCTCTTTAATTTCGGCATAATAATTCCCTTCCTCTTTTAACCGCCGCCGCAAGGTGTCGGTGCTTATATTTAACCGCCCGGCGACTTCGGCTGTAAGCAGGTGTATTACCTGGATGGCAGTTACGAGCTGCGCGACAGCCAGCATGCAACCGGTATTCAGAAACATATTAAATTGGGCAATTTGCGTGTTGCCCGTATCGAACTGCCACAATTACAGGCACAAACCCAGTTAGCCAAACACACCTTATCGTTTAACCCGGGCTGGAACCCGGTCTTCCTGCAGGTTGGCCCGGAAGGCAATAATATTTACAGCCAGCTGGGCGATATTCTGCCCAAAGTGCAGGAAGTGATTGGCTTTAATGCCGAGCAGCAAAGTTATCAACGCTACCAGCGTGACCGCTCTGCCGCGGGTCAGTTAAACCAGTTATCTGGCCAGCAGGCCTATTGGTTTAAAGTTGATGCGCTGGAATTCTTTGACTGGTCAATTGAAAACCAGCAAAGCATTGATGCGCTGCAACAACCCCAGGTACTTAAACCCGGCTGGAACTGGCGCAAATTATCGCTCAGCAAAGCGGTAAGCGTCGCGGATTTTGTTAAAAAACATCCAACGGTTTCAGCGATCTGGTATTTAGACCCGAGCAAGTCTGCCACGCAAGAGCGCTGGCAACTGTGGCTGAAGGGTGAAGATACACTGAATACCCTGCAACAGCTTACACCGGATACCCTTTATTGGCTGGCTTCCAGTCAGGAACTGCCATTAACGGACCCGAACGATGGGATTCTGGGCAGCCAGTTTAATCTGCATAACGACCACTTAGGGTCGGTGACCCTGACACTGGATCATCAGAACCAGATTGTTCAGCACAGTCCCAGTGCGGTTTGCCCAAAGTTAGCCAGCCTTATGGCGATGCCGCCAACCTGCAACTTTCTGCTGTTCAGCCGTATGGCTTCAGCGGTAAAGAACGCGATGATTCCGGCTTATTGTATTTTGAAGCACGTTATTACGATCCGCTAAGCGGGCGCTTTATTTCACCAGATCCGCTGTTTGGCGAGCAGATGGATAAGTGCCTGAGCTCGGTGATTGAGTGTAATTTGTATCAATATACCGGGAATAATCCGGTGAATGCAGCTGACCATGATGGCCAAGCATTTAACTTTATAGCGAAGTTTGTCGTTGATGTTGGTGTTAACGTAGCCTTTAACTATGTGACTACTGGGAACCTGAATGTCGCGTCTGCATTAAAAGAATCAGCAGAGGGAATTCTTGATCCGTCTAAAACAGTTCGGAAAGTTGCTAAGCTAGCGAAGGCTTTAAAGAAGGGGCGAAATAAACCTTCAGATGCGAAGAAACCTGGAAGCTGTTGTTTTGTAGCTGGAACACAAGTTCTGACAAAGGATGGCTACAAAAATATTGAAGACGTTCAATTGGGTGAGAAGCTTTGGGCCAAAAATACTGATACTGGAGAACAAGACTGGAAGCCTGTTACTCGAATTTTTGTAGAACCAAATCGTGATATTTATGAAATTAATCTGATTAGTTCAGATGGTTTTGAGCAAAAAATCCAAGCAACTGATGATCATCCATTTTATGTTGTAGGCTATGGCTGGAAGACAACAATTGATTTAAAAGGTGGTGACCAGATAGAAACGGATGGCTACGATGCGATGAGCGTAGTGTCGGTTATCGATGAAAACCGTCAGGACCTTACCTATAACTTTACGGTTGCTGACTTCCATACCTACTATGTAACCAAGAGAAATTTATTAGTTCATAATTGTAATTTATCTGATCGACCATCTAGGAGAAGTGAGTTTAGGAAAGCAAAAGAAGCAGCTGGGATACCAAAATCTGCTCAGTATCATAAGCATAAATATGTATATGATACGGAGAATCGAACAGTTTACTCCTTTAAAGTAGATGGAAAAAATAAATATGTGATACTCCATGAAAATGATAAAGGATTTGATGGAAGTAAACCTCGTGGCAAACATTTTCATGCGGCGGATGATAAAAAAGGTGACCCAAATGAAAAAGGTAGGTATAACCAATACAAAGGTCATTATCTTGAAAATAAAGATGGTTTTAAGTAAATGAATCGCCGAGAGGATTTTCTAATACGGAAAAATATTAGGAAGGTAGCTTCTTATGTTGGTGTTAACAGTCCTGAGGTAATGTTCGATAATGTTATAGATTTTTATCGTTGCTTGTGCTCGCGAATAGAGAGTGTATATGAAGTTAATGGCTTAGCTTCTAGTGAGAATTTTGAAGACGTTCTACGTTCGACTCATATAGCCTCATTGCGTGGTAAGATTATATATTTATTTTTCGTTGGGGAAGAGCGGATTGAATGTATCAGACCTATAGAAAGTGAAGTTACATTAGAGGAAGTTTCAAGAGCTGCATCAATTAACGGATTCTATGATGATGTTGTTGTTATAGACGAAAAAGGTTTTTCGTATTGTCTTCTGAGGAATGAGTATGATTACAGTTTATATTGTAGGTAACAGCAGGGGGAACAGGAGGAATAACTAAGTAACCAGGACACCAACTCTAGCATCTCCCTCGTATTGACCGGCTAACGGCATAAGTCTTCTCCTGAAAAAAACATTTCAGGAGAAGACTTATGCCGAAGCCCGGAAAGCAGCAAGTTTCGCTGGAAACCACGCTTTATAGGGCCCCAGCCCGATATTGCCCCGGCGTCTTCCCTGTCCAGTTCTCACGGCTAAACCCTGCGTTTTGCGATCAAGCGCATTCATATTAGCGCATAACCAACTACCCATGTGGATAACCGCTTTGCGCAGGTTGCGGCTGTTCATTGTCGGCGGTAGGCTGTGCGCTGGTTAATAACAATAATTTGAGTTTTGTATGTCTTCTTATCAGTCAGTATTTGCCCCGGGTTTGTTTAAAGATCAGGTGATTGTGATTACCGGGGGTGGCACTGGTATTGGCCGGTGTACCGCCCATGAGCTGGCCAGCCTGGGGGCCACTGTGGTGCTGATGGGTCGCCGTGAGGAAAAGCTTCAGGAAGTGGTGGCGGAGATCGAAGCAGACAGTAAAGAATCCGGCTCAGGTGGCTCTTATTACGGTCGGGCCGATTACCGGGTTGCTGATATTCGTGATGAAGAGCGGGTGATCGAAGCGATTGCCGATATTGTGTCGCAGCATGGCCGTATTCACGCGCTGGTGAATAATGCCGGTGGTCAGTTCCCATCCAAAGTCGAAGACATCAGTAAAAACGGTTTTCAGACGGTGGTGGAAAACAACCTGGTTGGTGGTTTTGTCATGTCGCGTGAAGTGTACAAAGCAACCATGAAAGAACATGGCGGCAACGTGGTGAACATCACCGCCGACTGTAATAACGGTTTCCCGGGTATGGCTCACACCGGTGCGGCCCGCGCCGGGATGGAAAACTTCACCAAAACCGCGGCCTGGGAGTGGGGCCGTTACGGCGTGCGGGTGAACGCGGTTGCTCCGGGTATTGTCGCTTCCAGTGGCTTAACCACCTACGACCCAATGACCCGCAAAAAACTGTTAATGGCGGGCGAAATGATGCCAGCGCGTCGTTTATGCACCGAAGCGGAAGTGAGTGCTTCCATCGTATTTTTATTAACACCAGCCGCCGCCTTTATTAACGGTGAGACCTTACACGTCGATGGTGGTGCGCAGTTTGGTTCCAGCCATATGTATATGCCGTTACCACGACCCAAAGAAAATAATGTTGAGTTATACGATGGTTTCCATCGTTCTAATCTTGATGAGTTACTTGCAGAATAAATAACTTAAAATTGTCAATCAGGCGAGTGGCATACCGTTGTAATTACCCTTGGGCTTGTTGTAAATATGCCACGCCTGCCGCTAGACCCAGCTGATAGTCCTGCTTTAACGCCTGAGGCTGACTGCCGACTAAGGAACTGGCCAAAGGCTGTTGCGGAAATATCTGATGTATCGTTACATCGGCGGGTGGGTTGTTAATAAACGCCAGATTTTTTTGATAGCTGTCTTCGTGGTGGGTAATCAAATCGATCACCTTCGGGCAGTAATGCTGACTACAAATCATTGACTTAATCTTATGTAACCAGGGCGAGGTTAAGCTGGCTTCTTCGCTGACGGTTCTCAGTACGGTAATCTCCCGCGCGCCACGCTGGTACGCTTCTTCAACCGGTAACGGTGCCGATAACCCGCCATCCACATAAAAATGCTCACCAATTTTTACCCCGCCTTTGTACAGCATGGGTAAGGCACTGGACGCCTTTAGCATTGCCAGCCAGTTGTCTTTATCGGGGGAGAAGAATTCAGCCCGGCGGTTATCACTGCGGGTGGCCGAGAAATACAACTGACGTTGCTGTAAGCGCGAATGTCCGCGGCTAATATCCAGCTGGCTGGCGGCGCTATTTAACTGATCAAAGTACCAATCCAGATCCACCGCGTGTTTACCAATTAACGAACGTTGCCATTTAAAAAACTGCGGCTGTGATGACAATTCGGTAATGGCATTCAGACCAAAACCCGGTTGGCAGGTCATATAGCTGGAAAGATTTTGCGCGCCAGCCGATGTGCCAATCAGAATTTCGAACGGATTAAAACCCGCGTTTAACCAGGCATCGAGAATACCGGCGGTAAATACACCGCGCTGACCACCACCTTCCGCAACCAAAGCCGTTTTAGCCGTGGGCAGCTCAGGACCGCAGCTGGCACAGGGACTGTGCTGCTGGATTGAGGTTTTGCTTCGTTGTTTGGAAGTGCTGGTCATGGCTAAGTCACTCCTGAATGATGAGTGACTCTACTGTATGCACTAACCTGCGAGCTGGATAATTGGTTAAGTTAAATCAGTCTATAGCTTTTACTGATAACTGCTGTTTCAGCTGCAGAAAGCCTTGCTGAATCGGTGTCAGCGGCGCTGCGATATTCATACGGAAGTAGAAATCGTTGTCGCTCTGGAACCAGCCTCCGGGTGATAACCCCATGCCCGCTGCAACCAGTGCCTGCTTTACTTGTTCGGCACTGAAGCCGGAATGCTCGAAGTTCAGCCAGATCTGATAGGTGCCTTCAGGCTGTGATAACAGCACGCCAGGCAGTTCTTTTTCGATAAAGTCAGTGATCCAGCTGAGGCTGTTCTCCAGATAGGCCAGCATCTGATCGAGCCATGCATCGCCATGGGTAAAAGCGGCGATGGTGGCGTAACTGCTCAGGGCATTACCATGATTCAGGTACATAGATTCCAGCAGGTTATTAAAGCGCTTATGTAATGCCTGATCTTCAATATAAATAAACCCGGTGGCGATGCCCTGCATCCCAAAGGTTTTTGCCGGGGAGCCTAATAATGCAATGTGTTTGCCGGGCTTGTCTTGCTGTTGCAGCAGAGAAACCAGGCTGGTAAATCGATTATTGTGCAGTAGAATATCGGCATGAATTTCATCGCTGATAATGGTGACGTTGTATTTGTCCGCCAGTTCCAGCACCCGATTCAGTTCTTGCGCTTTCCACACCCGACCTACCGGATTGTGGGGGTTGCACAGAATCATCACTTTTACGCCGTCGGCAAACTTCTGCTCCAGATCGGCGAAATCCATGCGGTACCCATTTTTACCGTCAGGGCGCTCGTCATTTATTAACGCGTTAGTTATCAGCGTGCGATTGGCATTGTTGATCAGTTTGCGAAATTGGTGATACACCGGAATCTGGGTCAGCACCTTATCGCCTTCGTTGGTCAGCTCGCGCACAATCAGCGACATGGCGGATAACACCCCTGGCGCCATAATAAAGCGCTGCGGGTTTAACCCAAGCTGATGACGACGCTGGAACCAATTTGTAAGGGCATTAAATACCTCGTCACCGACCATCTCGTAGGCATAGCGGCCACGATCAACCAGACGTTGCAGCTCGGCGGTAACAGGCTCAGCCACCTGAAAATCCATATCGGCAATCCAGTAAGGCTCTACCTCAGTCGTGCCATAAATGGATTTCAGCATGGCGCTGTTCTGGCGAATAAACTGATGTTGGTAGGCGCGATTGGTATTGTCGAAATCTGGCACAGTGTTTCCTCTCTGGTCGATGACTATGGCGCAAGCGTCGGGCAAAAGGCGAATCGATTTTCTGCAACGCTTTAGTTCGATGAGTGCTTATCGTTTTTTAATGGTGTTTGCAGCGCCGGAATGTCGGCGAATAATGCCGTTTAAATAAATTTCCGTCTATATTCTTAATAGTATGATACTGATTCGAGGCCGCTGTTTCTGCGATTCCGGAACTTTTCGATGCACTTAACGCAGCGCGAGTGCAGACATCACAGTCAATAGACTTGTAAGATATTGCATCCATTCTTCAATCGGATACCTCCCTGCAAAATGACGTGGTAATCACGTGCTTTCTGTATGTTTTTCCGGGTAAATTTTCAGCGCCATTGGCTGATAAACCAAGCCGGCTGATTCGCTTACCGCACCCGTACACTCAAACCCATATGTCTCATAAGCGGCAACCGAAGGTAGCGATGAGTTGACGGTAATCGTTTCAGCCGTCGCATGATTCAGGGCGGAAAGAATGAGTTTTCTTCCTGTGCCATTCTTCTGGCGATCCGGTCGAATAAAAAGCATCGCGACGTGACGTCCTTCTTTTAACTCGATGATGCCTTCGATGTTACTGCCATTTTGAGCCGCCAACATTAAGTTATCACCTTGCATTCGGTCAAAGAATGCATCGTATGCTGCGATATTCGAAAAGGTCGTAATCCCTTCGTCAGATACTGTTTCTGCAACAGAGTGTAGAAAAGATTCCATACAAATTGTACTAACAGCGTTAAGGTCCTTTTCTTCAAGTTCCCTGATGATCATCCATGCATGTAAACAAGCTCATGGGCAAAGCACTGCTCTCTGGGCAGAATTGTCTCGGCTTTTTTTAACAATGAGATAGCGCCTAGCAATCCAGCCATGTGGTCAGCACGGGTTCCACGTTAATCACCCTCTGGGGTGATTAACGTGGTTCTTTTTTGTGTTTCAGTAAACGTCGGCGAATAACGCCGTATTCGAATCAAGGAGATGATGATGTTATCAAAGTACTTTCTTTCAGCACTGCTTATTACCAGCAGTGTATTTTCAGTAAGCGCCTCGGCTTATTGGACAACAACCCTGAAAAACAGCCAATCTGCCTCTCATTTTGACGATATGTATGTGTATTCACAGGTATTGGATCAATGGCAGATTGAACCGGGTGACCATTATGTTTTTGGTCGTTTTGCTCCCTGGTCAATCAATACTCCGCTGATGCTGGCAATAAAACCCGGAAAAAAGTTTATGATCACAAGCCTGGTGACCAACCACAGTCAATGGTGGTATCACGGCTCCGGAACGTCGCTGAATGGCTGGCATACGCGGGCTGACGACTTTTATGTCAGTGGTGATTTTACCGGTAATGGCTACGACGAATTATTACTGGCCAATCCGGACGGGCGTTATCAAACGCTGCAGGGAGACGGTTCGGTAGGCGGCAATGGGCCATGGGTGTGGACCTCTCTGCAGTATGCTTCGAACGGCGATATTGATGCTGACGACCGTTTGCTGGCTGGTGATTTTGATGGCGACGGTATTGATGAATTATTACTGATAAAACAAAACGGCTGGAACCACACCATCAAATTTAATACCCAGACGTCTAACTGGGATATTATTTCGTCTGCTTCTAACGGACACTTACATTGGTGGCGGGTAGGTGCGGACGATACCTATGCCGTAGGAGACTATGATGGCGATGGTCGCGATGAATTACTGGCAGTCAATCCGAACGGTTGGGAACACACAATGGAGTTTGTTAACAATCAGTGGCGTTTTCAGTCGGGTAATAGTGGTCAGGGACGTGTGGCCTGGTGGAATATTGGTCAGACAGATATCTACACGACGGTTAAACCGCAGTTTCTGACGAATGAGCAAGTCATTGTCACCAATCCTGTGAACGGTTGGTCGCACACAATGAAGTATGAGAATAATCAATGGAAGTTTGAAGCGGGTAACGGTGGTGATGGAAAAATCGGCCAATGGCGAATGTCAGCAGACGACCATTATGTTACCCGCCAGCAGGGTTCCCGAACGTTTCTGATGATGTTTAGCACCTCAGGGCAGTGGAACGTGTTGCAATAGTTGTTGCTTTGGCCCGGTCACTTCAGCAATCCATTAATGGTAAAACCCGGTTGTGATTGCTGATGCATTCCGGGTTATGTGGCCTGGCCAAACAACACTGAGCGAACTGATGCTACACCGCTATAACGACTCGATCAGAGCCGCCAAGCGCTGTTTTTGCTCCTTATGATCGAGCGGCCGTTCAATGGTTTGTGGAATGGCTTTGGCAATCTCCATTTCCAGCTCCTCGCCGTTCTGAATGCGTTTTAACAGAATTTCATAGTTGCGTTTAAAAACCGGGAAGGCTCTCTCTTCGGCTGTATTGGCAATGAAATACCAGTCGCTGGCCCGTCCGGCAAAGTACACTGCCGGGTGGCTCCAGCGATAATCTTTTTTCGGTGATGGCGCCCGGCAGGCTTCAATGTATGCGGCATAGGCATTGGGCAAACCGAGGATTTCAGCGCTGTCGCAACGCTCCAGTACTTCATGAACGCTGGGCAGAAAACGGCTTTCTTTTACCGCTTTTTCTGCGGCGCGCATGATGACTTCACCGCTGTATTCCACCAGTAAACGCGACCATAGGCGCTTGGCCATGATCATGGTGTCGTAGTCGGGAAACGCCTTTAAAAACTGGTTGTGGTAGTTGAAGCGGAATAACTCAAAAATCTGATTAATGGCTTCTTTCTGTTCAACCGTTGCGTCCGGCTGGCTATCACCAGCTGGTGTCTTTGAGTCGCTGGACGCTTGCTTCAGCTGTTGTGTAACCCGGTTGATTACCTGCATGCTGGGTGTTTTGTCCATGTTGATCTCCCGCCGGGTTGTTGGTTGGGTGGTTGCTGGTTTGTGCCAAACGCTTGGCCCATTGTTGTTTCACATATTGCAGGAAGCGGCTGTTCCAGCTGGTATGTACCTGATTGGAATCGCGCCAGTAGAGGACGAATTCCGGCACCAGGCTGTGGGCAAACTGATGATCGATATGGCCCATCGACAGGATATCAAAGCAATCCGGATCGGGTTGCCAGTTTTCCGCGATACGGGTTGGTACGGTTGAGTGTTCTACCGACGCACTGTAGCGCGCCCATTGCTGACGCACGTGCTGAATAAATTTGCTGTTCCAGGTTTTAAACGCATCGCCACGCTCGGCCCAGTAGAGAACAAATTCCGGTACGGCATCATTAATAAATTGTGGATCAATACCGGCACGTTGCAGAATCTGGCAGGCGTCCTGGCTGGGGTGCCAGTTGTTTTCGATCGCTTTGGCTTCATCCGCCTGAACGTTAAACGCACTGCGATCACGCGAGGGTTGGCCCGCCTGTGACTGAAAAGCTGCCGGGTTGGCGTGCTTTCCGAACTTCTGTTGCTGAATTTGCTGCTGTTGGCGCGCGGCATCGTTCTGGGCATACACCCACTGACTTTTTACGTGCTGGAAGAAGCGGTGGTTCCAGTCGCTGCGATTGGCCCCTTGTTCCTGACCGCGCAGAATAAAGCCATCCAGTAACGACATGGCAAATGCACTGTTGATGCCGTGTTGCTCCAGGCGCTTCAGCGTGTCTGAACTGGGTTGCCATTGATTATTCAGCGGTTGATGAGGTGTCGGGACTTGTCCCGGGTTGTGGTGTGTTGCTGCAGCAGATTGAAATGTTGTCTGGGCTGAAGGCTGCGATTGCTGCAGCTGACCAAAGTGATACACCAGCCCTTCGCCATCCGGGAAAATGTCGCCCTGAACCTGAATCAGACCTTTATCGATCAGACTGCGTAACACCCGCCGAATCGAGACATCGTCCCAGAATGGCAGCTGATTACGTAACGCTTGGTTATGCAGCTGTGCCCGGCTTTGCCCCTGTATGCTGGCGGCATCGTTGAGTACTGTTAATAACACCGCTTCTTCCAGCCCAATAGTGGCCGCCAGTGTGGCAGACAAGGGGATGGTTTTATCGGTAAACAGCGGGTGGCTGGGCATGCAGTTTGATTCCAACAACAGGGGTTATTTGTATCTGCTCAGAGTTGCCTGATAACACACTAAGTTACAAGCCACTGAGTCATTCTGCTATTGTACCTGTTTTGCCGCTGGCGACTACTTTTACCACAAGCGACTATTGATATGACACGACCGACCCATGCGTTAATTAACTGGTCAAATTTTCGACAGAATTATCAGTTGGCCAAGAGTAAGGCGCCAGGCAGTGCGTACGCTGTTATTAAAGCCGACGGCTATGGTCATGGCATGGTTCGTTGCGCCCGGGCACTGGGTGATGCCGATGGGTTTGCTGTGGCCTGTGTGGATGAGGGATTACTACTGCGTCAGGCCGGCATCAAACGCCCGGTATTGGTGTTGCAGGGGGCTTACGATGCCGACGAATGGCAAATCGCCAGCGCCCATAATCTGCAGCTGGTTGTTCATCATGCACAGCAGCTGGTTGAACGTGAACTGGCGACTCTGGAAAACCCTGTCGATGTTTGGCTCAAGATCAATTCGGGTATGAATCGCTTGGGTATTCGCGCAACCGAAGCCGAACCTCTGATGGCGCTGATCAATGACGATGACAAGCTTGAGCTAACGCATGTGATGACTCACTTTGCGGATGCTGATTTGGCTCAGCCGGAGGCGTTTTCCGCCGCAATAGAGATCATGAAAGCCCAGGACTGGTCGCTGCCTCTGAGTGTTTCCAACAGCGCTGCGACTATGACCCAATTGGCCGCCGAACTTGAGGGCGATGGCTCGGTAAGCCGCCCCGGCATTATGTTGTACGGCTCGTCACCGCTGGCGACACAATCGGCTGCCGACCTGGGCCTGAAATGCGTTATGACGCTGAAGTCGCAGGTGATTCACGTACACGACGTAAAAGCCGGCGAAAAAGTGGGTTACGGTGGTGATTGGACTGCCGAAAAAGACAGCCGCATTGCCGTGGTCGCGATAGGTTATGGTGACGGTTACCCGCGCCAGGCACCTTCCGGTACGCCAATTCTGGTCGAAGGTCACCGTTGTTCGCTGGTGGGCCGGGTATCGATGGATATGATTACTGTCGATATTTCTGAATATGCAGATATTCAGGTCGGCAGTGAAGTGGAATTGTGGGGTGAAAACATCGATGTCGATGAAATCGCTCGTTTGTGTAACACCATTGCCTATGAATTATTTTGCCAGCTGACACCGAGAGTGAAGCGTGTTGCCGCCGAGGGGTAGGTCGTTACTTTTTTGTATCAAAGAATTAAGTAAGTGTATTCATTTTCAAAGCAGCAACAGGATGTTGCGGTAGGATCTAAGGCCATGGATGGCCTACAGATCCGGCGGCTGAAAAAGAATGCACTTGGTTAATTCCAACGCATGGAATTAATTGAAATGGATCATTTAAAAGTCCGCGAATACTTATTATCCAAACCCGAAGCCTGGGAAGACTTTCCGTTTTATCCGGACGTTGCGGTGATGAAAGTCAAAAACAAAATGTTTGCGACGTTATCGCCTGCTAATGCCAAAGAAATCGAAGAGCACGGAAATCACTACCGAATGAACGTAAAATGTGATCCGGATGAAGCGATTCAGTTACGTGATGTATTTGAATCCGTAACTGCTGCTTACCATATGAATAAAAAACACTGGAACACCGTTATTCTTAACGGCGAAGTACCGATGGGCGAGCTGGAGCGCATGATCGACAATTCCTATGCGCTGGTGGTGAAAGGTATGACAAAAGCAGAGAGAAGGTCGCTTGAGACGGCGTATTCAGAAGGGGAGTTGTATGGGGGAGAGTAATGGTTATTCAAATTGACTAAAAAATCACCAGAAAAACTTTAATTGATAAGGCTGTTATAGTACGATTCGCGCTCTTTGTTCCCACTACTGCATGGAAGCGCGATGAAACAGCTTTCCCTTTTATTACTGATGGTAATCTCTTCTCAACTGGCATTGGCGTCAGTTAGTCTGAGAGAGGATTCGTTCGAATTATATGCAAAGTATTCGTCTGAAAGCGGGTTTCAATATTACTTCGCTCCAAAAGAACATCTTTTGCTTATTACGGCTGATGTAAGTATTCCCGTGCCGTATGAAGATCACTCGAACACTATTACTCCTTCCTCTGTAAATTACTTTCAGGATTATCTGTCTCTTACTGATCTCAGTGGGGGGGATATACCGAGTAATGCTGTAAATATTGATGACAGTTATGAGAAGTATCCGGGTGATTTTAATGGTGATGGGTATGGCGATATTTTATATCTTTACAAGAACAATGGGCTAGGAATTTCACCGAGTATTATTGCTTTTGGTCACTCCGAAAGCTCAAGAAATATAAAGCGTGTTGATTTTTATCAGAAGCTTGGTGGTGCCAAGGCAGATTCTGCAAGTATCGATATTGTTGTATCCGACGTAAATCAAGATGGTGCTGATGATATTACTGTTAGTCGGTCAGGTTATAGTGATCAGGTACTTTATTCAGGTGCGAGAGGTCTCCTTAATGTGAATGGTTCGGGAGTGTTGGACTACTCTCATCTACCCAAAGCAAAGAAGCCGAATGGCGGTACCATTATCGCTGGCTCTGATGGTGGTAGCTTTCGTGTGAGCGAATCAGGTACAGCGACTTATGCTATACCCATTGATGTACCGGTTGGGCCCGGCGGAGTTCGCCCTGATGTCAGTGTTTCTTATAATAGCAATTCTGGTAATGGCCTAATGGGAATGGGTTGGAGTCTAAATGCTGTCAGTACTATATCGCACTGTTCCATCGGCTTTGAAATTTCCGGTTCAGATACCGAAAGAAATAAGCCTGCCCTGTGTTTGGATGGAGCGCCCCTCAAGTCGTTCAAATTTGATTCCTTTAATTCTATAGAATACAGAACAGAGATAGACTCAATTAGTAAAATTACAAGAGAATTAAGTGGTGGTTATGGCAGAGTTGCGGATATCTTTAAAGTCCAGAAAAAGGATGGCACGTTGTGGCGCTATTCGTGGAAGGGTATACGCTATAGAGGTCTTATGTTTGGCTCAGACGGGGAGACAAGTGGGGCCTGGTATTTAGACAGCATTACTGATAACAAGGGTAATGAAATTAACTATACTTATGATTTCGCGACAATCAACGAATCTCCAGATGATGAATCTCTCTCAGATAAATATGTAATTTATGGCGGAATATCCCCTAGGCTGGATTCAATATCATATATCGGTGCTGTGATATCGTTTGACTATGAAAGCCGTGAGGATAAATCGGACCATTATGTATCTGGTATAGCCACCGAGTTAAATAGCAGACTAAAATCTATTTCAGTAACGAGTGACGATTTGGAGGTAGCTTCATACTCCTTTGATTATGGTTACGATGAAGCTAGTGGGCAATCACTTTTACGCTTTTATCAGCAGTGTCATGGATCACTTTGCTATGAGCCAGTTGAATTCGAATGGGAGGCGGCCGAACATAGCGGAGCTTACGAAAGGCTAACGTTGTTCAACAACGAATGGGGAGGAATGGGCCTACCATTAAAGCCAGAGTCGGTTAGTTTTGCAGATTTTACTGGCGATGGAATGCTTGATTTCTTGTCATACAGTCCAGATATGTACTCAGGTAATAAAGGATACATAGATGTCAATTACCCTATTAGAAAACTGGCGGACCAGCTAAACATATCAACGTCCGTTCGAAGTCGAGGAATGTTGACACCTAAAAAAGAATGCCACCAAGCCGCGTATGTCGATGATCTAGAGGATGGCGATACAGACATCTTATGTCGCAACGGAAATAAACTCTATCTTTTCTCTAATACAGGTGTAAAGCTTAAAAATATTTATCTTGGAACACTTCCAAGTGGTTTTTCAGGTGGGATGAAAATAACGGACTTTAACGCGGATGGCATTCAGGATCTTGTATATAAAAAATATGACGAAAACGCTGCTGATCCTGTTAAGTACAAGCACTATTATATAAAAGGTACGGGCTCTATTGCATCTTCTCTTTCCTCCGCCCTGTCCGGAAATGGAGCGCAGCATGAACTTATCTACAGCAGTTCACAACCAGATGATATTGTTCTAAATGTAGACGATCCAAACCTACCGCAAGGTTTCTTTTTCCAGCAAACTGCTACTCGAATGGGTTACAGACAACACCACTCGCATCGTGCTACTTATTACGTAGATGAGAAGATGAGCGAAACGCTCCTTCTTGATATAAACGGTGATGGCTATTCTGATGTCGTTAAGCCTGGGAAAATATATATTAACACCGGAAGAAAATTTAATCCTCCTATCACTATTGCGAGTGAATGGAGTCTCGAAACTGCAAAAATTGTTGACTATAATTTAGATGGTTATCCAGATATTTTGTATCCGGATGCAGCAGGTAAATGGAAGCTTCTTATTTCAAATGGACATACTTTGGTGCGTGCAGAAGCTCCGGACTTTTTACCAGACTATGTACAAGGGGATATTTGGCGAGTAATTGACTTACATTCAGATGGTATTTCTGATTTCGTGCGGATACACAAAGATGGTAAGAAAATCGAAGCTTATGTACATCGTGTATCAGATCTGAATCAGGTCTTGGCGGGTACGATTACACCTTCTTCTCGTATCAAAAAAGTAATCGATTCATCCGGCAATACAACAGTTAGCTACAAATCAATCAATGCGATAGTCGATACTGTATACAGGCCTGATACTGGATCCCGATATTTATCAGGATGGGGGTATGGTTCTACTATTATTGATATCAATACTTCGATGAAGGTAGTTAGTCACGTAAGTAGTAAAGCCCGTATTTATGCGAAAGCAGATGGGCAGGGTGGCTCGCTTGCAGATAAGCACATTAATGTATCTTACAGATACCAAGGACTAAAAGCCCAATTAGGGGGGCGTGGTAGTCTTGGTTTCCGTATATTGTCAACGTTGGATATGAACTCCGGCGTCAGAACTACAACCGAATATGCGCAGAAATTCCCTTATATAGGAATGCCAATAGCGACTGCACAAATCAAATTAGCAAATATAGCTGCAGACGATGCTGGATTTGCTGAAATAATCAACACAATTAAGGATAATGAACAACCATCAGGAGCAATGCTGAGAGCATTTTCTGTCTCCGCAGGCCCTGAGTTGTTAACAAAAGCAACGGACTATCTAGAGACGCAAAGTGGAGATTGGTGGAAGCCAGCGATTTGTGGCAGTTATTTTCCAGTATCTGAAGTTAATGGTTCAGTAACGTCAAGGTTACCAAATGAACCAACTGAAGATACTTTGCTGTCATGCTCTGTTTCTAAATTAAATAAGAAAATAATTAAGCAAGGTATATATTTCCCTTATGTCGAAGGCTCATCAGAGCATTTCTTCAGGGATGACGGTAAGGCAACATATGCGAAGGTTGTGGAAAGTCGCTATCAGGATGTTTCATCGGGAGATGTGCCTCTGTTTTCTGGCGACACAGTATCTGTCGAAAGTAAGACTTATGATCTGAGTAAATCAGGTTTGACGAGCGATGTGTTGAAAGGCAAAAGTTATTCTTCTACGGCCTTAGTACCTAGTTTCAGCACTTTGACACAGAATAAATTTGAGCAAAACGATTATGAGAAATGGCATTTAGGGCGATTAACAGAAGCAAAAGTTACTCATAAACGCGCGGGTAAGAAAGACGAAGAGCGTCTGACACAATTTACATATCGTTCCAGTGATGGACTGTTGGCAACAACGACTTCAGACCCTGACAAAACCGAATTGTCAGTCTTGACTGTTTATGACTATGATTCCTTCGGCAACAAAAAATCGACTGAGGTGAAGTCTGCTCCAGGTGTTGATAGTAAGTTAGCCTTTTGGAGAAAGAGTGAGGTTGAGTACGACAATAACGGGCGCTATCCAGTTAAAGAGTATGTTTATACGGCCAATAATACTTCCTCCAAGCGCTTAGTAAAACATATTACATCCAGGAATAATTTAGGCCTTGTTGTTCGTGCAGACAGTTATATTGACGCATCCAACAAATTAAGTATTGATACCGATTATGATAGTGCGGGCCGAATAAAAAACGTTACTAACTACTTTGCTGATGGTAGTTCGAAGCAAGTGCAAAGTAAGAATTACTATTTGTGCCGAGATTCATCAGTATGTCCTATTGCTGCATATAACTATTTGCAGACGAATTATGCAGCAGCGCCAAATACGCGTGAATTCTACGATGTTTATGGGCAGCAAGTTCGAACTTCGAAGATCGATTTCAGTGGAGAATGGGTTCACACAGACCGTGCGTTTGATGCGCAGGGAAGGGTTGTAGCTGTATCGAACCCGCATAAAGGGAATTCGTACTTTTCTAACGGGGTAATTGCTACAAAAACTCAATATGACTGGTTCGGTCGTCCGTATAAGATCACTCACCATGACGGAAGCCGAAGTGAATTTAACTATCGTGAAGATGATGTATTCTCAGTTACTGTTAATAACTTCGGGAAAAACTCAAAAGGGCTTGAGGAGCAGCAGAGCGTAACTACAACTAAGAATGCTGTTGGCGAAACCCTTCGTGTTGTTCGTAACGGAAATGATAAGCATGTAAGCACTTTCGAATATGATGTACAGGGTAATATGACTAATTTAATTACCGGTACGGACTCAAATACACATCAGATAGAAAACAAATTCAACAAAATTGGTCAAAAGGTTCAAACTATTGATTCTGATAAGGGAACCTGGACTTACGCCTATAATGCGAATGGGCAGTTATTGCGCCAGGCGAATGCTCTTGGCAATCTGAGCGTATATTCTTACGATAATCTCGGGCGGAAGACGAATGAGGTTGTGTACAAATCGTATACGGTTTCTGGTAGTGATCTGATGTCTGCCACTCCAGATGCCTCGAAGATTGAATCGAATGTTACTACTGTTTATGACACTCAGCCCTATGGTTGGAATAAACCGACATCTGTTACCGATAGTATTTCTGGGTATTCGAAAACCTATACCTATGAGCCTAAATTTGGCAAGACAGACCTGATTACGACGACATTTAAAAATGATTCAGGTTTCGCTGGGCAGAATACTTATTACTCCCGTTCGACTTATGATAATTATGGTCGAGTTCAGGAGCAGTTCGATGCTTCGGGTTTAAGTGCATCCAACCATCATAATGTGTCGCATCTGTTAACGAACGCAGCAGGTATTAAGAATATTTATGACGAGCAGACTGGGTATTTAAAGCAGGTAGTTGATGCAACCAATGTTCAATACAAATATTACGAAGTAAAACAAACAGACGTTTTTGGTAATATTGTTCGTTATACGTATGGAAATGGTATTACTACTACCAGAAAGTTTAGTGACCTATCTGGTCGATTGGAATCTGTTCAGGCAGGTAAAAGCTCTGCAAATGAAATTACTAATCTGGGTTATAAATTTGATGACTTTGGCAATTTGGCAAGCCGTGATGATTTGATTGGTGGTTTCAAAGAGACATTTGAATATACAGCTTTGAACCAGCTTGCTAAGGCTAAGACAGATGGAGCCTCGGTTAATTTCAATTGCACAAACTGTGAAGAATTTAAACGCAGTTATAACTTTACGCAAACCTATGATGTTAATAAACCGTGGCAGATCGCAACCAGTACACGTGCTACAGAAGGCCGTAATGATGTAGGCACGTATAAGCATTTGGCAGGCAAAAACCAGCTTGAGAGAATTACCTATGTCTCTGGTTCAGACTATATTCGTTATGTTTATGATTCTCAGGGTAATCGTACTCATCAATGGCGCAAGTCAGGCAGTGCTGCTGAACAGTTAATTCGCCAAGTTAGTTTTAGCTCTTTTGATAAACCGTTATCAATTACCAAAGGTGAATATCGTACAGATTTTGTATATGGACCTTCTCAGAAACGTGTTGTTCGCGAGGATTTCAAAAATGGCGTACTAACCAAGACAACTCGTTACGTTGGTGCAGTCGAGCATATTAAGGCAGGCTCAGAGCTCTATTTCCGTCGTAATATTGCCGGTGTAGCAGTTAAAGTAACTTCGGGGAGTAAGGCCGGTTTAACCTATCTGCATAAAGACCATGCAGGTAGTATAACTGCTGTTACCGATCAGAGCGGTGTGCTGAAAGATCGCTTTAGTTACGATGCTTATGGTAAGCGCCGTCAGGTTATTACAAACGGTATTGTCGGAAACCTGACATTACACGATTTTCTGAACAAAACGTCGGCTTCCACTAACCGGGGATATACCGGCCACGAGATGTTAGATGAAGTTGGCCTGATTCATATGAACGGCCGGGTATATGATCCACTTGCAGGGGTGTTCTTAAGTGCCGATCCTTTCGTTCAGGCTCCTGGTGAAATCCTTAATATTAACCGCTACAGCTATGTAAAAAATAACCCGCTGAGCTATACCGATCCAAGTGGGTTTTTCTATAAAAAAATACGACGTGCAGCAAAGAAAGCCTGGAAGAAAACCTGGAAGGTCGCAAAGAAAGCCGGAAAACTTTCCCTCAAGGTAGGTGGGGCGCTTGTAGCAGGGAAAGCAGGCTGGAAGGCAGGTGAGCGCCTTGGAAACTGGGCTGATGAAAATCAGAAAATGCTGCTTACTGTTGCGGTTACTATTGCTATGCCAGGTGGTTGTGTATATATGGCAATGTTGTCTGGTGCAGTGACTGGTTATATTCAAACAGGAACCTTAAAGGGAGCTGTTATAGGAGCCGCTTTTGCTGCAGCCAGCGCAGGCATAGGTAGATATGTTCCGACAACTGCGGGTAAGGCGCTTGCGCATGGTGTCTCCAGTGGATTGCGTTCTCGAGTTAGTGGTGGAAAATTCAGTGATGGATTCAAGAGTGCTTTAATTTCGAAAGCATTTTCCCCGGTTACAAACGGTATGTGGGATAACACGGCCGCTTATGATGGCCATCGAATTATAACTTCCGCGATTGTTGGTGGTACCGTTTCTAAACTCAACGGAGGTAAGTTTGAGAATGGTGCTGTTAGCTCCGCTATGATTCAGGCTTTTAATACAAACCCAGAAATGGCGAGAGAAAGGGCAAGAAGTGCAATAAATCTTTTCAAGGAAGGAGCAATTCATGATGATTGGATAAAGAGTAGACCTGAACTTGATAGTGAGTATGAGTTTGAAGTTTTTGCCCATGGAGATGAAAATAATGTGTTTGATGATCGTCTCGGCCTTAAAACCCCAATGACAGCACAAGAGCTGGCTAATATGATTCGAAATGACTCTGGTTATAGTGAAGGAATGCCTGTGCGGCTTTGTTCATGTAATACAGGTGCAAATAGTAACGGTTTTGCTCAGGATTTAGCTAACGAACTACAGGTAGATGTGACTGCTCCGAATCGCTATTGGCATCCAGGTATATTTGGAGGTCTAGATAACCAAGTTCGTGGACGATTTGGTTTCCCAAAAGGCGAATGGGTTAAATTTAATCCAAATATGTCTCCCAATTGATAAGAGGTAATTGTATGTTAAAAGCCTTCGGATTTCTTACTGCTTCTCTTATTTCAGTATTTACATTTTTGTTTGCTGAAATTATTACCCCAGGGATGTTTCTGATCTCTATTGATAGTGTAGCGGCTAAGTTGTATCAAATTTCCGTTGTTGTAATGGTTCTAAAAACGTCTTCACTTATTTGGTTGATTACTGGGTTCCTTTTTATATTTTTTGAAAATAGAGTGATTTTCTTTCTGGTTTTAGTACATCAGTTAAGCTTAGTTATCTTCTTGCTTTTAATTTTTTTTGTTGTGTGATTTTTTGCGGTTTTATGGGGGAATGTTGATGTTTTTAGGCTTAAATTAACTAGAAAGAAGCATGTTGCTTGTATGGTGCTGATTTACTTATTGTCAGGCTTTTCCGTATTTGATCATAAAAGCAGCCAAAATATGGTTTACATCGAAAATACCGCCGCTATTAAATACAGCGGCAAAGGCGCCGGTGCCAGCTTTGCTTTAATGGGTGCTATGGGACCAATGGGAGCTAATTCTGGTTTTTATCGTCGATGATGGGGGTGTTGGGAAAATTGATATTTAGTATGTCCATGGTTTTTTGTAAAGTTCGAATTTAGGATGTCATAATGAAAAAATTAGCAGTGTTACTCCTGTCCTTCGCCGCCAGTCTGTATGCCAATGCAGAAGTGGTTAAAATAAAGAATATTGGCTGTGATACCAGCAGCGGAACATGTTTTATTCTGCTGGAAGAGCCTTATAAGTCTCTGGATTGCCAGCACAATAATTCCCAAATCCGATTTAATCATACGAGTGCAGGCTTTAAGAACCAATGGCCAATTGTTATCGCAGCCTTTTTGGCTGAAAAACCTCTGCATATTTTTGCGACCAGTTGCTATGAAACTCAACCAACTCCTGCATACCTGTATATGAGCAAATAAATTGAAAAAGATATCACTACTGAGCCTGTTAGTACTACTCTCAAGCTGTTCCGTTCTTGGCTATAAAAACAGCCAGAACACGATTTATATCGAAAACACCGCCACCATCAAATACAGTGGCAAAGGCGCCGGTGCCAGCTTTGCTTTGATGGGCGCTATGGGGCCAATGGGGGCAGCTATCGGTGTCGCCATTGATGAAGGTATCTCCAAAGATATCCGGAAAAATATCGAAGCATCCGGCTTTGATCTTGTTGCTCACCTGTGTGAGCAATATAGAGAGAAAGAAGTCTATTGCGTTTCTGATTCTGATGGGGCTCGTCAGACCCTTGTTATTCAGAGTATTGATCTGACCAGTAAAGGGTCAGATGATTTAATGCAGCTTAAAGTAGAGGCTGTAAGCATAAGCTCGAAACTTGTTGAAACCCCGTTGGAGTATATGTCTGGTGAGACAACTATTACATTAGAGCAGGCTAAATCAGATAAAAACTCTGTTAGGCGTTTGTTTGAGGGAATCAACTTAACCAAAGAAGGAACTATGTAATGAAAAATCTGCTTTTAATACTGGTCTTTTATTCTGGTATTGTCCATTCAGCGGATATAGGACTTGGTAGAGTTTATGCTATCAAAAACTATGACTTTTCATCATATAAAGCGATAAAAGTGTATCTTGAAACGGATGCGACTAGAGTGACCGAGGCCTGTAAGGATGAATCAGGCTTCATTGAAGCTGTGTTGACACTTTCGAAACACTCTAAGGAATTTGTTGATCGTACGCTGAGTATTGCACTGTCGGCTTATCATTCTGGCAAAAAAACCCGGTTGTACTCTACCGGATCTGCTTGCGAAATTGATTTTATTGCAATTGAAGAGACCTACTTATAAGGAGATTTTTATGAAGAAATTATTAGCCATCTTCGTTCTAATGTTAACTATGTCCGACCTTGTCACGGCTGCTGAGTATTATCGTGGCCGCACTATTGTTGGTGCTGGTATATACGCATCTGGCGAAAAAAGCATCTTACTTTTCAAGATTGATGGCAGTTTATCAGAGATGGAGGAGTGCGCTAACACCAGGCGATTTAGTATCAATAGTGATGCTCCACACTACCAAGAACTCGTTAGTATTGTGATGACAGCTTATGCATCAGGCCAAAATAATGTTGATGTCTATGCAGATGAATCATGTGATTATTGGGGCAATGCTCAGGATGTTCTTGGAGTTAAAATGGGTGTGATGCCATGGTGATGGATTCTTTCAACTAAAATGGATGATATGAAATGAAAATTCTTAAATATGCAGCGTTATTAGTCGCATTGTTGTCAGTACCGGTGTCAGCAGGCACTACAGTGGCGAAAATCTCACAAATACTTTTATTTGATGGTGGCAACCTGGTGTATATCTACCCTGTTGGTGGCGTTAAAGAAGCGCCCGGATGCCATGGAAGTAATGGGGACTACATCTCATTCAGTATGGCCCGGCCAATGGCTAAAGAATACTTAAGCTTATTGATGATGGCTTTTGCTTCAGATAAAATGGTCGTTTTTTCAAATAAAGATGGTTGTTTTGATCAGAGCAATTCAGTCACATTAAACTATTTTATTGTGCAGTCTTAACTAAAAATAAGCCCCGGAATTTTATTAATTCCAGGGCTTATTTTTATCCAAATTTAACTATCAATCTTTAATTAATATAAAGACGTCCAGTCAATTTTCAGCATACCTTCACGTACACGTTGCGGGTGGTTGCCCACATCAATACGTTTCACTTCTTCACCGGTTTCATAGCTGATCACCGAAACCTGATCGGTTGCACTCCAGGAAATCAGGCAGTTTTTACCAGAGCGGTCTGTCACGGCCCAGTAAGGTTTTTTACCTAAGTCTTCGAGGATTTTGTATTCAAAGGTTTCACGATCAACGATGGCTGCGTAGTCACTCATTGTACCGGCAACACACAGCTTCTTATCGTTTTTGCTCATAGCCAGACCATGGTGAGCCGAGTCGTTTACGTAGCTGATTTTTTGCGTGTGAGGAACCAGGTTTGGCAGTTTGGCCAGGCGGGTTACTTTTTCAGTTTGCATATCAAATTCGATCAGGCCATGCAGGAACGACAGCTGGAAGTAGAAAAAGCGGAAGTCGCTGGTGTGAGCCATAGGACGAATAGCCGGACTCAGGTGACCTAAGCCTGCTTCATCCAGTTTGGCTTTGATGTCGAAGTCTTTGATGATTTCATCCGCTTCGGTGTCGTACACAAGGAACTTACGCTGACCACGGGTAGACTCACGTAACCGGTTGCACAACCGGTGGTGGTACTTTAAATAACCAGCGCAGCCAATCGATAAAACCAGCAGTGGTGGGTGCGCTGCTAAAAGTTAAAACGCTGAACAGGAGCAGCCCTGACGCTTTATTGCGCAGTGGGTTCATACATTATCCTTTTTCTGTTTTTTATAATTCGAGAGCTTTCATCTCGGAAACCGTACACTAGCTGAGCCATATTTAAGAGACAATGCAATTCCTTTAATGACAGAAATTGCAGTATTTATGGCGTAAATTGGGGCGGTTAAATGGGAAAGGTTTGATGATCTGGCGTAAGCACGCGAGTGAAGGGTCAAACTGTGCGAATGCAGCAGTGCCGCAGAATAATAGTGCAAGCTGAAGCCGACGCAGGCTCGCTAAAAGCCTGCGCACGGTGGTGACTATTCTTCAGAGAAGGTGTACTCAGAAACGATGGGGTAGTGATCGGATGGCCACACCAGTTCGCCATTGGCAAAGTTCAGGTATTTGTCTTTATCAATGCTGGAGCTGACTCGGCGGAACTCAGTTCCCTGTGCATCTTTGCCGCCGCTGTAGGTCCAGTCGACCGGGTAAACCGGTTGGCCAAATTTCCCTTCAATTTCACCGAAGTTGTGGAAGGTTTCTGAGTCATCCGGCAGAGTGCCCAGTGCCCACCAACGAGCATTTAAACGGAAGAAATCATCATTGATCGCCTGGCCATTTTTCAGCGCCGATAATGCAATCGACATGGGCAGGTTGAGGTAGTTGTCACCAAAGTTACCCATCAAGATCACCGGCTGCAGTTCACCGTCGACCATGGCTTTTTCAAAGATAAATTCACGCAGCTGGTTAATAGCAAAGGTACGCGCTGCGGTGATAATCAGGCTGTGGCCGGCGTCGTCCGGCTTTTTGTTTTCATACATCTGGGTGTTGAACAGCCATAACTCGCGGTTGGTGCCTTTGTCGCGAACCTTGGCATAAGTGAACATTCGGTTTTCAAACTCACCAAAATCAATGGCGATGTTCTTTAATACCGGCACCGCCTGGGTGCCAATGTTAATGGCAATTTCAGCGATGCCCTTTTCGGCAGCAGCAGCCAGGGCATTATTTTTGAGTTCTTTAAAGCTGTACCAAAGGTTGCCTTGTTCGAGCACCTCGAAACGTACTTTGTTGTAATAAATGGCGTTAAATTTACCAATGGTCAGGCCGTCGTCACCCTGACCGATGCGCTCATAGGTGTCTGATAATTTGCTGTTGGTGTTATTCCACAGTTCAATAATTGAAACGCCAATCTTGCCGCCAGCGTGGTGGAAGCCGGTGTCCAGTGATGCCAGCTGAGAGTTATAGCCTTCCTGGGTGCCAACAAAATCCGGGTTATGGTGTTCAATTCCTCGAATCACTGCGCCGAAGCGATTCTTCCAGATTTGATTACCTTCATCGGTTTCCGGTTCTTTATCGCGCAGATTAAAAGTCATGGCTTTGTAGTCATCCGATACCGGAACCGGTACCTCGCTCATGGCCAGTATTTGAGAGCTGAGAATTGACGCCAAAGTACCCAGCAGGCAGCGTTTCAGTAGGGGTGAGAAAGTAGCTTTCATACAATAGGTCCCTTTTGTTATTGGTGTGGGAGATGATTGGAAGCAGATCCGATCAGACTGTTAATGGTACGATCGTTTTGTTGCGAAGGGAGTTTAGGCGTGTTGCAAGCGGCTGAACAGGGCAATTGGCGACCAACTACCTGTGGCTGGATAATTGGCTCAGGATGATCAATAAAGATGCTAGAATCCGGATTCTTTTTTCTGAATGAGTGGCCAACCGTGACTGCAAACAAAACGGATCATCTTCATGGGGTTACCCTGGAAGCGCTGTTGAATGAGCTGGTGAATCAGTATGGTTGGAAAACGCTATCGGGTTGGGTACGCATTAACTGTTTTCGTTCTGATCCGAGTATCAAATCCAGCCTCAAGTTTCTGCGCCGAACGCCTTGGGCACGCGCTCAGGTGGAGGCGGTGTTTGTTGCTTATAAAGAAGGAAAAGATAACCAGCAAATCAGTGCCATTGTAAAAGATATGGCCGGATTTTCCGCCAAGCAGAAATCGCCCGTTGCGGCTAAGCCGGGCGGGAAGGTGAATCCGTGGGGAAACTCCTGATTAAGAACCAGAGATTTTGTGATCGGTAGTCTTGGCGCATGCGTTTTTAACCTCTGAAGTATCGATAATTCCGAATCGATCCATAATGTTCTGAAAGGTGCCGTCTGCTTTTATTTCTGCCATGCCACGATTGAAATCAGCAACGATCTGACGAAACTCTGGTGCCTTTCTGGAGACGGCCAGATACAGGTGGTTGCGCTCCAGTGGCGGCTCTATCCAATCGATCTCATCACAGTGGTTGTTAAACTGGGTGCGAATAATGTCGATGCCTTGTTTCATGTCCATCACTGCCAGGTCAACCCGGCCGCTGATGAGCCGTTGCATATTCACGGAATTATCTTTAGCGGCCTCTTTATGGAGGTAATCGGCTCTGGCAAAGGCGGGAGGATAGGCGTAAGCGATCACCGTACCGATGGTGTAAGGCTGCAAGCTTTGAACATCGGTATAACTGATGGACCGCTCTTTGCGTTTGAAAAACACCACATCGTTAGCAGGCAATGGGTCTGAATAGAGCGCGAACTTCTCCCTTTCTTTACGGTGCCAGACGGTAAAAAGCCCGGTGATCTCCCCCTCTCGGGTGTAGACCAGTGCTCTGGCAAACGGGAGTGACTGCACCTGGATATTTCGACCACTGCGTTTGAAGGCTTCAACAACGGCCTGGTGTATATAACCGCCACCTTCGATGTCTTTGGAGTGATAGGGTGGATAATGGTCAGTCGCAAAAATCAGCGGTTGATCATTATTCTGAGCATGGCTGTGAATGCCAAATAATATAAGGCTTAGTAGTAATAGAACGCGTGTCATAATCACCACCTGAACGTGCGGACTCTCAAAGGCTGTTTCTTCCAGTATAGAGCGCAGCTCCGAAGCTGTTAATTTTCTTAAGCTGTCAGTCTGTACGGCCGCAATATGTTACCGAACGGGTTGCAACAGTCCGTTGCTTTAACTCAGCGCCATTCCCTTCTATTGTTGCATCATTCACTGCTGTATTCTGCTTGTGGACAGCAGTGCGTAAACACATTGGAGATTAACCATGATTAAAGCTTACGCAGCCACTGAGCCGGGTGGTGAGTTAAAACCGTTTGAATACGATCCGGGTCCGCTTGGCGATCACGATGTTGAGATAGATGTCGAATATTGTGGTATCTGCCACAGTGATTTGAGCATGCTGAATAACGAGTGGGGTATTACTCAATTTCCGTTTGTGCCCGGTCACGAAGTCGCGGGTAAAGTGTCTGCGGTTGGTAAGCATGTTGCTAAGTTGAACATCGGTGATCGCGTTGGTCTGGGCTGGCACGCGGGCTACTGCAATGAATGTCAGACGTGTATGGAGGGCGATCATAATCTGTGCAGTTCTGCCCAGGGTACTATTGTTGGGCGCCATGGTGGTTTTGCCGACAAGGTTCGCGCTCAGGCATCCAGCGTTGTGGCCTTACCGCAAGGTCTAGATAGCGAGAAAGCGGGTCCGCTGTTCTGCGGTGGCATCACAGTTTATAACCCGATGGTTCAGTTTGATGTGAAGCCGACGGCTCGTGTTGGTGTCGTTGGAATCGGTGGTTTGGGCCACATGGCGTTGCAATTTCTCAATGCCTGGGGGTGTGAAGTCACCGCGTTTACGTCCTCCGAGTCAAAGCGTCAGGAAGCGCTGGAGCTGGGGGCTCATCATACGCTGGACTCTCGTGACAAAGAGGCATTGAAAACGGCGGCTAACAGCTTCGATCTGATTCTTTCGACCGTGAATGTCTCGCTTGATTGGAACAGTTACATCAATACGTTAAAGCCGCGTGGCCGGTTACACCTGGTCGGTGCGGTGCTGGAACCCGTAGCCGTGAGTGTGTTCGCTTTGATGGGCGCGCAGCGCAGTGTCTCTTCATCGCCAGTGGGTAGCCCGGCTGTGATTGCTGAGATGTTAGATTTTGCTGAGCGTCATAATATCGAACCTAAGGTCGAAGTTTTTGATATGGCCGACGTCAATAAGGCCGTCGAGCGGTTGGAGAACGGCAACCCACGGTATCGGGTGGTGCTAAAGAAATAGCGCACCGAAAGCCCGATTTCAGCCAGGATGTGGCGGGGGGATTCTGTCCCTCTGCACACCGCATTGAGCACAGGAAAAAACACGCAAAGAAATTTACCCGCAGGGGCTCTTCTGGTATCCTGCCCTCCCATCTTGAGTGAAGCATTGGCAACTCTGACCGACAAAGGTTGGTGACCCTGCTGAGTCTTCCGTTTTTATATTTATCTTCTCGTTCTGCGGACCTTCTATGACACGATTTATTTTCGTTACGGGTGGTGTTGTTTCTTCTTTAGGGAAAGGCATCGCTTCAGCATCTCTGGCTGCTATTCTGGAGGCGCGTGGCCTCAAGGTCACCATGCTTAAGCTCGACCCATACATCAACGTGGACCCGGGTACGATGAGCCCATTTCAGCACGGCGAGGTGTTCGTAACGGAAGACGGTGCAGAAACGGATCTGGATTTAGGTCACTATGAGCGTTTCATCCGCACCAAGATGTCTCGCCGCAATAACTTCACCACCGGGCGTATTTACACCGACGTGCTGGCCAAAGAACGTCGTGGCGATTACCTGGGTGGCACGGTTCAGGTGATTCCTCATATCACTGACGAAATCAAACGCCGTGTGCTGGAAGGGGCAGAGGGTGCCGATGTGGCGCTGGTTGAAATCGGTGGCACCGTCGGTGACATAGAATCCCAGCCATTCCTGGAAGCGGTTCGCCAAATGAAGGTAGAGCTGGGCTCCAAACGCGCACTGTCGATGCACCTGACACTGGTTCCTTACATCGCCACTGCCGGTGAAACCAAGACCAAGCCAACTCAGCACTCCGTGAAGGAGATGCGTACTATTGGTCTGCAGCCTGATATTCTGATTTGTCGTTCTGATCACACCATCGATGCTTCATCACTGCGCAAGATTGCTCTGTTCACTAACGTTGAGGAGCGTGCCGTCATCCCGCTGGAGGACGCCGACACTATTTATAAAATCCCGACAATGCTGAATAAGGCGGGTCTGGATGAGTACATCGTGGAAAAATTCGACCTCAGCTGCAATGAAGCGGATCTGTCCGAGTGGGCGGAAGTGGCAGATGCCAAGCTGAACCCGGAGCGTGAAGTTCATATCGCCATGGTTGGTAAATACATGGAGTTGTTGGATGCCTATAAATCGTTGATCGAGGCTGTTGATCATGCCGGTATTCACCACAAGGTGAAGGTCAAAATCGACTTTATCGATGCTGAAGACATTGAACGTAAAGGCACTGACATCCTCAAGGATAAAGCCGCGATTCTGGTTCCGGGTGGTTTTGGTAACCGCGGTGTGGAAGGCAAAATCCAGACGGTTCAGTACGCGCGTGAAAACAAGATTCCATTCCTGGGTATCTGTTTAGGTATGCAGAGCGCGGTCATCGAATTCGCTCGCAACGTAGTTGGCTTGACCGACGCGCATTCTTCTGAATTCAGCAATGACACTCAGCACCCGGTTGTTGGTTTAATTACTGAATGGACGGACGCTTCTGGTAATACGGAAACTCGCACAGAAAACTCGGATCTGGGTGGCACCATGCGTTTGGGTGGTCAGGAGTGTCGTCTGACTGAAGGCTCCAATACGGCGCTGGCGTACGGTTCCGACGTGATTGTCGAGCGTCATCGTCACCGTTACGAAGTGAACGCCAATATGATTGCGCAGCTCGAAGAAGCTGGTTTACGCATTGCGGGTCGCTCCATTGATGGCGACCTGGTTGAGGTTGTTGAAGTGATTGATCACCCTTGGTTTGTGGGTTGTCAGTTCCACCCTGAGTTTACGTCTACACCACGTGATGGACACGGACTGTTTAAAGCATTTATCGCTGCTGCCTTAAAGCAAGATCAATAAGCAGTCAGTGAATTAACCGGATAACAAGCTTTCAAAGGAGCGTTTCCTGAGCCGCTAATACAAAACATAAACAGATTACGACGTGCAGTTATTGTTATAAATGAGCGTTCAGAGTCTGTTTTTGAACGCAGTAGAAGCGAGGCAGGAAACTCCCGAACAGAATTTTTTTACGGAGATTAAAGAAGTTATGGCCAACATTATCGACATCAAAGCACGCGAAGTTCTGGACTCACGCGGTAATCCAACCATCGAAGCAGACGTTACTCTGGAAGGTGGTTTTTTTGGGACTGCTTGTGCGCCAAGTGGTGCCTCTACCGGTACTCGTGAAGCGCTGGAACTGCGTGATGGCGATAAGAGCCGCTACCTGGGCAAAGGTGTCCTGAAAGCGGTTGAAAACGTAAACACCGTTATTAAGTCTTCCCTGCTGGGCATGGACGGTACTGATCAGCGTGCTCTGGATCATAAAATGCTGGAGCTGGACGGTACTGACAATAAAGCCAACCTGGGTGCGAACGCTATTCTGGCGGTATCTCTGGCGGCAGCGAAAGCCGCTGCGACGGCTAAAGGTGTTGAGCTGTACGAACACATCGCCGACATCAATGGCACTGCGGGTCAGTACTCTATGCCTGTACCTATGATGAACATCATCAACGGTGGCGAGCATGCAGACAATAACGTAGACATTCAGGAATTTATGGTACAGCCGGTTGGCGCTCCGACTTTCGCTGAAGCGCTGCGTGCGGGTGCTGAAATCTTCCATAGCCTGAAAAAAGTTCTGTCTTCTCAGGGCCTGAACACGGCAGTTGGTGATGAAGGTGGTTTTGCTCCGAACCTGGCATCTAACGCTGACGCGCTGGCGGCGATTAAAGAAGCGGTTGCGAATGCGGGTTACGAGTTGGGTAAAGATACGACTCTGGCTCTCGACTGTGCTTCCTCCGAATTCTATGTTGATGGCAAATACGACCTCAAAGGCGAAGGCAAAGTATTCTCGGCTGAAGAATTCTCTGA
This sequence comes from Saccharospirillaceae bacterium, assembly GCA_022448365.1. Classification (NCBI taxonomy): domain Bacteria; kingdom Pseudomonadati; phylum Pseudomonadota; class Gammaproteobacteria; order Oceanospirillales; family Saccharospirillaceae; species Saccharospirillaceae bacterium. The sequence goes on along the minus strand of JAKVCS010000003.1, from coordinate 1,448,181 downwards.
CTACCTGGCAGAGCTGTGTGATCAGTACCCAATCGTTTCTATTGAAGACGGTCAGGATGAATCCGATTGGGATGGCTGGAAGTATCAGACTGAAAAACTGGGCGCTAAAGTGCAGCTGGTGGGCGACGATCTGTTCGTAACCAACACCAAGATTCTGAAAGAAGGTATCGAAAAAGACATCGCTAACTCTATCCTGATTAAGTTCAACCAGATCGGTTCACTGACCGAAACTCTGGAAGCGATCAAGATGGCGAAAGACGCGGGTTATACGGCTGTGATTTCTCACCGTTCCGGCGAAACGGAAGACACCACTATTGCTGATCTGGCAGTTGGTACTTGTGCTGGTCAGATTAAGACCGGTTCTCTGTGTCGTTCTGACCGTGTTGCTAAGTACAACCGTCTGCTGCGCATTGAAGAGCAGCTGGGCGCGAAAGCTCCATATAATGGCCTGAAAGAAATTAAAGGTCAGTAATCTGAGCGAGCTGCGTTGTTGTCGTGGCGGTAAAAAAGATCTCAAAATGCTCACTGACTTGCCAAAACGAACTTTGCTTTGGCCCCAGGGGGAGCAACGCGGATACTTATGTTAATAAGTGCCGCGTCTGAGATTTTTTTGCAAAGCGACAACGGCCTTGCTGACGTTTGGATATTCAAACTGAGGTGTCAGCGAAAAATAACAAAAAGGAGGGCTTATGCGTTGGTTGATTTACACACTGATCCCGGCAGCTTTATTGCTGATCCTTTTATATCGTTTATGGTTTGATGATACGGGCCTGATTGCCAGTGAAACATTGCAGCAGGAAATTGAACGGCTGCAACAAGACAACGACGTCCAGCAAGATCAGAATGATTCGTTATTAGCTGAAGTGAAAGACCTGAAAAGTGGTAACGAAATTCTCGAAGAAAAAGCGCGCGAAGATTTGGGTTTGGTGCGCGAGGGTGAGACCTTTATTCTATTTGTTGATCCTGCGAAAAAATGACCTCCAGTACCTCCCTACCACACACTGACTCTCCAAAGTTCTGGCCTATTTTACCGGCCGCGGGTGTTGGCAGCCGCATGCAGGCCGATCGTCCTAAACAATATCTGTCGTTGCACGGTCAGTTCTTAATGGACCATACGCTGCAGGTGATGCTGAGTTATCCGAAGTTTGAGCAATTGGTGCTGGTGTTATCGCCAGGTGACCCATACTGGCCGGAAAGCACTTTCGCCAGTGACTCTCGGATTATTCAGGCAGACGGGGGCAGCGAGCGATGTTACTCCGTATTAAACGGCTTAAAAGCGCTGGAAGGCATTGCTGCTTCGGATGACTGGGTAGCGGTGCATGATGTTGCCCGACCTTGTTTACGTCATTCTGATTTAGATGCACTGTTTATGGCGCTGGAAAATTCATCAGCGGACAATAACGCTGTGTGTGGTGCCATCTTAGCGTCACCGACCCGCGATACCATGAAGCGTGGTATCAAACAGCAGGATGGTACGGTTACGATTGATCATACGGTTGAACGTGAGCAATTATGGCATGCGTTAACACCACAGGTATTTCGTTATGCCGAATTAAAACAGGCATTGGAATACTGTTTACAGAATAAACGGGAAGTAACTGATGAAGCGTCCGCGCTGGAGCAGATACAACAATTACCGTTATTGGTTGAAGGCCGGGCTGACAATATTAAAGTGACCCGTCCGGAAGATCTGGCGCTAGCCGAGTTGTTTTTATCCCGGCGTTAGTTTTATCCAGACGTGAGTTTTATCCAGACGTGAGTTTTGTGTTGGGTGGCGCTTACCGTTTTACATTAATTAAACACTGAGATCAGATTATGCGTATTGGCCACGGCTTTGATGTTCACAAATTTGGCGAAGGTGAGTTTGTTACCCTCGGTGGTGTTCAGATTCCTTATGAGAAAGGCCTGCTCGCACATTCTGATGGTGACGTAGCACTGCACGCACTGTCCGATGCGTTGCTGGGGGCTGCAGCATTGGGCGATATCGGTAAGCACTTCCCGGATACTGACGATGCTTACGCTGGAGCCGACAGCCGGGTGTTACTGCGCCATGTTGTCGGCTTGATTCGTGATAAGGGTTACCGTATTTCAAACGTCGATATTACCATTGTTGCTCAAGCACCGAAGATGGCACCGCACATACAGGCGATGCGAGAGAACATCGCCGCTGACCTGAATGTGCGCCTTGATGATGTCAACGTAAAAGCGACCACCACTGAAAAGTTGGGTTTTGAAGGTCGCAAAGAAGGCATCTCAACCCATGCGATTGCGCTGCTATTAGCGGCAGAATAAACAAAGAATTGATTGAATGACTGAATCTGCATTACCCGCTTGGCCAAGGTTATACCCACAAACTGGTGCAACCGGTTGGCTGAAATGCCATAACCAGGATTTTTGTGTGGTCGAGATTCCGCAGGTGCTGCCTTGTGGCGAGGGTGAACACATCTGGCTTGAAATTGAAAAAAACGGTGTCAACACGGGCTGGATTGCCAAGCAACTTGCCGAGTTGGTTGGCGTAAAAGAAATGGATATCGGTTATGCCGGATTGAAAGACCGCCATGCGATTACCCGTCAATGGTTCAGCATTTATTTACCCTTGGTGCGCTTGCCCAATGGCGAACCGGATTTTTCTGCTGTTGAAAAGAACCAGGACGGCGAACAAATCAAAGTCCTGCAGGTGCGTCGTCATTCGAAAAAGTTACGGCGTGGAGAGTTGCTCGGTAACCGTTTTGAAATCCGGCTGCGCGATATCGGTTACCAGGAGGGTGGCGATAAAGCGGCGCTGGAACGAAATCTGGAATTTGTTAAACAAAGCGGCGTCCCCAACTACTTTGGAGAGCAGCGCTTCGGTCATAACGGCGGCAATATCGAGGCGTCACGTCAGATGTTGAGCGGTGAGATACAGGTTAAAAACCGCAGTAAGAAAAGTATTTATCTGTCAGCGGCGCGTTCGCTGATTTTTAATGAAGTGGTTGCTGCCCGCATTAACCGGCAGACTCAATCGCTGATGTTGGAAGGCGACATTGCCGCGGATCAACAGCTGAATGGTCAGCCAATTGCCACTGCGCCACTGTGGGGGCGAGGCCGGTTGCAGACCAGTGGCGAGGTACTGTCGCTGGAAACGGAAGTGGCCAGCCTGTATGCCGATATCTGTGAAGGGTTGGAGCACAGAGGTTTGAATCAGGAACGTCGTGCCCTGATTGCAGGGGTGGATAACCTGGCCTGGCAATGGTCTGATTCCGATCCACAGATGGCTGCCAGCGATGACCCGGCCTGGCAGGGCAGCAGCGGCGAAGATTTAACGCTCTGTTTTTCTTTGCCAAGTGGGTATTATGCCACTTCTGTCATTCGTGAGTTGTTATCTCCACGGGAGCGAACACCGGTTTGGCAAACTGACGCTGCGTCGCAAACCAACAATCAATCGCTTTAGACCCGGAATTGACCATGAAACTGATGCTCTCCAATGATGATGGTGTACACGCCCCAGGCCTGCAAACGCTGGCCCAGGCACTGGTTGAGCAGGGTCATCAGATTAGTGTGGTTGCACCTGACCGTGATCGCAGTGGCGCCAGTAATTCATTAACGCTGGATCGTCCATTACATCCGATTGATCTCGACAATGGTTTTATCAGCGTTAACGGCACGCCAGCAGATTGTGTTCATCTGGGAGTGAATGCATTTTTTGATGGCGAATGCGAACGTGTGATCTCCGGCATTAATGCCGGTGCTAACCTGGGAGACGACGTTCTATACTCGGGCACCGTGGCGGCCGCGATGGAAGGTCGCTTTCTCGACAAAACACCCATTGCCGTTTCCCTGGTGGGGAAACAGCACTTTGCTACGGCAGCCCAGGTTGTAATCGACTTACTTCCACGTATTGAAAAACTGAATCTACCGGCCAATTCGGTGATCAATATCAACGTGCCTGACCGTCCGTTTGCGCAGCTTAATGGTTACGCTATTACCCGCTTGGGTCATCGTCAGCGATCAGCAAACCCGGTGCTCACCACCAATCCGCGCGGCAAGGAATGTTACTGGATTTCAGCCGCTGGTGATGTTGCTGATGCTACAGAAGGGACCGATTTTTATGCGATTGAACAAGGTAAAGTGTCTGTCAGCATCATTCATATGGACATGACACTGCACGCTGTTCAGTCTGACGTTGAACCATATTTCCAGGATCTGATCCGCGAGTGAGATAGGCAGTGAACGAGCAATATTTCGCCGGTATTGGCATGACATCGCAACGTACCCGCAACCGTTTGGTTGAGCGTTTGCGTCAGTCGGGAATTAAAAATGATGCCGTGCTGGACGTCATAGCCCGAACCCCACGACACTTTTTTGTGGATGAGGCACTGGCTCATCGTGCTTATGAGGACACTGCCTTGCCGATTGGCAACGGTCAAACCATCTCACAGCCTTATACCGTTGCCCGCATGACAGAGGTTTTGCTGGCAGCTGGCTCCTTAGGCAAGGTACTGGAGATTGGTACCGGCTCGGGTTACCAGACGGCGGTACTGAGCCCTCTGGTCGAGCGTCTGTTCAGTGTGGAGCGCATCGAAGTATTGCACAATAAAGCCTGCCAGCGTATCGAGGCGTTACAAATGAGTAATGTTACGCTGGCACTCTCGGACGGTACCTGGGGCTGGCCGCAGCATGGTCCCTATGATGCCATTCTGGCAGCCGCGGCTCCGGAAGAAGTGCCGCAATCACTGCTCGATCAGTTGGCGGATGGTGGCCGTATGGTGCTACCTGTCGGCAGCGAAGAACAAAAACTGGTGCTGATTACCCGTCGTGGCGATCATTTTTCCCGAAAGGTACTGGAGCCTGCGCGCTTTGTTCCGTTTTTATCCGGCGTACAGCGCTAATCCTCAGTGGCCAACCAAACAATTTATTACTTCTCAATAAAGGAAACGCTATGAAACACCTTTGGTTGTTTCTTAAGGGCATTGCCATGGGGGCAGCGGATGTTGTTCCTGGTGTGTCTGGTGGAACCATCGCATTTATTACCGGCATTTACACAGAACTGTTGGACTCAATTAAAAGTATTAATCTGGAAGCTGTTCGCACGCTGTTTAAGGAAGGGCCCGCAGCAGCCTGGCATTCGATCAATGGTACTTTTTTACTTGTGCTCGGGAGTGGTATTTTGTTGGCCTTGCTCTCTCTGGCGAAGGTATTGCACCACTTATTGCTGACTCAGCCAGAGCTGCTGTGGTCATTTTTCTTTGGTCTTATCCTGGCTTCAAGCTGGCATATAGGTAAAGAGATACAAGGCTGGAATATTGCTAAAGTTGCAACGCTGCTGCTCGGTATAATGATCGCTGCGGGCATCAGCCTGGCATCGCCGTCATCGGTTACTCCCACTGCTCTGATTATCTTTGGCGCCGGTAGCATCGCTATTTGTGCGATGATTCTGCCCGGGATTTCAGGTAGCTTCATTCTGTTGCTGATGGGCCTGTATGAACCGGTTCTGGGGGCTGTCAAAGCGCTGGATCTTGGGATTATGTCGGTATTTGCGGCGGGTGCGGGTGTTGGTCTGCTGGTGTTTTCACGCTTTCTTAGCTGGTGTCTGCATCATTACAAAGACCTTATGTTTGCACTTCTGACCGGCTTTATGCTGGGATCGTTAGTGAAAGTCTGGCCCTGGAAAGAGACAATCAGTACCCGTATGAACTCAAAAGGGCAGCAGGTTCCTTTTATTCAGGACAATATTTTGCCGCTCGGGCAGCAATCTGACATGCTTATCGGCGCTGTTTTTTTGATGATAACCGGGGCTGTCATGGTCTTGCTTATGGAAAAAGTGGCCAGCCGTGGTAAATAATGGAGTAGCACTTGTTGGTTAAATACACAAACGAGTGTTCAGTAAATATTGAAAGCGGCAAGTGACAATTGCCGCTTTTTTGTATCTGAGCGTATGAATAGCGTGTTCAAGCGATAACAGCGTAAAAAAAATCGTTTTTCTTAGATAGCTTTGGAATATAAAAATTGGTTTTAGATTCAAAAGGTTAAAAGGAAGCGTTAATACTCAGCTACTCAAAAAGCTGTCATTTTTGAGTGTCAAAAAACAACCATCTGTAGGCAATGATGAAAATAACGGCCCCTGTCATATTAGTCATGTTAGTTACACTCGTAACAGGGTGTATCTCCAGCCGAGATTTTGTATCAGTTGAAGGAAAGTTCAGTAAAGAACGAATGCCGTCAGGTTTCCATCGTGTAAGTAAAGGGGAAACCCTGTTTTCTATAGCCTGGCGCTACGGACTAGATGTCCGACAGTTAGCAAACGCTAACTCGATTTCTAAGCCTTATACCATCTATCCAGGTCAGAAAATTGACATTGATTTCGAGCCTAAGCCAGTTGCCCTAGCCAAAAGGCCGACTGTCGGAAAAACGTCAAAACAACCCGTTACAAACAAAGTTCGTCCTAAGGTAAAACCTAAAAACGGTCATAAGTCGCCAACAAAGGCAGTGGTAACGACCTCTGCTGACTGGAAATGGCCTGTGAACGGTCGTTTAATTGGTCGTTTTTCGACCAGAAAGCCCGTCAACAAGGGGATTGATATCGCCGGGTCTTTGGGAGAATCTGTTTTGGCAGCAGCGGCTGGCACCGTGGTTTACGCGGGTCGGGGCTTACGCGGTTACGGTAACTTAGTCATCGTTAAACATAACGACACGTACCTGAGCGCTTACGCCCACACCAGTCGCATTGTGGTCAGTGAACAAGACGTTGTTAAAGCTGGCCAGAAGATTGCCGAAATAGGATCTACTGGTACCGACAAAGTGAAACTTCACTTTGAGATCCGAAAAAATGGCAAGCCGGTTGATCCGCTCAACCATTTACCCAAACACCCTGGGTAATACGTCCGATAACCGGACCAGAGCGGATAAAAAATAATTAATCGTTCTGGTACGAAACCTGTTTCGGTTCAGGTTCAGGACGATCACTAACAAGGCGGGTAATGACATGGCAGCACAACAACGTGAATTGCGTGAACAAGACGTTTTCGAAGATGTAGACGCTCTGGCACTGGTAGAGGCAAACTCAGAAGATTCCAATGACAAATCGGACGAACGATTTGCTGCGGACACATCGTACAAAGCGCTGGACGCAACACAGCTGTATTTGAACGAGATCGGATTCTCGCCATTGCTGTCAGCAGAAGAAGAGGTGCACTACGCACGTCTGGCCCGTAAAGGCGATGAAATGGGTCGCCGCCGCATGATTGAAAGTAACTTGCGACTGGTGGTTAAGATATCCCGGCGCTACGTCAATCGCGGTCTGTCACTATTGGATCTGATCGAAGAAGGCAACCTTGGCCTTATTCGTGCGGTCGAAAAATTCGATCCGGAGCGCGGCTTCCGCTTCTCGACCTATGCGACCTGGTGGATTCGTCAGACCATCGAGCGCGCCATCATGAACCAGACGCGTACCATCCGCCTGCCGATCCATGTTGTTAAAGAATTAAATGTTTACTTACGAGCGGCTCGTGAACTGACCCAGAAGCTGGATCATGAGCCAACTGCAGAAGAGATCGCTGAGCTGCTTGAAAAACCGGTAGCGGACGTTAAACGCATGCTGAAGCTGAATGAGCGTGTAACGTCAGTTGATACTCCTCTTGGCCCAAGCTCAGACAAGTCAATTCTCGATACCATCGCTGATGATCGTGTCTCCGACCCCAGTGAGGAATTACAAAGCCAGGATATTCATTCCAATCTGGATCAATGGATTGAAGAGCTGCCTGAAAAGCAGCGTGAGGTTCTGTCACGACGCTTTGGCCTGCGCGGTTACGAAACCAGTACTCTGGAAGATGTGGGTCGTGAAATTGGCCTGACGCGTGAGCGTGTTCGTCAGATTCAGGTGGAAGCCCTGAAGCGTCTGCGTGAGATTATGGAAAAGCAGGGTCTGAATGCCATGACTCTGTTTGGTGAGGCCTGAGCATCACCAGTGTCTGGCCTGTGATCTCAGGCCGCACTAAACCGAATAAGGAGCAGAGCCCGCACACTCCTCTCCATATTACCTGACAGGAGTCGGGAGCCAGGAGGCGTAAAAACCAGGAAGGTTGTAAAAAGGACTTAGGGTGTTGGGTCAAACGATTTTCGAATGACCTAAAAAAAGCAGAACCAGGATGGTTCTGCTTTTTTATTGCCTGTGGATCAGCCTTGGGGATCTTAGAATTATCGTTCCAGATGCTCAATTTTGTCGGGCACGCCATCCCATTCTTCGGCATCCGGCAGCGGGTCCTTTTGCTCGGTGATATTTGTCCACTCTTCCGCCAGCTCGGCATTTAACTCAATGTACTTTTCCTGGCCTGTGGGAACCTCATCTTCTGAGAAAATCGCTTCAGCCGGACATTCTGGCTCACACAAAGCGCAGTCGATGCATTCATCTGGGTGAATCACCAGAAAGTTTGGACCTTCATAAAAACAATCGACCGGGCAGACTTCCACACAGTCGGTATACTTACACTTAACGCAGTTATCGGTTACCACAAATGTCATGCGGCATTCTCCTAATCATCAGTCGCTTATTCTGTCTGCCAAACCATGAGTTCAACAGATTTTTTTTAATAATAGCCGGCAATTCTAGGTAGCCGTTGTCCGAGTCGCAAGCGTTCGAACAGACAAAAGGGTTATACGATCCTTTCTTATGGTTCTAAAAGGGCTTTTACATATAAGATGTTTTTATAAAAGTTCTTTCAGTTTATACAGGGCTTCAAGCGCCTGGCGGGGGGTTAAATCGTCAGGATTCAACCCGCCAAGCTCTTCTTCCACCGCCGATGGCATTGCTGAAAACATATCAGCTTGCATTGGAAATTCGGCATCTGCTGATATTGCTGGTGGCAAAATTACGTCAGTGTTACTGGAAACCGCAGATAGGTTCACTTCCGCAGGTGATTGCTGTTCGAGTTGTAACAGCTGAGCTTTAGCCTGATCAATGACCGTGCCCGGAACGCCTGCCAGTTGAGCGACTTGCAAGCCGTAACTCTGACTCGCAGGTCCCTCCTCGACAGAATGCAGAAAGATGATTTTGTCATCATGTTCAGTGGCTTTCAGGTGAACATTACGAACGTTGTTGTGATGCTCTGGCAAGCCCGTCATTTCAAAGTAATGCGTCGCGAACAGAGTGAACGCGTTGATGGTATCGGCCAGGTGAGCAGCACTCGCCCAGGCCAGAGACAGGCCATCAAAAGTACTGGTTCCCCGGCCCACTTCGTCCATCAGTACCAGACTGTTTTCACTGGCATTGTGCAAAATATTCGCGGTTTCGGTCATTTCAACCATAAAGGTTGAGCGACCACCGGCAACATCATCGGCACTGCCCATGCGGGTAAAAATCCGATCGATTGGACCAAGCTTGACGCTGTCGGCCGGGACGTAACTGCCGATGTAAGCCAGTAAAGTGATGACTGCGACCTGACGCATATACGTCGATTTACCACCCATATTAGGACCAGTAATGATCTGCATTCTCTGTTGTTGATCAAGGACGGTGTTATTAGCTACAAACGGATCGGTGATCAGGTTTTCAACCACCGGATGGCGACCTTGCTGGATGTTCATAACAGATTCATCAACCAGTTCTGGCTGTACCAGTCGCAGAGTTTCTGCTCGTTCGGCCAGGTTGGTCATTACATCCAGCTCAGACAGAGCCGCGGCACTGACCTGGAGTGCAATCAGATCGTCACCCAGATCGCGTACCAGGGTTTCATACAACATTTTTTCACGGCTCAGAGCGCGACTTTTGGCACTCAGGGCTTTGTCTTCAAACTCTTTCAGTTCTGGCGTGATAAAACGCTCAGCATTTTTCAGAGTCTGGCGGCGTATGTACTCTGTTGGCGCCTGGTCTGATTGTGATTTGCTGATCTCAATGTAATAACCGTGAACCCGGTTGTATCCCACCTTCAGAGTGTTCAGCCCGGTACGTTCTTTCTCCGTTTCTTCCAGTTTTATCAGGAAGTCTCCGGCGTTTTCGCTCAGGCCGCGAAGCTCATCAAGCTCAGCATCATAGCCTTCGGCAATGACGCCACCATCACGAATAACAACCGGAGGATTATCAATAATCGCCCTGGTCAAACGTTCAACCCACTTGGGAAACTCCTGTACACGTTCGTGCAGATTGGTTGCCAGTGGTGTATCCAGTTGTTTAAGTTGCAGGCGGATATCGGGCAATACGCTGTATGCATCGCGCAGGCGTGCCAGATCTCTTGGGCGGGCAGAACCTAAAGCAACGCGCGATAGAATGCGTTCAATGTCACCCACCTGTTTCAGTGCGCGGTTAATATCTTCCCAGGCGTAGCACGACAGTAATTGGCCGATAAAAGACTGACGCTGCTGTAGCTGTTGTTTGTCACGAATCGGTCGGTTTAGCCAGCGCTTCAGTAAACGACTGCCCATGGCGGTAGCGGTTTTATCAAGAATCCACGCCAGAGTATGCTGATCATCGCCTTTCTGGTTAATGTCGATTTCCAGATTGCGGCGGGACGCCGGGTCGATAACAATGGCATCGTCCGGTTGTTCAACCATCAAGGAACGAATGTGTGGCAGTTCGTTTCGCTGGGTTTCCTGGGCGTAGTGAAGCAATGCCCCTGCTGCACGGATAGCGACATTCATTCCTTCGCAGCCGAAGCCACGTAAGTCTTTGGTTTTCAGCTGTTGAGTCAGTAAGCGCAGCGCGGTGTCCGATTCAAAATGCCACGGCGCCATGCGTTTTGCGCCAGCGCGTTCGCAGACTTGTTCCGGATAAGGCGTTTCTTCATTTAACAATAATTCAGCCGGACGCAATCGTTCGACCTCCGCCTCCAATGCCTCTTGTCCATCAACCTCCATAACGGAGAAGCGTCCGGAGCTGATTTCGATAACGGCAAGACCATGGCGTTGTTCATCGCTGCACAGGGATACCAGCAGGTTGTCGCTGCGCTCATCCAGCAGCGCTTCGTCAGTGAGCGTACCCGGAGTAAGGACTCTCACAACTTTCCGCTCCACCGGCCCTTTGGCGGTAGCCGGATCACCAATCTGCTCGGCAATGGCTACCGAAACCCCTTGTTTTACCAGTTTGGCAACGTAATTTTCAGCCGCATGAAACGGTACACCGGCCATAGGAATGGGTTGTCCGTCGCCACTTTTACCCCTCGCGGTGAGGGTAATATCCAGCAGTTGAGCTGCTTTCTTAGCATCGTCATAAAACAATTCGTAGAAATCGCCCATACGATAGAACAAAATAGTGTCAGGAAAATCGGCCTTGATACGGAGGTACTGCTGCATCATAGGGGTATGTTTCGGGGCGGATTTTGTGGGCTGCTGAGCTGCCATGACTGGTGTCCTTATTCGCTGATAGCTGAAACGATGCTTAGCGCAAATCGAAAGGGACAGAATTGTAAGTGATTAGCTTTTGTTCTCAAGGAGAAATACATGCCACAACTGATAGATTCGATACACTCGCTGGCCGAAATGCTACAAAGCCGGGATATGCGGCTGGTAACCGCAGAGTCGTGTACCGGCGGTGGAATCGCAACGGCGCTGACGGATGTAGCAGGCAGCTCAAACTGGTTCGAGTGTGGCTTTGTAACCTACTCAAATGAGGCAAAAGTACGCTACCTGGAGGTTGCTCCTGCCATTATCGAAAATCATGGTGCAGTTAGTGAAGAAACCGTCCGTGCAATGGTTGCTGGCGCGGTAAATAACAGCCTTGGTGACATCGCAGTAGCAGTCAGTGGCATTGCCGGCCCAGGTGGCGGCAGTGACGAAAAACCTGTGGGTACTGTTTGGTTTGCCTGGGGGGATGCCCGTTACCAGGTGACTCGTCGTTTTTGTTTTGCCGGAGATCGAAGTGAAGTCAGGCAGCAGGCCATTGTTGCCGGAGTACAAGGTTTGTGTCGCTGGTTGTCGTCATAAGAGGCTGTTGTTAAATAGTCCTGTATATCTTTCCAGTGTTTTTTCTGTTTTGGGGTTGGCGCGTAAAAAAAGCTATGGTTAAATACTGGTTAAATTTACAGTGATCTGAACCGGGGTTTTACCCGCTGGTCTTAAAGCTACAAAGTTAAAGGAATTGTTATGGACGCTAACAAGCAAAAAGCTCTTGATGCCGCCTTAGGCCAGATTGAACGTCAGTTCGGTAAAGGTGCCATCATGAAGATGGGTGAGCAGCCACGTGAAGCCATTCCAGCGGTATCGACGGGCTCTCTGGGGTTAGACATTGCTCTGGGTATTGGTGGTCTGCCAATGGGTCGTATTGTTGAGATCTATGGCCCTGAAAGTTCTGGTAAAACCACTATGTGTTTGTCGGCTATGGCGCAGGCACAAAAGGCCGGAAAGACTGTTGCTATCATCGACGCTGAACACGCACTAGACCCGTTATATGCTGAAAAGTTGGGTATCGATTTAGACAGTTTACTGGTGTCACAGCCTGACACGGGTGAGCAGGCATTAGAAATTTGTGACAGTTTGGTGCGTTCAAATGCCGTTGACGTGATTGTGGTGGATTCTGTTGCTGCGTTAACTCCTAAAGCTGAGATCGAAGGCGACATGGGAGATTCTCATGTGGGTTTGCAGGCGCGGTTAATGTCGCAAGCACTGCGTAAAATTACCGGTAATGTTAAAAATGCTAACTGCCTGGTGATTTTCATCAACCAGATTCGTATGAAAATCGGCGTGATGTTTGGTAGCCCGGAAACAACAACCGGTGGTAATGCCCTGAAGTTCTATTCCTCCGTTCGACTGGATATTCGACGTACCGGTTCGGTGAAGCAGGGCGACGAAATCGTTGGTAATGAAACCCGCGTAAAAGTCGTTAAAAATAAAGTTTCGCCGCCGTTCAAACAAGCTGAGTTCCAGATTATGTATGGCCAGGGTATTTATCACATGGGCGAAGTAATCGACCTGGGTGTTAAGTGTGGTTTGGTTGAAAAATCCGGGGCCTGGTACAGCTACCAGGGCGATAAAATTGGTCAGGGTAAAGCCAATGCGTCGAAGTATCTGGAAGAGCATAAGGAAATCGCTGAAGAAATTGAAAAAGAAATTCGTGCTCAATTATTAAATATACCGACGGAAGCTACTGATTCTGAAGGTGCAGATGCAACCGAAGAAGCCTGAGTTTCTCGACGAAAAAGAATTGCGACGGGCAATAATTGATTTATTGTCCCGTCGCGATTACTCCCGCCTGGAATTATTTCGTAAATTAAAAAAACGTTGCGATAGTGCAGAATTATTAGAGCAGATACTCGATGATTTTCAGCAGCGCAATTGGCAGTCAGATCAGAGATTTGCCGAATCATTTCTCAATAGTCGGTATCAGCGTGGCCTTGGGCCTATCCGTTTAAAGCAAGAAATGCGTGAGAAAGGTCTTGCCAGTGATGTAATTCAACTGACTTTGGAAAGTTCAGAGGTTGATTGGTTTCAATTGGCGTTTGAGGTTGCGCAGAAAAAAGCGAACTCTTTAAAAGAATCCGATCCAAATAAAAAGCAAAAGTTATTTCGGTTTCTTGCCTATCGCGGATTCAGTAGTGATCAGATCGCTTACGCCATGGATGAAATGTGAAAATGATAAGGTTGCACCAGACCGGTGCAATGCTTGATGTCGTTCATTATTTCGTCGCAATAATCCACTCTTTGTAACTTTAAGTGATCTTTTTACCTTACATTTGTTTCACTGTCGCCTCAGTCTATTGACATAAAACGCAGCGGTTAACACACTCGCCAGACAAGTGGGCTGAGTGCAGTATTCGCACTCATCGGAAGTCTTAAAACAATAAACATAGTTCCGTGTCGAGGAGGGATATGAGCCCGACTGTACAGGTTGATGTCGTGGTGCTTCAGCATTTGCTGAATTTTTGGGATAGCCGCAATATCGATATTAACCCGATCTGGAAGGTACTTAATATTGATGCCACTCAGCCGTTGCCACGCTGGGTAGCAGCTGAACGCCTGTCTGGCGTTCATAAATACTTGGTTGAACTGGGCTTCGGCGAAATTCTGATCGCTCAGGCAGGGCAGTACCTGGCGCAACAGAACTTGCCACTTACCCGTTTACTGGCGTGCGGAGAAACGCTGGAAAAAAGCTTGCCTCAGTGCATTCGTTTCACGCATCTGACGGTTGGCAATGCGCAGTTTGAGCTTGAATTGAGCGATGATTCTCAGATTATCCGGGTGGTGCCTGCTCAACGTTCCGATTGTAGTTGTCAATTGTTGATGGCATTGGCTTGTTTATCACGCGCAATTGCTGAGGTTCTTGTCGGCACTTTGAAACCGGGTGAATTATCACTGCACTTGCCCTGGCATGTTGCTGATCACCGGAGACTGGAGGAGCTTTTACTGGTGCCGGTTATCGCCGGTGAGGTCTTCGCATTAGAGATACAACTGCCTGCGTGGCAGCGACAAAACCCGGCACACAACGCCACTGTTTTCCGTTATACCCTGCGAGAAGTAGAAAAAGATGATCAGAAATTCCGGGAATATCTGGCAATTTATAACGAATTGAAAAAGACCCTGGAGCAATGTTTGCTGGAGCGCAATGTTAGTCAGGAGGTTGTCGCTGCCAGAATGGATATCAGTGTACGTAATCTACAACGGCGCCTGAAAGCGTTAGGAACGTCCTATCAGAGCTTGCTGGATGAGGCACGTCAGGAATTAACGATGAAGTTGATTCTGGATGAAGCAACACCACTGTATGAGATCTCATTTATGGTGGGTTATACCGAGCCCAGCGCCTTTTACAAGGCATTCAAACGCTGGACCGGTAAAACGCCAGGCGAATATCGCATGACGTTAGCACCCGAAGCCGCAAAGACAGAGGTTAATGCAGTTTTAGACGAGGTCTGATGACCTTATTGATGTGCCCAACCAACGTTAACAGCACTGTATGCCAGTAGCCGTGCAAAGCAATCTGGTGCAGGCGATACAGAGATACATACACCAGGCGTGCCAAGCGGCCCTCAATCATCATCGATCCTTTGGTTAAGTTCCCCATTAAACTACCAACAGTACTGTATCGACTGAGCGAAACCAGCGACCCTTTGTCTTTATAAATAAACTCTGGGATGGGTTTGTTTTTATGGCGGGCCTTTAACGCTGTAAATAAATGACTGGCTTGTTGGTGCGCCGCTTGAGCGCGCGGAGGCACCGGTGTGCCATCATCCTGCAGCATACAAGCGCAGTCTCCGAGAGCAAAAATGGCGTCGTCTTCGGTTTGCAGATGACGGTTAACCATAATTTGGTTTGCGCGGTTGGTTTCTAAACTCAGGGTTTTCATAAACTCCGGGGCTTTAACTCCCGCGGCCCAGACTTTTAATCGGGCTTTTATGGGCCCTTGATCTTTGGTTTCAAACCCCTCAGCAGTGGCTGCCGTAATCAGTGTGTTAGTGCGAACTGTCACACCAAGCTTTTCCAGTTCTTTGGTCGCAGCTGCAGAAATACGTTCTGGCAGTGCTGGAAGAATACGCTCACCCGCTTCGATCAGGGTGACTTTAAGGTTCTCCGTTTTGAGATTTTTCATACCGTAACTCACCAGCTCTTCAGCGGTATTATAAAGTTCAGCTGAAAGCTCAACGCCGGTTGCACCAGCGCCAACGATTGCAATTTCCAGATCGCGTAATTGCTCATCAGCGCCTGCTTTTGCATTGGCCCGTAAGAACTCATTGAGCAGAGTCTGATGGAACTTGTCGGCTTGTCTGCGGCTATCAAGGAAGATGCAGTGTTCTTTGGCTCCTTCGGTACCGAAGTCATTCGTCACGCTACCAATGGCCAGAACGAGGGTGTCGTAACTGACTTTGCGTTCAGCCAGAACTTCTTCACCGAGGTCGTCTAGCATCGGGGCCAGGATGATGTGTTTGGTTTCCCGATTCAGGCCGGACATACGACCCAGTTGAAAATTAAAGCCATGCTTTTTGCCGTGGGCGCGATAGTTCAGTTCGTCGATCCCTGAATCCAAAGCGCCGGTGGCGACTTCGTGCAGCAGCGGTTTCCACAGATGGGTTGGATTGGCATCAATCAGCTCAATCTGAGCTTTCCCCTTACGCCCCAGGGAGCGTCCGAGCTGGGTTGCCAGTTCCAATCCGCCTGCGCCGCCGCCAATAATGACGATGCGTTGCATAAGCGAACTCCGAAAGTGAATTAAAAAGTGAAAAAACTGCACACATTATACGGATAAAGTGGTCATTTGTGGCCACTTTTCAGAAATTAATGCAAGGTGCTGTCAACATAATTGCGACTGTTCGAAAAACTGTAACAATTCTGCGGTAACTGCTTGCGGCTTATCATGGTTCAGCCAGTGGCTGGCATCGGGGAAGCGTTTCAGTTTACCGTTGGCAAGATAATTGATGCTTAATTCTGCCATCGGCAGTGTTAAAGCGAGGTCTTGTTCACCCCACAGTAACTGGCTCGGACATTCGACTTTGGCGGGATGCAAGGGCTGTTTGATATCGCGCAACAGGCAGCGATAATAATTCAGCATAGCCCTGATGCAGCCGGGCTGGCTCCAGGTGTGTGTTAGCAGGGCAATATCACGCTGATCATAGGCGCCCTTGTTAGAGGTTTTGGTTAAAGTGTCGCGCAAGCGCTTAAAATTTAACCGCGACATTAACGCTTCCGGCAGCCACGGCAGCTGGAAGAAAAAAATATACCAGCTCTTCAGCCACTGGTGTGGACTCTTTTTCAGTACCTCCAGGAAGGCCAGCGGGTGTGGGGCATTCAGAATGCTCAGGCTGTGCAATTTGTCCGAGCAATGAATGCCATACCACCAGGCAATAGCGCCACCCCAGTCATGGCCAACCAGATGGCATTTATCGTGTTGCGCAAACATCAACAGTGCATCGATATCCGTTGCCAGTTTATCGATGCGGTAGTCGATTATTTTTGCTGGTTTATCCCCTTTGCCGTAACCACGAAGGTTGGGGACCAACACCCGATAGCCGGCAGTGACCAAGGGGGCAATCTGGTGGCGCCAGGCGCCCCAGCACTCTGGGAAACCATGCAATAGAATCACCAGTTTGTCTGATGTTTCTCCGAAGTCATGTACTTCGAGATTAATGCCAGCGTTATCAATAAACACGGCTTTACTCGATAACGGGTCAAGATAAGTGGACATCCTTTCCTCATTACTGCGGATTGCTATCCCTGTGTTAACAGGCTCAGTGATGAAAGCCCCAGATACCCAGCAGGTGTGTCACTGCCAAGACAATAACGATAACAGCCACGGTGGTCATCGGGTAACGCAGAGCTTTCGGTTGTTTGATATAGGCTTGATGAAGGTGGAGAAACTTCACATGGCCAAAAGGACCAACTGCCAGTTGCAGCATCAGCAGGGTAGCTGATAAGACCAGGGCAATTAGCAGCAGCGGCGTGGCTATTTCAGCGGCGAAAGGTAAAGTCATAAGGAATCCGAAGCTATCAGCTGAGAGAGCTTATTCTGACATGCTTGCCGGTTTAATGCTTCTTCGGCGCTGAAAACCGGTAGCTGAATACACCGGGTCAATGCACGGCTGATGTCTTTGGCAAAGTCGCTGGCGTCCATTCGCGTCAGCGCAGCGGCATATTCGTTCAGTATTACCGGGACACCACTCTCGAGTGCCAGTGCGCGGCTGAACGCTTTTAACGCACCGGACTCACTGGAGCCGTATGTCATGGTGCCAATGATCGAACCAACACGTTCGACGACGCCAGCATGCAAGCCTCCCAGCATTGCCGGGTAGAGGGCGCGTTGCGGGTAGCGTTGTTGCAGGCGCTCAAGTATGTCCTGAGTTTGACTCAAATAATCAGTTGAAGCGGCAGCGGATGTACTCATGAGCTCCAGTTCCCTGGCATGAGCATAGGCGAGACCGAATAAGGAGAAAGCATGGTCGGGTGCCAAGGGTAATAACTGGTTGGAACGGTATGAAATCTCGCGGTAAGCCGTCAGGCGTTTTGCATCATCCTTCTCAATCAGTGTTGTGTATATCAGGCGGGAGTAAAGCGCCGGTATCAGACCTGCCGGACCGAGCTTTTTACCCAGTTGATAAGCTTGCTCAAAGTCGCCCTGAAAGTGTAAACGCCAGATATGCTGAACAGCTGTGGCCAGTGGTTCAAAGTTGTCTTCAGCCACCGCTTGTAATGCCGGGTGGGCGTCTCTTTGCTGTGCCTGCTCCCGTGAGTAAGCCATTAGCTTGGGGTATTGTAGGGCTTCTTTACGCAGGTTTTCTGCACTGGGGAATTCGATAAAGGTCGCTTTGGTCAACTCTGGCCAATGCTGCTGTAATTTCTCACCGCTGTAATCGAACTGGCTCAGGTTTTTTGGGTACGGTGCCCAGGAAGCGGGCTGATGAGGAGCATCCGGGTCGGCGAAAACGGTGTTGCAAATGAACGTCAGAGAGAAAACAGCGGCACCAGACAAAGAAAAAAGCATACGCAGCATAAACACGGCCTCCATGATGGGAGCCGCGATTATAAGGGCCGGACGCAAGCTGAGTAGGTGTGATCAGGCCAAGTGAGTGAAGGAGAGTCGCTTCTTAATACGCTGTGGCGATCAGTTGAATGCGTTACCCGGTTCAATCCCCAGTCTTTTCAGGATGCTCGCAAGCGGACAGAAACCGGTAAAAGCCGCCTGCAGCATGTTGGCTGCTACAAATGCACTAAGCCCCAGCCAGTAG
The DNA here is from genome assembly GCA_022448365.1 of Saccharospirillaceae bacterium. Taxonomy (NCBI): domain Bacteria; kingdom Pseudomonadati; phylum Pseudomonadota; class Gammaproteobacteria; order Oceanospirillales; family Saccharospirillaceae; species Saccharospirillaceae bacterium. The sequence continues at coordinate 1,429,570 of JAKVCS010000003.1, read as the reverse complement.
CTACTGTAAAAAAGGCTGAGAGTGATGCTCATCAGAATGAATAGGCCAGCAATGGCAAAGATTAAACGATCAATATTCATCATTTTACTCCAATTTATATTGTATTTCTAAATCAATATATTCCATTGTAGTTATAAATATGTGTTTTGTCACTGCTGTTGTTTGTATGAAGAAAGATCACGCTCGGAACTCATGGGTCGCCTTATACAGCCAGTTTTATTCCGCAAAATTGGCGTTCCCTTTGCTGCGCGGCTGGCGATATACGTGGGCTAACCGCTATACTCCCGCTTTTATTTTGTCCGTTCGGATTTAAGCACCGTATGAAAAGCTCAGAGATTCGTCAGAAGTTCCTAGACTTCTTTGCTTCCAAAGGCCACGAAGTGGTGGCTTCAAGCCCATTAGTTCCAGCGAATGACCCAACGCTGCTGTTCACCAACGCTGGTATGGTGCAGTTCAAAGATTGCTTCCTCGGTCAGGATAAACGCAGCTACACCCGTGCCACATCGTCACAGCGTTGTGTGCGTGCTGGTGGTAAGCACAACGATCTGGAAAATGTTGGTTATACCGCGCGTCACCATACTTTTTTTGAAATGCTGGGTAATTTCAGTTTTGGTGACTACTTCAAGCAGGATGCGATCAAATATGCCTGGGAGTTTCTGACCTCGGATCAGTGGTTGAATCTGCCGACAGAAAAGCTGTTGGTTACGGTATACGCTGAAGACGACGAAGCCTTCGATATCTGGAACAAAGACGTCGGTATCCCTGCGGACAGCATTATTCGCATCGGTGACAATAAAGGCGCCAAGTACGCTTCAGATAATTTCTGGCAAATGGGGGATACCGGCCCTTGCGGACCCTGTACTGAAATTTTCTACGATCATGGCGAACATATTTGGGGTGGTAAGCCGGGGACCCCGGAAGAAGACGGCGACCGCTTTATTGAGATCTGGAATAACGTGTTCATGCAATTCAACCGCACTGAAGACGGTGAAATGCAACCGCTGCCGAAGCCATCGGTTGATACCGGTATGGGTCTGGAGCGCATCTCGGCCATTATGCAGGGAGTTCATTCCAATTACGAAATCGACCTGTTTCAGGCGCTGTTAAAAGCGGCGGGTGACGTTACCGGTTGCACTGATCCTGAAAACAAATCGTTACGGGTGATTGCTGACCACATTCGTTCAACCGCCTTCTTGGTGGTCGATGGTGTTTACCCGTCGAATGAAGGTCGTGGTTATGTTTTGCGTCGTATTGTTCGCCGTGCTGTGCGTCACGGTCACATGCTGGGTGCACCGGCTGGCTTCTTCCACAAGTTGGTACCTGCGTTAGCTGAGCAAATGGGTGAAGCCTACCCAGAGCTGGTGAAGTTGCAGGATCAGGTATCAAAAGTACTGCGTTTAGAGGAAGAGCAATTCGCTAAAACGCTGGATAAAGGCATGAGCATTTTAAACGATGCTATCGCTAAACTGGATGGCGACACCATTCCCGGCGAAACCGTATTCAAGCTTTACGATACATACGGATTCCCTGTTGATTTGACCGCTGACGTGGCCCGCGAAAAAGATTTGAAAGTTGATGAAGAAGGCTTCGATAAAGCCATGACTCATCAGCGTGAAACCGCACGTGCAGCCGGTAACTTCTCAGCCAAAGCGGCTGGTGGCCTGGATCTGGATGGTGAAACTGCGTTCTGTGGTTACGATCAGCTGAGCAACGCAGGTGCGGTTCAGGCATTAATCAAAGACGGCGAAAAAGTGGATGCGCTGAATGCCGGTGACGAAGCACTGCTGGTACTGGATGCAACCGCATTTTATGGCGAGAGCGGTGGTCAGGCCGGTGATACCGGTTTTCTGAAAAACGACTGTGTGGTGTTTCAGGTTAAAAACACCACCAAGGAAAACGGTAACCACGTGCACCACGGTGTCTTGGTTGAGGGCTGCGTCAAAATAGGTGACCAGTTGACCGCCGAAGTTGATGCCAAAAAGCGTGCGGCAACGGCGTTACACCACACCGCTACCCATTTATTGCATGCTGCATTGCGCCATGTTCTGGGTGAACACGTTGCTCAGAAAGGCTCGCTGGTCACCTACGACAAACTGCGTTTTGACTTCTCGAATCTGGAAGCGCTGACCGCTGAAGAAATCACTGCGGTAGAAACCATGGTGAACGATCAGATCCGTGATAACAGCGAAGTGGTGACCAAGCTGATGAATATCGATGATGCCAAAAACAGTGGTGCGATGGCGTTGTTCGGTGAGAAATACGACGACGAAGTACGCGTACTGTCGATGGGCACCGGTGAGGGGGCTGAGCAGTTCTCAATTGAATTGTGTGGCGGTACTCATGCCAAACGCACCGGTGACTTAGGGTTATTGAAGATTACTACCGAAGCGTCTGCTGCTGCCGGTGTTCGTCGTATTGAAGCGGTTGCCGGTCAGGCAGCGCTGGATTTTGTTGCGGCACAGGAAGCGGCGTTAGGTGGCATCGCTCGCCTGGTTAAAGGCAGTACGGATAACGTTGGTGACAAAGTTGAACAACTGGTGGCACGTAGCCGTCAGCTGGAAAAAGAAATTGAAGCGTTAAAGGCTAAGCTGGCCAGTTCCGCAGGTTCCGATCTGGCATCTCAGGCAAAAGACATCGCAGGTATCAAGGTGTTGACGGCACGTATCGACGGTACCGATGTTCCAACCATGAAAACGACCATGGATGGCCTGAAGGATAAGCTGGGGTCCGCGCTGATCATGCTGGCTGCGGATAATGACGGCAAGGTGACATTGTTGGCTGGCGCCACTAAGGATGTCATTGGTAAAGCCAAAGCTGGTGATGCGGTGAAAGCGGTTGCCCAGTTTGTTGATGGCCGCGGTGGTGGTAAACCTGAAATGGCACAGGCAGGTGGTCAGAAGCCGGAAGGTATTGATCAGGCCCTTGAGGCATTTGAGAATTGGGCTGCTGAGCAGCTGGGTTAATACCAGCACTTTTACCCGGCCTCCATGTCATTTAAAAGCCGCATTATTCGTCAGGAATAATGCGGCTTTTGTTTATCTGATAAATAGCCAGTCTCACTTTTTACGCTATAACTGAGGTTTTCCCGCTGAAATGTCTTCGAATGCTGCTTAAATTCCGGCCAAAACTTTTCTGAATGAGTCAATTAGTGTTTAATTAGCGCCCTCAAAAATCAGTCGACCCAGTGAATTATCATGGCGTTATACGTACAGAAATACGGCGGTACTTCCGTTGGTTCCATCGAACGCATCGAACACGTCGCGGATAAAGTGAAATCTTTCCATGATGCTGGCCATCAGATCGTGGTGGCAGTATCGGCAATGAGTGGTGAAACCAACCGCTTAATCGGCCTGGCAAATGATATATCCGATAACCCGACTCCGCGTGAAATGGATGTATTGGTTTCTACCGGTGAGCAGGTAACTATTGCCCTGTTGTCTATGGCCTTACAGAAACGCGGTATTAATGCCCGTTCTTTTACTGGTTGGCAGGCCGGTATGAAAACCGATAATGCCCACATGAAAGCCCGTATCGAAGACATTGATACCGATGCAATGCGTCAGCAATTAGACGCTGGCGGTGTTTGTGTGGTGGCCGGTTTTCAGGGTATCGACGATGACAACAATATTACGACACTGGGTCGTGGTGGTTCTGATACAACTGGTGTTGCATTGGCCGCAGCGTTGCAAGCGGATGAGTGCCAGATTTATACCGATGTTGATGGTGTTTACACCACGGATCCACGAGTTGTGCAGTCGGCACAACGCATGGAAAAAGTGACCTTCGAAGAAATGCTGGAAATGGCCAGCTTAGGTTCGAAAATTCTGCAGATTCGTTCGGTTGAATTTGCAGGTAAATACAAAGTTCCGCTCCGTGTTCTTTCCAGTTTTGAGGAAGGAGACGGCACCCTGATCACAATGGAGGAGAACAGCTCCGTGGAAAATCCAGTTATTTCCGGTATTGCTTTTAACCGCGATGAAGCCAAAGTGACCGTTAAAGGTGTCCCTGACATTCCAGGTGTTGCCTCGAAAATTCTGGTTCCGGTAAGTGATCAGAACGTTGAAGTGGATATGATCATCCAAAACGTTTCCGCTGACGGTACGACGGATTTCACCTTTACGGTGCACCGCAACGATTATCAGAAAGCTCTGACTATTCTGCGCGCAACAGCTGAAGAACTTAAAGCACGTGAAGTCACGGGAACCGATGATATCTGTAAGGTGTCGATGGTTGGTGTGGGGATGCGCTCCCATGCAGGCGTAGCCAGCAAGATGTTTAAAGTAATGGCGGATGAAAATATAAATATTCTGGCGATCACGACTTCCGAGATCAAAATCTCTGTTGTGATCGAAGAAAAGTATTTGGAATTGGCGGTGCGAGCTCTCCATACTGCTTTCGGCTTAGACGCTGAAGCAGCTAGCGAATAGTCCTCGTCCTTTCCAAAATTAGTATTAGAGAGAGCTCAATGACTGATCTCTCTCTAATAACTAAAAATTCTCAATATCCCATTTTACGCGCTTTCAATCTGGTCATACTGGTCAATACTGGAAGCAAAGGGATGAGAAACCGGCTTTTGCCAACAGCACCCTAAAATCGAACAGGAATGTTAGGAGAACCCTATGCTTATTTTAACCCGTCGTGTAGGCGAGACACTGATGGTCGGTGATGATGTCACTGTGACTGTCTTAGGTGTTAAAGGAAATCAGGTACGAATTGGCGTCAACGCGCCAAAAGAAGTGGCTGTGCACCGTGAAGAAATTTACCAGCGAATCCAACGCGAAAAAGACGGTGGTGAAACTAACGGCAATTACTAATCAACACTGATCGGTAACGAGAAATTCCTAAAGCCTTAATTTCTTTGAAATTTTTCTTTGAATTTCTGAATAACGTGGTATTATGCGCGCCGTGACATGGAGAGATGGCCGAGTGGCTGAAGGCGCACCCCTGCTAAGGGTGTATAGGTTTACCCCTATCGAGGGTTCGAATCCCTCTCTCTCCGCCACGTTTTTCTGCTTCATGCAGATGCGTATAAAGATAGTTGACAGCTAATGATAACTACCTATAATACGCGCCCCACGATGCGCGCTCGTAGCTCAGCTGGATAGAGTACCTGGCTACGAACCAGGCGGTCGAAGGTTCGAATCCTTCCGAGCGCGCCATTCTTTTTCAGAATGCTTCCAATCGTGAATTGACTTAAGAGACGCGCTCGTAGCTCAGCTGGATAGAGTACCTGGCTACGAACCAGGCGGTCGAAGGTTCGAATCCTTCCGAGCGCGCCATTTAAGCCAACCTCCAAGAACATCAAAACCCCTCTCTAAGAAAAATACACACGTTTCTGCTAAGCAGTTCATCGCCGTGTTGCTCTTTTTCAATAACATTCCCCCCCCAGTATCGGCTTTGCCGGACGTTTTCTATCGAAATAGTGTCCAGTGATGCGACTTTTTGTTGTTTTGTCCCACTTTGTTTGACCGTTTGTTAACTATACCTATGGTTCTTTCAGGCTCTGCTAATCTGAAAAGGTATTTTGGGAGAATGATATGAGTTGGTCGCAATTACCTTTAAAACGAAAACTGCTGTTTGCGATGGCTGGGGCTTTGTTTATTTCAATAACCCTATCAACAATACTTACGACAGTGTTGGTACGCAGTAATACGGTTGAACGGATTTCTGAGGCAGAAATTCCAGCGACGTTATCCGCAGTATCAGCACAGGTTGCACGCGAAATTGAAACGCGATTAGCCGTTGCCAGTACCATGGCCGTGAATGTGCCAGTCAATAACTGGCTGAGAGATGGAGAGGACGAATCTCAGCGGGCGCAGGTTGTGCGTTATCTTAATGATGTATTGCAGCAAGAGTCGGCACTTACGACCTTTCTTGTGTCAGGGGAAAGTCGTAATTATTACACCCGAGACGGACTGGTCCGGCAGCTTGACCCAGCAAAAGATGGTTGGTTTTACGATTTTGTAAACAGCGGCAAACCTTACAGTCTGGATCTTGATATCGACGATACAAATCAGGTGCCCACGCTGTTTATCAATTATCGTATCCCGGGTCAGCAAGCGATTACCGGCATCGGCTTAAAAATCAGTGAACTGTCGGATTTCATTCGGGATTATCAGGTAGGAGAGTCCGGGCTTGTGTATCTGGTTGACCCGACGGGTGCGATCAAAATTCACCCCGAGGAAGGCGTGTCCGGTACACAAAGCCTGGCTCAGCGGCCAGAGTTGGCATCCCGACTACCGGAATTACTGAATCAGAATAGTGTTCAGGTAACGAGGCTTTATGAGCCGAGTGAGAGACTAATTGCAGCTCAGTATATTGACTCGCTTGGTTGGTATGTTGTCGCGGAGTTGCCGACCCGCGAATTGTTTTCTGCATTGCATGAAATGACTTTACTGACGATCGTCTTAAATCTGGTGCTGGTTGGAGGATTTGTTTTGATTGCTATGTGGCAGTCGTCATCAATTACCCGTCCTATTACTAACGCATCAACCATGTTGCAGGCAATCGCGGACGGCGATGCCGACCTGACACGAAGACTGAAAATTTACAGCAAGGATGAGGTCGGCATCTTGTCGGGTGCTTTTAACCAGTTCAGCGAAAACATGCGCAGCTTAATTGCTCAGCTGGCTGGTACTGCAGACCAGGTTCATAATGCTGCGGGTCAGGTACAGCAATCGGCAAAAGATTCCCATCGTAATTCCGACGAGCAGGTCGAGAGTATCGCGTTGGTTGCCACCGCCATTACGGAAATGGGGGCCACCGTTAAAGAAATTGCTGCCAATGCAGAGCAAACGGCGAACGCCAGCAATATTGCGGTGAAGGAGTCCGATTCCGGGCAGCGGTTGATGCAGCACACCACAGAGGAGATGGGATCGCTCAATTCAGAACTTCAGGATGTTGCCTCGGCAGTTGAGCGGTTGGCCGACGATGTTGGCCAGATCAGTTCCGTTCTTGGTGTCATTTCGGGGATTTCCGAGCAAACCAATTTGTTAGCGCTCAACGCGGCCATTGAAGCCGCCCGCGCAGGTGAGCAGGGTAGAGGGTTTGCCGTGGTAGCTGATGAGGTGCGTAACCTGGCGCAGAAGTCTCATCAGGCGACAGAAGAAATTGGCAGTATGATTGAAAAGCTGCAGGGCACATCGGCAATTGCCGTCAGTGCAATGCAAAAAGGCGGTGAGCGTTGCGATACCGTGGTGTCGCAATCTTCGCGTGTTTCAGAAGCTCTGGATACGATCCGCAACTCCATCGGCACTATGACCGAGATGGCAACGCAGGTTGCTACGGCAACCGTTGAGCAATCGAATGTGGTAACGGATCTGGAAAAACACGTCACTCGCATTAATGTGCTGGCGGAGCAAACTCTCGAGGCTTCCGAAGTCACCACTCATGTTGCTGAACAGCAGCTTGACTCAGCTTCCGCAGATCTGAAAAACATCGTATCGAACTTCCGTTACTAACCTCTTCTGCCGCTACTGCGGTGAAATTGGTTCCTATCGACTGCAAAATCCGCGAAAATAATGCTTTTAATATTTAAAGCATTATTTGCGGATAAGCAGTGACTGGTTTGGCTTCAACAAATTCTGATGGACCACGTGCGGACGTAACCCGGGTTGCAATTAACGGCTTTGGTCGTATTGGCCGCTGTGTGTTGCGTGCTCTTTATGAAAACGGTTATCGAGATCGGCTTCAGGTCGTTGATATTAACGAACTGGCGGATATTGAATCGCTCAGCTATATGCTGCGTTACGACAGCACTCATGGTCGTTTTCCGGGAGATGTCAGTGTTGCAGATGAACGACATTTGCTGGTTAATGGCGATCGCATTTTCGTGCGCCATATTGAGGACCCGGCTGAGCTTAACTGGAATGAGTTGAATGTTGATCTGGTGTTGGAATGTTCTGGCCAGATTACCAGCCGGGAAGGTGCGCAGCTTCATTTGGACCGCGGTGCTTCGAGCGTTCTGATTTCCAATCCTGCCGATGCGTCGGTCGATAATACGATTATCTACGGGCTCAACCACAATTCGCTAATGGCGAGTCATCGTATTGTGTCGAACGGCTCGTGTTCTACCAATTGTCTGATACCGGTATTAACGTTGCTGGATCAGACCTTTGGTGTCGAAGCCGGAGTGACAACGACAATTCACTCGGCGATGAATGACCAACCAGTGATTGACGCTTACCATTCGGATCTGCGACGCACCCGTGCTGCCGGCCAAAGTATCATTCCTGTGGATACGGGTTTATCCAAGGGTGTGGGTCGTTTGTTGCCTCATCTTGACGGCAAAATCGAAAGCCTGCATATGCGGGTACCAACAGCGAATGTCTCCGCACTGGATCTCAGTATCCAGCTAAAACAAACCACAACGGCGACAGCGGTTAATGAACTGCTACAGTCTGCTGCTGAGGGCCGCTCATCGGAACTCAACTTGTCCGGGATTGTGGGCATCAGTGCTGAACCCCACGCGTCAATCGACTTTAATCACGATCCAAGATCCGGTGTGGTGGATGCCACTCAGACACGTGTCAGTGGTGGTAAATTATTAAAGCTGTTGGTGTGGTTCGATAATGAATGGGGATTTGCCAATCGCATGCTGGATACCGCCAGTCTGATGTCGCAGCTGCAGCGCGGAGGCCGGTAAGTTGCTGGATTCTGTAATCAATAAACGGGTGCAATCAGGACTCCTCAGCCTGTCTTTCGGATGATCAATGCCTCGTTTTTATGGCGATGGATACCACCAGTACAGCTGTTATAATGCGCGCCATCCAAATTCGCCCTTTGGCAACAAAGGGGTGCAACGGCCTATAGCAGCGGAGTGACCATGACTGTATTAAAAATGACTGATCTGGACCTGAATGGAAAACGTGTCCTGATTCGTGAGGATTTAAACGTGCCGGTTAAAGACGGCAAAGTGACCTCTGACGTTCGTATTCGTGCGTCTTTGCCGACGATTCAGCACGCGCTGGAAGCCGGTGCCAAAGTTATCGTAATGTCTCATTTGGGTCGTCCAACGGAAGGTGAATACGAAGAGAAATTCTCCATGCAGCCGGTTGCTGATCACTTGTCGGGTTTGCTGGGTCGTGATGTTGATGTCGTTAAAGATTTTAAAGCCGGTGTTGAAGTGGCTGCAGGTGAACTGGTTCTGTTAGACAACGTTCGTTTCAACAAAGGCGAGAAGAAAGACGAAGACGAGCTGGCGAAAGCGTACGCTGAGCTGTGTGATGTGTTTGTGATGGATGCGTTTGGCACGGCTCACCGTGCACAGGCATCAACTCACGGTGTTGCTAAGTTTGCACCGGTTGCCTGCGCAGGCCCGCTGTTGGCAGCTGAACTGGATGCGTTAGGTAAAGCGCTGGATAATCCGGCTCGTCCGCTGGTGGCTATTGTCGGTGGCTCCAAGGTTTCGACCAAGTTGGAAGTGCTGGAAAGCCTGTCAGATATCTGTGACCAGATTATTGTCGGTGGTGGTATTGCCAATACTTTCCTGGCCGCTGCAGGCAAACCGGTTGGTAAGTCTCTGTGTGAAAACGACCTGATTCCGAACGCCAAAGCGTTGATGGAAAAAGTATCCATCCCGGTTCCGACCGATGTTGTGTGCGGTAAAGAATTCTCTGAAACGGCTGAAGCAACGCTGAAGTCTGCGGATGACGTGGCTGAAGACGATATGATTTTCGATATCGGTCCTGATTCAGCGAAGGCTCTGGCAGAACAGCTGAAAGAAGCAAAAACCATCATCTGGAATGGCCCTGTCGGTGTATTCGAATTCGACCAGTTCGGCGAGGGCACTAAAGCGCTGTCTCTGGCGATCGCTGATTCTGATGGTTTCTCCATCGCTGGTGGCGGTGACACGTTAGCGGCAGTGGATAAGTATGAAATTGCCGATAAAGTGTCTTATATTTCTACTGGCGGAGGTGCTTTCCTGGAATTCGTTGAAGGCAAAACACTGCCAGCCGTTGCTATCCTGGAGCAACGCGCTAAATAAGCGAGTCATAATGCGCTTATTTAGCGCTCGCAGATCTGATAAACCGGTAGTGACATGGGTTGCTACCGGTTTTTTATTGCCTGCTGATTGTTCCAGATTAATAACCATTCTGTTTTGCTGCTATTAAAAATATAATTGTCATTATGTGAAGCAACCCGCAATATTCATCCGGGTTATCGCAGACAATTTGTGCTCTGTTATGGATTTTAAACAAGGAACGTTATGGCACGCTTCTCCATCTCCGTAGGCTTACTCTCGCGATTGCTTTGCATCGCTCTGATCGCAATTACCACAGGCTGTGCTTCGGTACGTCAGCCAGCCGAATTCACCATTGTGAAAACCGGATATATGCCGGATCTGGATGCTGTGCTGGTGGATGAGGAACGTCTGCACAAGCGTGACCCGTTTGGGCGTACACTGCTGCATCAGGCGGTGTTATCCAGCAGCCGGATGATTGAACCCCTTATTAATGCCGGCATCGATGTGAATGTGACTGACAAGCGTGGCATGACGCCGTTGCACCTGGCGGTGCTCAACAGACCCGACTCGATCTCGCGGTTATTGCCGTTTAACCCAGACTTCAATCTGGCATCAACCAAGTCGATTGCGTGTACGGCAAGAAAACGCAGTAAAATTGGTCTGACGGTTAACCAGCTGATTGAATTCTGTGGCCTGAACCGAGCTGCCGGTATTGTCGCCAGTTACCGCAGCGATCAGGCGTTATGGCAACAGGCACGTTTAAAAGACAGCTACGAAAGTTATCAGAAATATCTCGATAATATGCCGCGCGGCAGCTATCGCGAAACAGCCCTTGAGCGCCAGGAACTGGCTCTGGAAAATCTGGAAAAAACGCTGGAACAGAATGAGACTTGCCCGATTACCGACAGTGAATATTATCTACTGACGGACTCTTGTAAAGACGGCCTGGCGCACGGTCCGGGTGAAGCAAAAACACCGTTAGGTAAACGTTTTGTTGGTACTTTTCACCATGGGGATATGCACCATGGAAAAATGTACGCCGAAGGAACATTGGTGTGGGACGGCCCAATTGTTGAAGGAATTCCCCATGGCAAAGGTGTCTGCCGATATAATGAGGAAATGGAAGTCTGTGAGACCTACGAAGGCAAACGAATTGATGTGTTATTTAAGCAGCGCTTGTTGATGGTTCAACAAATGGAGATGATGCAAGCGCAGATGGATGGTTTGCGTCGCGACGTTCGTGCTTCATCTTATCAAACAGCACAATCATCAGATGTTGATAGTGAATATTTGGTTGATTTGTTCAGTGACGACAAAAATAAACGCACGGTAGCGCAGGTTCGTGCTGCGGTTGATCTGTTTTCATTCCTGATTAAAAATACACGAGAAAAGAAGTGAATAAATAATGCGATATGCTCTGATGTTTTGCGTTGCGATGTTATCAGCTTGCGCTACGGAACCTTTTATCACCGATGATGGCAGTGCCGCAGCTCAATCGGCAAAAGATACTGTGCAGCAACAAGCGGAGCATCCGATTCTGGTTGTTCCTGTCTATCAATCACCGAGTGGACATTTCTGAGCAACAAAATGAATAAAAAACGCCGTACAGAGAATCTTCTGTACGGCGTTTTTTATACACGAATCAGACGAGAATCAACCGGCGATGGAAGCCTGATAAATCGATTCGATGGTCTTGTTCAGCGTGTTGTTAAAATCCGCATCGTTTTGTTGAGCAGAAAGCCCCTGAGTTAATGCGCGGGAGAAGCTGGCAATCATGCCTGAGTTATTGCTCAGGCGAGTATTGGATTCGTCACGGCTGTAACCACCGGAGAGTGCAACGACTTTAATGACGTTCGCCTGCTCGATGCACTCGTTATAGAAGTTAGGCTGTTCAGGCAGGGTGACCTTCAACATCACTTTCTGATCTGCGTTAAGCTGCTGTAGGTTGTCCAGTAACGCTTGTTTCAGCAGTGCTTCCGCTTCGGCTTTTTCTGGGCAGTTGATATCGACTTCCGGTTCGATAATCGGCACCAGGCCCGCAGCGGTGATTTGTTTTGCTACTTCAAACTGTTGCGCGACGACTGCTTTGACACCCTCGGCATTGGCGTGTTTGATTACAGAGCGCGTTTTGGTACCAAATACATCCTGAGTGTTGGCTTTGGCCAACAGTTGATCCAGCTCTGGCATAAGCTTCATCAGCTGAACGCCGTCGGCTTCATCGGCCAGACCTTTGTCTACTTTCAGAAACGGCACAACCTGTTTCACCTGCCATAAATAGTGGGCAGACGATTTTCCTTCAATGTCGCGATCCAGCGTATTCTCAAACAGAATGGCGCCTAATACACGCTGACCATCAAATGCCGGATCTGTGATGATGCGGGTGCGCATCTCGTGAACTTTGGCAAACATGGCTTCATCGCCATCATATTCCGACTCTTCAACACCATACAGCTTTAACGCTTTGGGTGTGCTGCCACCACTTTGATCCAGTGCGGCAACAAATCCATTTTGACGGATGACTTTTTCCAGCATGGCTTGCTGTGCTGATGAGGCCATTGTGTAACGCTCCTGAGGTATCGTTAAAAGTTAGGGTGTCCGTAACCCTGAGAATCCGGTAGGCATTTTTAAGCCTTTTTGCATTAAATTCTAATGAATAATTCTCATTCTCAATTTTTTGGGGGTTTGATATTCGGGGTCTGAAAGTCTTCCTTTGAGTGGTACAATATCCCGAACTGTAAACCCCTATTAATACAAGGTAATACAATGGCCCTGATTAGCATGCGTCAGATGCTGGATCACGCCGCCGAGTTCGGCTACGGCGTGCCTGCTTTTAACGTTAACAACCTGGAACAAATGCGCGCCATTATGGAAGCGGCGGACAAAACTGATTCCCCAGTTATTGTTCAGGCTTCTGCTGGTGCCCGTAAGTATGCAGGTGCTCCATTCCTGCGCCACCTGATTCTGGCAGCAATTGAAGAATTCCCACACATTCCTGTGTGCATGCATCAGGATCACGGTGCTTCTCCGACGGTATGTCAGCGTTCTATTCAGCTGGGCTTTAGCTCGGTCATGATGGATGGCTCGCTGGGGGAAGATGGCAAAACGCCAATGAGCTACGAATACAATGTAGATGTGACGAAACGTACCGTTGAGATGGCACACGGTTGCGGCGTGTCTGTTGAAGGTGAGTTGGGTGTTCTGGGTTCTCTGGAAACCGGTCAGGCTGGTGAAGAAGACGGTGTGGGTGCCGAAGGTACGCTGACTCATGATCAGATGCTGACCGATCCGGAAGAAGCCGCTGACTTCGTTAAGCAAACCGGTGTTGATGCACTGGCGATTGCTTGCGGTACTTCTCACGGTGCTTATAAGTTCACTCGTCCACCAACGGGTGACATTCTGGCCATCGACCAGATTAAAGAAATCCACAAGCGCATTCCGGATACTCACCTGGTGATGCATGGTTCTTCGTCTGTACCGCAGGAGTGGCTGGCGATTATCAACGAATTCGGTGGTGATATTCCTGAAACGTACGGTGTGCCGGTTGAGCAGATCGTTGAAGGCATCAAACACGGTGTTCGCAAAGTAAACATCGATACGGACCTTCGTCTGGCATCTACTGGTGCAATCCGTCGCTTTATGGCAGAAAATCCGGGTGAGTTTGATCCGCGTAAATACCTGGCTCAGTCTGTTAAGGCGATGTCGCAGATCTGTGTTGATCGTTACGAAGCCTTTGGCACTGCTGGTAACGCCTCGAAGATCAAAGCACTGTCTTTGGATGCGATGTTTGACCGTTATCAGTCTGGTGAACTGGATCCGAAAATTGCTTAATGTCAGGCAATTCTGATCGTTCTGAAAAACCGGCCCTGGCCGGTTTTTTATTGCCCGCGATTTATGGCTGGTCGGGAATAATTCGTCAAATGTGAGAAGACCATTCAAAAAGTATGTGAATGAATCTGGTCAATTGTCACCAATCCTCTCCCTAAACTACTGGGTAATTACTAAACAGCCACAGGGATGGCTGGGAAACGTAGCGATGATCCTTAATGTGATGGAGCGTTTGAAAGACGACACCCTGGATCACTTCGCCTATGAAGAGCAACTGATGAACCAGGCTGGTTACGTGCTGCTGGAAGCTCATCCGCAAGTCCATCGTCGTCTCAAAGATAAAACCAAAAAGCTCGAAGACTCTTTGTTAAGCGGCCAGAATCCGTGTGCGTTGCTCGCCGCATCCGTGCGTCCTTGATAGCGTGGCTGATTCAGCGCAGCAAACATGAAAATGTAGATTATGTGCCGGTGATTAAAAAGGTGATGAATCAGAAACAAGGCTGGATTAACGCCGCGCTCGATTGGATTTTGGGTCAGACTGAAGAAGCCTGAGTGATTATGTTCTGCAATTAACCGCTAATTCAGGTATCTTGCTGTCCTTTAACTCAACTCAGGGACGGAAGCTGAGACCCATATGGCGCAACTGGGCGTTTCGAATCACTGGCAGTTTGATAACTGGAGTATGGCGGTGGACTGGATAACTCTGACGTTGCCACTATCCGGTGAAGTAACTCAATCTGTTCAGGAGCGGGTATCGGAAGGTGATCGCGATACGGTAAGACGCGTGGAGAATGTACTCACCTAGTATCCAAACCTTGCACTTGCTACCTTGCGTGTTGGTTATATGTTTTAACTGGCTCGATTGTCCGGCCCGAATTTCCGGGCCGTTCATCTGTTCAGCGAGCGATCATATAGTCTTTATAGCCGCGGGTGTTATTCAGCTGAATCTTTGACCGCACAAATATGCCATTACCACGGCCGAGTTCGCGTCCTTCCTCGTCATAAACCACCGCTTCAGTAATCCATTGGCTGCTGTTCTTATTGACAACTTTGCCCCTGGCGATCATTTTACCGCTGGCTATCGGACGGGTGATATAGGTGGTAAATGATGTGGTTAATACAAACACCTCTTCTTCTAAAGAGTTGGCCGCGAAGAACGCCGCATCATCAAGCATCTTAAAATACACCGAGCCATGGGTAGCGCCTGCGGTGTGAAACATTGAAGGCTGAATATCGATAATGATTTCCGCTTCAGCTTCTGTGATGGTCATGACTGGTTTGTAATACGCGTTGACGGGGGCACACTGATACATTGCTTCCAGTGCGCGGTAATGGTGATCGTTCTGATCAGAGTTGTTCATATACGTCTCACAATTTTTTTAACAGGTGTCTGAGTTGCTGTTGCTCTGCGTCTGTCAGGGCAGATAAGAATTCTTCGTTGGCGGGTAGTTGGCGCGATTGAAGTTGTTCGGCCAGCTGGCGCCCTGGCTGCTTGTAGTTGATATGCAACACCCGGCGGTCAGAATCACTGGGCTGACGTTCAACCAGTTTTAACTTTAGCAAACGATCAATTACACCGGTCAGGGTGGCATTATCCAGCGCACAATGGTCAGCTAATTGTTGGCTCGTAGGGTTGTCGAGGTCCTGCATAAATGCCAACACTTTTGCCTGGGTTGCCGTCAGATTCAGATCTTTCACCTGAGTTTGCCAGTATTTACTGGCAGAGCGTGCGGTTTTATTGAGCAGGTAGAAGATACATTCGCTGTTTTTCATTTCATTTTGCATGCAAACTATTTGAATGCATAGTAATTGTGCGCTGTGGGGGGTACAAGACCTTCGTGTCTTTTAAGACATTGTCCGGATCCAATATTGGAAATAAGGCGCCTCACAGGACAGAGGGAGCCAATTGTGAATTTTTTGTTGCGGTAATATTTCGTTAACCGGTAAGCTTCGGCCGCATTTTATAAGAATAATGGCTTAAATTTACTGACGTTTGAGCCAAATAAGAATGATCCGATAATAAATAACAGGTGGCTCGCCAATGAAAACCTCTCTGACTCTCGCCATGGGTAGTATGCTGACACTGGCCTCAATTGACAGCTATGCATTTACTCAACCAACTCATAAGCGCATCGTGACCGATGCCGTTGCTTACATGAAGGCCAACCCTGGCACGACGAACTTTAGCAAGCTGGAAGCGGCGGCTAAAGCAGCCGGTCTGACGGTTGAGCAGTTCGGTGATGCGATAGGTCAGGGTGCCTACGATGTTGATGATTTTAAAGACACCTACCTGTGTGGTGCAGTAACCGGCGATTGTGTTCAGGCTCCGGTGTTTGGTATCGGTAGCTTCGTTGCAACCTACACCGCCTGGTGGCACTTCCAGAACCACTCCCGCAGTGGTGATGTTCACGGTAACGATATTCCTGGCTACAACAACAGTCAGATTCCTGTGAAGGGTACCGAAGATAAACTGTTGGGTACCTGGCTGGTTGGTGATCACCTGGATGATGGTAAAGGTGGTATGACAGGTTGGTGCTTCTGGCGTTGGTGTAACGAGGATTCAGAGTACAACTCCTATGGAATTACCGAAAAGAATTACCGCCTGGATACTCATTCCTCGAAAAGTCATTACGAAGATTTTGAAAAAGCGGCGTTCCAACCAATCGATAACCTGGGTCAGTATTGGTATAACCAGTTCCTGAAGAAGCCAACGGCCCAGACTCTCGGTTTTGCTTTGCACACAACTGACTTATTGCAGCCACACCACACCTGGTCAACCTCTGCGCACAATCACGGTGGTTGGGAGTCCTGGGTTCAGGATAACTACGATAAGAAAAACATGAATGATTCAGATGCTGTCACTGAAGCGCTGAAATCGTTCACGCCGGTTCCTAAAGGTCAGAACGATATTCGTCCTCTGCTGACTGAGGGCGGTGCTATTTCATACAGCCGTGGTGGTATTGTCCTCAGCAGTACCAGCGATGCCGATCGAAGCGAGACTGCACAAATTGTCATTCCTCATGCGATTGCCATGACAGTGCATGTATTGAACCACGCGGTTGAACGTTTCTGATTCAATATCAAACTGCGTATGGAAGGCGGACTCGGGTCCGCCTTTTTTGTATAACAGGCTTCAACACACAATATGATCGTGTCACCGCTATTTCAGAGGCAACAATGAATAAATTATTGAGCTTTTGCCGCTCGGCATCTTTGGCAGCCAGCCTGATAATCGCGACCTCAGTGTCCGTTCCGGCGCTATCGGCAGTGCATAATGACATCACCGATCCGCGAATTGTTGCGCGTATGGGCGAACTGACGCTTAGCACGCCGGTACTCGAAATTTTCTGGCGTTCTTACAACCATCCGAGTCAGCCTGTGAGTCCACCCCAGGCCATGCAGCGTATTATTGACGATGCTTTGCTGGCCGCCTATGCGCGTCAGAATTTACCTGCAGAATTTTTAGAGAACGAAAACAAAGTCGGTTTTTTACGTCAGGTGCAACGCGAAGACCGCAGTGTTGCATTGCTTCGTAAAGCCCATGAAAAAGAGCTGTTTGCAGCAATACAGTCGTTACCGGAAAAGTCGCTGGACGGCATTCTGACGTTTAACCCCAAGCTGACTGCCGAGGAATACCAGAGGTTGTTCGCTTTGAACTCCAGTGTGAATATCGAAGCGACAGCAGAGCAGGAAAAAGTTGCGCGGCGAACTCCGGTGGTCGAGGTTGATTTAGGCAACAAGAAAGTCAGCCTGAGTCTGTGGGATATTTATCGTCGTCAGAATGTTCAGGGGCGTCTGTCGATGCTGAATGCCGACCTCAAGCATTTGCATGCTGAAGCGCGTGAGCGTGCCGGTTCGCTATTTGTATTGAATTGGGCTGACAATAACAGTCCCGCGGAAGATGTTGCCGCGGTAAAGCAAATTGTTGCAAACGAACAGGATAAAACGGCGTTACTGCAAAGCATGGGGTTATACGCTGACGTCCATGATGATAACCCGGTGCTGCGCCTGCGTGCAGAGCAAGTGCCATCAGACCAGGTACTGGCTTTTTATAACGAGAATAAAGATGAATTTGCGGTAGTTGAAAAAGTTAAAGCCCGTCATATTCAGCTGGCGACACAGGAGCAGGCCGATAAAGTAAAGCATGAGCTGGAACATGGTTTGAGTTTCGATGATGCCATTGCCCGATACTCCATCGCCGATGATAAAAATGCCAAGATTCCCGGCGATCTGGGTTGGTTGATTCGGAAAGACAGCAACCGGGGCTGGATTCATTCGGTCGCATTTACTCACCAAAAAGGGCAAACATCGATGCCGTTTCGTAGTCCTCAAGGGGATGGCAAAGTAGTCTACGAAATTCTCTACATCGATGAGCGGGAAGATGGTTACCTGGATGTCACGGATGCAACGGTACATTACGAAGCCAGCCGCGACATTGCGTTAAAACAGCTGAAGGATGAGTTCTATACATTACAAAAAACACTGCGCAACAATGCGGATGTGCACCTTAATCCTCAAGCATTTAAACGTCGGAATAAACCATGAAATGGCCGATTGCGGTCTTAGTCATCGCGCTGGTGATGTTGGTAATCTTCAATCTGAATAATGACGATCTTGTTCGGATTCAGTTGGGGGCAGACGTTTCCCATAATATCGCAGATGCTGAGCCACTGTTGTCTTTTGAGACTGACACTGTTACTTCCTCTCAAGTAGTTTCGGCAACCGTCAGGGAATCTGATATCACGCCTCGCGCAGATATCGAGCTCGACCAGCAGGCGATTGCATCGTTTCGTGATAGTGTGGAAAACGGCGATCCCAGAGCGCCAGCATTAAATCGAACCCGCCAGCGTGACGAAGAACCATCGGCTGAGGAGCTTGCGGACCCGCAGCGGTATGAGCAATACGAACGACGCCAGCAGCTGCGTGTTTACCGGGCTTATGTTGAAGCAAGCAAAAGCAAAATCGCAGAATTGGAAAAAATGATTGAACGTGGTCAACGCGAGGGTGTTGATGATGAGCAGATTGCATTTGCACGAAATAAAATTCAGGGCATTCAGGAAATGGCCGAGGAGCTGAAACGAGAGTATCCGGATATCATGGAAGAGCACTATGCGCCTGGCGATGATTGGTTAACCAATAATCTTGGGATTGAAGATCCGCAGGATATTGGTAACAGCAATTAATGGTATCTTTAACAATGCTTCAAGAAACGAAGGGTCATTAAACAGACAAAAAAAACGGACGAAAAACAGCTCGCCCGTCTAAACATAGAGTGGAAATAAGAATTTACCGCTAATTGCCGATAACCACAATAAGTCCTTTAACTTAGTTGTAATATGCAGTTCTTTGACGCCACTTGGCGTCAAAGAACTGTTGGCTATCGGGTTTTTCAGCGCATTAAAGATTCTGCTGTGCCGTATCTTTTATTTTCTGAACCATCGAGCGTAAGCCATTCCCGCGGGTTGGACTCAGGTGTTTCACCAGGTCGACGTCATCAAAATATGCATCAATGTCAAAAGCGATAATATCTGCGGCAGATTTGTGATTGTACGCTGCCAGCACGACACACAATAAACCTTTCACGATGTGAGCATCAGAGTCAACTTCAAAGCTCAATACACCGTCATTCACTTCACTATCAATCCAGACCTGGCTTTGGCAGCCGCGCAGCAGAAAGTCATCGGTCTTTTTGTCATCATTCATCGCCGGAAGTTGTTTTCCCAGATCAATGATGTACTTGTAACGGTCTTCCCAGTCGTCAAAAAATCCCAGTGTATCGAGGATATCGTCGCTGGTTACGTCGTTACCAAAAGTATTTTGTGTAATTGCCATAATATGTCTGAATCAAAGAGTTTCGATAAAGGTTTTAATACGCTGGGCGGCCTCAGTACATTCTTCGACGCTGGCAACCAGTGCCATTCGTACTCGGCCTTCACCCGGATTGATACCGTCAATTTTACGTGAGAGGTAGGAGCCAGGTAGCACTGTCACGTGCTGCTGGGCGAATAATTGCTGGGCAAACATTTCTTCATTCACCGGTGTCTTCAGCCATAGATAAAAACTGGCATCGGTTTGCTGAACGTCGGCAACCGGTTGCAATATCTCTAGCACCGCGCGGAATTTTTCAGTGTACTGGCGGCGATTTTCCTCGACATGTTGCTCATCGTTCCAGGCAGCTATGCTGGCCAGCTGAGTCTGGATCGGCATGGCGCAGCCGTGGTAGGTGCGATACAGCAGGAAAGGTTTCAGTAAGTCGGCATCACCGGCGATAAAACCTGAACGCAGTCCCGGCAGGTTGGAGCGCTTGGACAATGAATGGAATACCACACAACGTTTGTAATCGTGGCGGCCTAAACGCTGACACGCTTCCAGTAGCCCGATTGGTGCTTCTTTACTATCGACAAAAATCTCCGAATAGCACTCGTCGCTGGCGATAATAAAGTCATGTTTATCGGCCAATTCAACCAGTTTGGCGAGTTGTTCAAATGGAATCACTGCACCGGTTGGGTTACCCGGTGAGCATAAGAACAACAGCTGGCAGTCATCCCATATCTCAGGCGCGACATTATCGAAGTCGGGCATAAAGCCATTAGCTTCTAAACAGGGCAAAAAGTGAGGTGTGGCTCCAGCCAGATAAGTGGCCCCTTCATAGATCTGATAAAACGGATTTGGACTAACGACCAAAGGATTGCTGGCTGAGCGGTCAACCGCCGCTTGTGTGAAGGCGAAAATAGCTTCGCGAGTGCCGTTAACCGGAATGACCTGAGAAACCGCGTCGATCGTCTCAAGCGAAAAACGTCGTTGCAACCAATCGGCAATCGTCTGATTCAGTTCAGGAAGCCCCTTGGTTGTTGGGTAATTTTCCAGCCGTTTCACGTTATCGGTCATTGCCTGCTGGACAAAATCCGGCGCTGGATGCTTGGGTTCACCAATCGATAAAGCAATGTGTGGCAGCTCGGTATTTGGCGATACGGCCGCTTTCAGTGTTGTCAGTTTTTCGAACGGATAAGGCTGTAATTTGTTAAGATCCGGGTTCATACCACACCAGTGTTCTGCAAGCGTTATTCAGGGCGGCAGTATACCAGTTTGTGATAGCGGCTGCTGCCGTTGTTGCATCGGTTAAAATACACTGAGAATAATAATTGGATCGTTACGCAGGAAGCTCAGTACCAGCCAGGTCAGTCGCTGACCGGTTGGCTTTACATTGAACTATGGGAATTTACTTACGCTCGTATCGCTTGGCCATGATGTTTGCAATCTTGCTGTTGCTCCTTGTGCCAACAACAGCTGCCAATGCATCCTTCGCGGAACCGGTTGCCAGGCAGGGGATATTAAATGCAGCAGACTGGTCACCGGAATCCGGTAATCTGGTGCTGAACGGAGAATGGGGGTTTTCCTGGCAGCGCTTTGATTCTCCTGCGCAACGGCGACAGCCAGGTGCCCCCTGGTTTGTTATACCGTCGACCTGGGATTCCAGTGGAACGGCGGGCTGGCATCATTCTGGGCAGGGTTATGCCAGTTTCTACCTGAAAGTGACACAACTTCCGCCTGATCAGGAATTTGCCGTGTTTGTTCCCGAGGTGTCTACTGCCTTTCGTTTATTCGCCAACGGCAAACTGATTACGCAAGGGGGCCGAGTTGCCACCGAAGCCCGTGATGCTGAAGCCTACATCGGAAATCGTTGGGCTGTACTGGGGACAGCCTCCGGGAACGAGCTTAATCTGGTGTTGGAGGTCAGCAATTTCCATCACAACAGTGGCGGCCCCTGGCAACCAATTGAATTGGGTCTGCGCCAGTCATTGACTGAGCAATTCTATTTCCATCAGCTGTACGATGCCTTGATCTCGTTGTTGATGATCATCATGGCGGGGTTGCTGATTCTGGAATACCTGGTCGACCCCAAAGATCGTGCCGGGTTGTGGTTGGGGCTGCTGGCGCTGGCATTAGGATTGCGCATCGGCATTGTTGGTAATGCACCGTTTTATTGGTTGCTGGACATGCAGCTGCCCTGGACATTACATATGCGCCTGGCCTACGTCTCGATGCTGATCAGCCCACTGTTCTTTCTGGCCTGGATTCATAACAGCTTCCCACAAGATCTGAAACGTGGCAGCAGTGTGTTAATTTCATTGCCATTTGCGCTCTGCGTTTTGCTGTGTCTGGTTCTGCCAACCTTGTGGTTTACCCAGTTGCTGGGACTGTTCAGCATTATGCTGTTACTGCTGGTGTTGATTGGCTGTTTATTGTTATTGCAGATCAGTTGGCGTCGTCGTGATGGCTCATTGCTGTTGTTTACCGGGCTGATCGCCCTGGCTGGGTCAGTGGTGCATGACCTGATGCTGAACAATCAGCTGATTCAGGGCAGCCCCTGGATTGGCACCGGTCTGCTGTTGTTTATTCTGACGCAGACCAGCAACTTTCTCAGTCTGAGAGTCAGGCAGCGGCGTCAGATTGAATTCCTCAGTCACGAACTGGCATCGGCCAACCGCGAACTGGAGCGGCGGGTGGAATTGCGCACCCGCGACCTCGCTGACAAGGCTCATGCTCTGGAAATGGCAAATAACCAATTACAGGTTCTGGCCAATGTTGATGGCTTAACCGGGTTATTAAACCGGCGGGCGTTTATTGAGCAGATGAAGCAGTTAGGAGAGTTATCGGTCAATGTTGCGCTGCTCTGGATCGATCTCGATCATTTTAAGCACATTAATGATCATCATGGTCATGTGGCAGGTGATCATGTGCTGAAACGTTTTGGCCAGTTATTGCGTGAACTGGCACGGGACCAGGATCGCATTGGACGTCTTGGTGGTGAAGAGTTTGCATTGTTGTTGCTGGATTGTGATCAGCCAGGTGCTGTGGTGTATGCCAGACGCCTGCAGGCGGCGTTAACGCAACTGCACTTTGACGAGTATCCAGATCTGCGCAACGTAACAGCCAGTATTGGCATCGCCATCGGACGCCTGGGAGAGGACAGCTGGGAAGAGCTGCTTATTCAAGCCGATGAAGCCATGTACGACGTGAAACGCACCGGCCGCAACAGTTATTGCGTCAGCTGATCAATGGCTGCTCTTCGTGTCCGCTAAGACAATAGTGTGCACTACCGGTAAATTGCTTGGCTTGTTTTTTCGCTTTGGCCGCCAGGTTGGCCATATGCTGGGCGCTACCGTCACGAATTAATGATGATGGCACAATACCAATCGATATTCCCAGGAGCGGAAACTGGCCGCGGTTGCCATTGCGATCACTGCCGCAAATATAGCCACGTTGCCAGTCCTGCTCGTTGTGATAATCACGTCTGTCCCGATCAAAGGCGGCGATTAAATCGTCACACAGGGCGGTAAAGTCGTCGCGCTCGGTAATCACAATAAAATCATCCCCACCCACATGACCTATAAAGCACTCATTGCTGCAGTATTGCTGCAATAAAGTGCCCAGCCATCGCAGTACGGAGTCTCCCTGACGATAACCATAATGGTCGTTATACGGTTTGAAGAAGTTCAGATCGACGTAACAAAGGTGGAAGCGTTTGTCGAGTCGCAGCCGGCGCTCAATTTCTTCATCAATAGGCACGTTGCCCGGCAGCAACGTGAGAGGGTTAGCGTAGCGGGCTTTTTGTATTTGGCTGTCGGTGATGCACTTCAGTAAGTCTTTGGTGTTGACCACACCCTGATAACGTCCCATGTGAGTGACGATAAAATGTTGGCGCAGGTAATGGTCTTCGTCGTCAGTGATGATTTTACTGACTGCTTCAAGGCTCATGGCGGAATCGACGATTAACGGGTCTTGCTGCATCAGTAATGAGACCACTTTGCGTTCATAAAGGGCGCGACCATAGGGCAGAGCAAACATTTCCAGCAGTTTGCGTCGGTGCAACAGACCGGCCGGTCGTTCGTTTTCTATGATTGGAAGTGACATCAGTTGCTGATCATGGCGAAACAGCTCGTCCGCTTCCGCCAGGCTGGCATCGGCACTGATGCAGGTTGCCGGTTGGCATAGCTGAGATATTGGTCGCTCTAGCGGCCTGCCGCTGCGGCGCCGATGCTCCTGGCGTTCACCGCTGGGCGTTAATACCTGAGGTTTTGTTTGTGGTCGCCCCAGCAGGTAGCCCTGACCAAGATGGATTCCCAGACTGCGAATTAACTGCAGCTCAGCAGGTTGCTCGATCCCTTCAGCAATGACTTCGCACTTCAGCTGTTCGCATAAATCCACCACGGAAGTAACAAAGGCCTGCTTGACCGTATCCTGATCAATCCGATCAATAAAATGGCGATCGATTTTGACGAAATCCGGTTTTACCTCCGACCATAACTTAAGGCCGGAATATCCACTGCCGAGGTCATCGATAGCAATACTGAAGCCAAGGGATTTGAGCCGTCCGATTTGTTCAATAAAGAGATCCATGTGGGTAATTGGAAAACGCTCTGATATTTCCAATACGACCTGAGAAGGCCGGACTGCCGACTCCTCCAGGCGCTGCATCAATAATCGTTCTTCAAATGCCAGCTGATCAAGACTCTGCGGAGTGATGTTAACAAACAACAAACCAGAAACATCAGTGCGGCAAAAGTGGAACAGTGCTGAGCGCAGACACAATCGTTCCAGTTGAGTCACCTGATCGAATTGCTGTGCCGCCTGGAACATCAGGTCGGGTCGCTGCAGCATGTGCCCTGGCTCTCCGCGACTCAGGGCTTCATAGCCCAGAGCCTGGAAGTTCCTCAGGTCTACGATGGGTTGTAAAACAGTAAATATGGCTTCCCTGCTGAGTAGATCTTCCAAACTGACTTCAAGCGATTGCGGCGCCATAAACAGTTCTCAGCAAAATTATCAACAACACCCTATAGCGCCGCTGTGACAGAAATATGACCACTAAACGAATGGTCTGGCGTAATTTTTCCAGTTGAAGTGAGGCTCTATGAGTATTCATCTTGTGGCCGTCGGATGATGACGTTTTGCGTCATTTGCACATCGAAACGAGTGGCTAACTTATGGTTTTAGCCGTTCGTTTGTTGCATTTGAGGTAATGCATAAACTTTTTTTATTTTCTGCACAGTTCTGATCCTGATGCCTGAAAGCGGTTGAGTTGTTTGCACACACCTTGACCCGATTTTTCCTATTACTGAGGCGTTCATCGTTGTCATTCTGTGGCGGCTTCCGGGTTGTCTCGCAGGCTCGGGAGTTCAGCAAACAGTGAACAATAAAAACAGAGGGCGCCGTTGCAGCTGTCCGATCGCCCTCATATAACCACGTGCCGCTAAGGCGGTGACACGTCACAGGAATTCAGCATGAAACAACATGAACTAAAACGCTGGTGTCATACGACATTGGCGACCGGTGTTTTAACGGCCGGTCTGCTCGGTGCCGCCAACGCCGTTGCATTTTCTCAGACCCCGCCAGCACCTTCTCCCAACCTTGGAGAGCAGCAGGCATTAGATGCCGTTTATGGACTGGCTCAGGGATGTTACGCCGTACAATCGCCACAAAACGGTAAATACATGCGCCGTTTCAAAAAGGCCGCCGCGCTGGTGGACGATGGCCTGAGTTATAACTTTACCGCCAACAACATTGGCGAAGCGGCACATTTCTACTTTAAGCCAACCAGCTTCTCGCATTACATGCTGACAGATAAAGACGGCCGTTACCTGGCCACACACTTGCCGAACGAAGTGTCGTCTGGTCGCTATGCCGGAAGCTTTGCCGAATTTAAAGTGACGGCCCATTCCGGGAACAATGGCGAGATCCATTTCAGCTTTTATGGACCAGCTTTAAAAAAAGTACTGCAGCATAACTACGGTAATATCGGTGCTTATCGCCATGGCGGTTTATACGTTATTGACGCCCTTAATCCGGCTAATCTGAACAACGAGACAGCGTTCCGTCTGGTACCACAAAACGATTGCCGCCCCTTTCCTGAGGCCGAATTAAATCTGGTTGAAAGTCAGCCATATCAGACTGCGGTTGACCAGCCAGTACGAGGTTTTATTGACCCACATACCCATATCACCTCGTACGAGTTTATGGGAGGGAAAATGTTGCACGGTAAGCCATTTCACCGTTTCGGTATTGAAAACGCGCTGAACGACAGTAAAGGTGTTCATGGGCCACAAGGGGCACTGGATATTATCGGTAACCTGATGGGCTATGACGACGTCAATCATCGCTACGATACCCGTGGCTATCCTGACTTCCCGTTCTGGCCAAACCACCGACAGATTTCTCACATGCAGCAGTACTACAAATGGATTGAGCGTGCTCACAAAGGCGGGCAGCGGATTCTGGTGTCTCACCTGGTGGAAAATGAGGTGCTGTGTAACGTGCAGAAAACGGTGAATCCGGCCAGCTGGATCAACCCGAATAACTGCAACACCATGGCCAGTATCTATTTGCAGATTCAGCGTTTACGCGAAATGCAGGATTACATCGATGCTCAGCAGGGAGGGCCAGGAAAAGGTTTCTTCCGTATTGTCACGTCTCCGGCGCAGGCACGTCAGGTGATTGCCGACGGTAAGCTGGCGGTTCTGATGGGGATTGAGGCTTCTGAACTGTTCAACTGTGGCCTTAAAGACAGTCACTGTAATAAAGAAAGCATTGAACGCCAGCTGCGTGATATCTACGACGCCGGTGTTCGTGTGATGTACCCGTTGCACCGCTTTGATAACAAGCTTGGTGGTGCACGGATGGAAGATGGTTTCATTAACGTTGGCCAGAGGCTGTCGACCGGTCGTTTCTTCGAAACTCAGGGCTGTGATGCAGAAACTCAGGGGGCTAAGTTTGTTTCTGGTTTCCCGCTCATCGGCAAGCTACCCGTGCTAAAAGATATCCTCAATGTGATCGGTCTGAATCCGACCTATGACGAAAGTGTATTTCACTGTAATCGCCATGGTCTGAGTGAGCTGGGGAATTATCTGGTTAACCGGATGATCGATAAAGGCATGATCATTGAGCTGGATCACACCTCCACGAAGACCGCCCGTTCGATTATGGATATCGTAGAAAGTCGTAACTATTCCGGAGTGGTTTCTACCCACAGTCATCTCAATCACGCACCGGGCTGGCGTCCACATAAATTGCATCAGCGTATTGCCAAAGCAGGCGGATTTCTGGCGCGTTACAACGGCAGTTCTAACGGCATTGAAGGCAGTCTGAGCCCTTACCTGTCATTAGTGGAGGAGACGGAGTTTCTCAATGCGGTGGCTTTCTCCAGTGATATGGGAGGCATTGGTCCCCAGGCCGCGCCCCGGAATAGCGCCGATAACAGCCCACTCATTTATCCCTTCGAAACTGAGTTTGGCACCCGCATCAACAAGCAGAAAACCGGTAATCGTATTTTCGATTACAACACGGATGGTGTCGCACACTACGGCTTATTAGCGGATCACCTGGAAGATATTCGCAATCAGGCCAGCCGTCGCGTTTATGATGCAATCATGAACTCGGCGGAGGCGTATCTGCAGATGTGGGAACGCTCGGTAACCAATAACTCGGCTAAGCATATGGATCCCGCCGCCAGCTATGTTTCGATTGTGGATCGTCGTAGTGGCCGGTGTATGGATATTCCCGGTGACGACAATAATGTAAATAACGGCGTTAATGTGCAGTTGTGGGATTGTCAGCTGACGGCTGATGATCAGAAATGGTTATGGGATAAGTCGGCGCACATGTTCCGCAATAAAGCCAACCCCGATAAATGTCTGGATAACCGTGGTCAGCAGCGTGACGGTGGTGAAATTGTGATTTGGGATTGTATCGATCATAACAACCTGCGCTGGACCTATTCCGGAAATAGAATTGCCAACATGCACGATGGTCAGTTTGTGGCTGATGCGTTCGGCAGCGGTAATGGCGCCAACGTTGGCCAATGGCGCTACCACGGTGGCGAAAACCAACAGTGGGAGTTACGCCTGCAACATCCCGAAGGTCGCTGGGCGCAGTTTCGGGTACAAAGCTCGGGTCAGTGTATGACGGCACCGGGTGGTAATAATGGTGACAGCGTTCGACTGGAAAACTGCGGCAATAACGACAACCAGCAATGGAAATACGACCCGGCGACTGGGTTAGTGATTTCAAAAGTCCGCGGTACGAAGTGCCTCGATATCCCGGCTGGCAATACCAATGACCATGCCAGACTCCAGCTATGGGATTGCGATGCCAACAACAAAAACCAGCAGTTTAACTTCTCTGACAACCTGTTTCGTGCGCGCCTGAATACCAATCAGGTAGTGGACGCCGCGGGGCAAGAGCTGATTATGTTTCGTGGTCATGGTAACGCCAATCAGCGCTGGCATGGCACGCTGAATTAATGCAGCAAACAACAACGATTTAAGACGGCCTTAGTCAGGCGTTGGCCCTGTGGGAGCAATCTCGCAGGGCTTTTTTATGATCAGAAAAATAACAGCGAACCTTTGACACCATCAACGTACCAATTCATTCGGTCCAGTTCATCATCGCTCAATGACTGTCCTTCTTTGACACGTGTTCGGCCGCGATGATTCACAATCGGGCCAACAAAAATCTGTTTTTCTCCGGCAATAATGTCGGCTTGTATGCGTTCGATTTCTGCACGAACAAGCGGTGGTATTTGATTGCTTAAGTTACTCAGCCTGGAGGTTGAATCCTTCATACCTGCCCATTCGCTGCTGCTTGTCCAGCGGTTATCCAGTGCTGCCTGAATGCGTTTGATGTAATAAGGCGCCCAGTCATGAACCACAGAAACCAGATGATACTCGGGCGCATATGCTGACATATCCGAATGGTAGCCAATCACATAGACCTGACGTTTTTCCGCAGCCTTAGCCACTGCCGGGGAGTCGGTATGGTGAGTCATCACATCGGCACCTTTATCCATCAGTTTGTTGGCGAGCCGGGTGGCTTTCTCCGGTGCGTACCAGGCTTTTGCCCACTCAACTTCGACCTCAGCGTCTGGATTGGCGGCTTTTACGCCCAGCGTAAAGGCATTAATGCCACGGATCACCTCTGGCACTGCGTGCGCCGCGACATAACCGATCTTGCCACTGCGGGTCATGTTGCCAGCGATGATGCCAGCCAGGTAGCGCGGCTGGTATGCGCGGGTTGCATAGTTGGCAAGATTATCGGCCCGGCGATTACCGGTGGCGTGTTCGAATTTAACCTGAGGATTTTGGCGCGCAATACTGGCCGACGGAATCATATAACCAAGGGAAGTGGCGAAGACGATGTCGTTTTCATCGGCCAGCTGTTGCAGCACCTGACGGGATGCACGACCCTCTGGCACAAACTCAACAAAACTGGTTTCAACCCTTTTACCAAACTGGCGCTCAATGGCCTGCCTGCCAAGCTCGTGCTGGTGGCTCCAGCCAACCGCATTAGCTGGACCAACATAGATAAATGCCGCTTTTATTGCAGCCAGAGTTGGCAGACTGGTCAGAAATACCATGGCCAACAGTAAAGAGCGAAGAATGGTGCCAGAATGACCGGAAAATTGCAGCATTGGTAACCTACAAATCAAAGTACAAAAAATAGTCGGCACATTTTCCTGATTGACTGGTCAAAAATCAAACGGAACCGATAACTCTGCGGTTACCAAAAGCAAAGTCGCTCCTTTGGGTTTACTACGGGGTGTTTTGTGAACAGGGTAGTGGGGGATCAAGAGGTCTCCCGTCTAGCGATCAGCTCTGCAAAAAAGTTCGGACATCGGCTGCGGACTGCTGCGGCAATTCCTCCATCGGCAAATGACCACAGTTGTCATACATAATGGCTTCGGCGCCTGGAATGCGGTCAGTAAATTTTTGCAGGTGGCTGGCTGGAATCCATTTGTCCTGTTTGCCCCACATCACCAGTGTGGGTTGTTGAATCTGCGCAAGGTAAGAAGTATCGAAGCCGATGTGATTACGGATATAGGTAATAACTCTGGTGCCTGCCTGGCGATTTCCCGGGCGTCGCATCATGTCGTAATAACGATCCAGTATGGTGTCTGTCAGTTTCTGTGGCTGGGCGTACGTTCCTTTCACCAGATTATGTACCAGTTGGCGGGGTAGCGCAGTGTGATTGAGAGACCAGCCTGCGAATGGCACTCCCATACCAACCAGCGCCATCGGTGGAATAAACAGAAATCCGGCACTGTCGATCAGAATCAGTTTGCTGACCTTTTCAGGATAACGATAAGCGAATTCATAGCTCATCCAGCCACCCAGTGAATTTCCGGCTATCGCACATTGCTGGATATCCAGAGCAGCGGTAAAGGCATTCAGGAAATCACTGTACAGATGTTGGGTGACACCGTTTGGGTGTGCACCGGTGATACCAAAGTTCGGCATATCGAGACTGATAATACGGTATTCATTACTGAGAATATCGGTCCAGTCGAGCCAGTTATGCAGGGAGGAAAAGATGCCATGAATACACAACAGCACCGGACCATGGCCGACATCACGATAATGTACCTGCATACCATCGATTTCAATGAAACGAGAATCGGAAAGACAATGCCGCTGCTTGACTGTTTCTAGTGACAGGCCCCAGTGCTCACCGTTGATCAGGTCACTGATATTCTGCCAGTAGTTGATTAACATGCTTATGCTTCCAAGTTTCATGAATACTGTTATTGTGCACAACCCCGCCAGCCTGAACAGGGACAATCTTGCCGAACTGCGGGTGATGTAAGACAAGTTGTCGAGTGACGTGAGAACAATAAGGAGATGATGGTGTTAAACCGGTTTAATCATTTGCGCCCGGATTTGCCTGTTTGGCAGAGGGTATTGCTGGGTATCCTGGTATTTATCTATTTTGAAGTAGGTTATCTGTGGGGGCAGCGCGGCCATAATATCGAAACGTCATTTTACGGCAACAGCGAGTGGGATGCATTGGTGCCGTTAATTCCGGAGTTTATTGTCCCTTATACGCTTGGGTATATTTTTGTATTGATTCCCATGCTGCTGTTTAAACACAAGGCCGATTATTTCTGGGGGGCCAGTATCTTTATTATTGGCATGTCGTTGGCGTTTCTGATTTTCAAGTTTTTTCCGGTTTATATGGATAAAGATTACGCCACCGGGGATGATATTTTTTCACGGCTCACTTACCACCAACAGTACAGCGATACTGACTACAATAATTGTCCAAGCCTGCATGTATCGTTGAATTTATATTGCTGGATTTTATTGTTTATTAAATTTGGCCGACCAATGTTATGGCTGGCCTGGATGCCTGTTACGATTATGGCATCGACGGTTCTGGTGAAGCAGCATCTACTGATGGATATTGCCGCTGGAATCGCCTGGGGAGGCTTGATGGGGGCTGGCTTTTATTGGGCCCGATTTAAACTGAAAAGCAGTGAATCAATCGGTAAATGGTTATTCCGTCTGTGTCTGGTATTTATTGTGATTGTACTGGCGCTGAATCTTAAGCACATGGCCAGAGCTTTCGAATTATTCAGTATGTTTGTTGCTGAAGGCAGTGGTGTCATTCTGGCAACGGTGATAATTACGGTGCTGGCATTGCTGGCTCTCAGGCTGATTAACCGTAATAGTAGCAAACCCGTATAAGGTCTTCAGTGGGCATGTCATTGTCTGACCGTTTCACCGGTAGCAATAAAAAAGCGGCCACAAAAGGCCGCTGAAAGCAGGGTGAAATCGTTGACGCGAATTTTACCCTTGGATGAAATAAGCATGGCCTATTTCAGGTGCACTGGTAATCCTTTACCTTGAACTCCATATTTTTTGCGTTACCCCTTTTGCGTTACCCCCTGATGCTGGAGCTAAACGCCCAGTGTGTAACGCAGGTGATCGTTCATGAAACGACCATCCGGGTCCATTTCCTGACGAATGCGCTTAAAGTCATCGAAACGATCATAGCGGGCGGCAAATTCATTGGCGTTCAGTGTGTGAATCTTGCCCCAATGCGGTCGGCCGTCGTATTTCCAGAAAATTGGCTCAATCGCAGCAAAATACTTTTTATAATCTTTATCGTGAAAGTTATGGCAGCTGATCGCGAAGCCGTCACGTTGATAAAACGGGCTTAACCAAACATCATCACCCTGGATATAACGTGCTTCGATCGGGAATACGACCGGGATATTCTGCTTTTCAATAGTGTCGAGAATCTCTCGTAAACACTGTGGTCCGACTTCCGCCGGCACCGTGTATTCCATTTCATTAAAACGGATATCACGCAGATTGCCGTAGATCTCCCACGATTTACCGTAGCGGGTTTCCGGTTCAACACCACTGGCTCCCATGTTCACTAACCAGGCGCGCAGAAACGGAGCGTAATCGATGACATTGGATAACATCCGGAAAGCTTCATAAGCATCGCCACTGGCTTTTGGTTGCTCGGTCGGGATGTCTTTTTCTTCAACTTTGTCGAGGCTGATGCCCAGCATGTAGTCGCCGTGTGGCAGCGCGTACATTTCATAGTGGCGGTGCTTGTCGCGCAGCTCTTCGGCGCGCTCCAGGCCTTCGTCTTTGGACATCATCCAGCTGTGTTCTTTCAGATAATAAGCTTTGTCGGCTTTGATGCGGGCTTTAGTGACAATACCCAGCGCACCCAGGTTGTTACGGGCCGCATTGAACAGATCGGCGTTGTTGCTTGGCGAGCATTCGGTGATATTACCGGCGGCATCAGCAATTCGCAGTTGAGTGACCTGGGTCGACAGAGAGCCGAGATCCTTTCCTGTACCGTGGGTTGAGGTTGCCAGTGCACCGCCAAATGCCTGTGAGTCGATGTCCGACATGTTCAACATCGACATATCGTGTTTCCACAACTTCTTACCAATTTGCGATAAACGGGTGCCGGCCCATACATCGGCTTCCATGGTTTCCGGATTAACGTTTTCGATACCTCGCAAGCGAGCCAGAGAGAGCAGAGTCTGATTGGTAGGCACTAAACCGGAGAAGCTATGGCCCGATCCAACGGCACGAATATTCTGGTTGGCGTTGCGAATGGCATCCAGCAGCTGTTCTTCATTTTTAGGTACCCAGCGCTCGTTTGGCTGACAATTCTGGTTACCCGACCAGTTGCTCCAGGGTAATACGCGTCTTCCATCCTTACCGATGATGCCAGCGGGTGCTGCTTTCTTTTCCTGATTAGAGCATGCGGTGGTTGTGCCACCTGCCAGTAAGCCGATCCCTGCGGTTTTCAGCAGGTTACGGCGACTCATTGGAATACGATCAAAATTCATGGTTATTTCTCCGTCGCCATATAACGCACCAGCGCTTCAATATCTTCTGGCGTGCATTCGTTACAAGTACCCATCGCTGGCATATTGCCAACACCTGCAATGGCGTTGTTGACCGTTTCTGCCATGCCTTTGTCCAGCACATCTTCCCATTCGTCGGTAAATGCCTGAGGAGCGCCAGATGCATCAATAGCATGACAAGACGTGCAATACAGGTCGTAAAGTTCAATGGTGTAATCGTCGGTTGCCAGGGTCATCGGGCTGACCAGGCACAGCAGCCAGAACACAGAATTGCGCATGGTGATTCTCGTCATCGTTGTTATCTGCAGGATGTTGTTATTAGTGCCTGCTAAAGGTTACCTAAAATGGAACGATGGTACAAATAAAAAGCCAATCGGCACGACACTGATTGGCTCTGGCCTGAGATATCAGTGGCTGTTGCCGTTACCGGATTTACAAATCCGGCTGTTTAAAAGGCTTCAGATGATAGCGTGAAGACGGACCGGGTACCTCGTTCCAGAGACGATCGTACAGGTATTGATGTGCACTGTGGAGTTTAATCGGAGGTTGGCCCGAATGGTTCAACTTTGCCTCGAGAAACTCCAGTGTTTCCGGGTACGGGTGGCCTATCACTACCGCAATACCGCGGCTTTTTGCAAGATTGACCGCTTTGTCGAATTGGCGCGATATTGCCTTTGGTGCCACGACATGATCAAGAAAAACATCGCGCGTCAGGTAGGGTAATCCAGCCGCTGCCGCGTGTTGAGAAGCAACGCTGCGGGCTGTCGTGAGACTGTCAACAAAGAACATGCCTTGTTGTTGTAGCGTTTGCATAACCACTGACATGGCTTTGGGGTTTTCTGTCAGCAAGCTGCCCATGTGATTATTGACGCCTTTGGCCAATGGCACGGCCTCAAGGTTATCCAGCAGAGTTTGACGCCACTGTTGTTCGTTCATCTCTGAGGTCATTGCGCCAGGCCCTAATTGCGCGTTGTTTT
Source organism: Saccharospirillaceae bacterium (assembly GCA_022448365.1). Taxonomy (NCBI): domain Bacteria; kingdom Pseudomonadati; phylum Pseudomonadota; class Gammaproteobacteria; order Oceanospirillales; family Saccharospirillaceae; species Saccharospirillaceae bacterium. The sequence continues at coordinate 1,395,636 of JAKVCS010000003.1, read as the reverse complement.
TGTTTGCCATGGGTGAGTGCAGCATGATGCTGTGGCCTCGACTTCGGGCCTGCTTGGCTAATGATCGGGCGAATGGTGTATGAGGCAGAAAAGCAAGATTGAGTGGGCCCGGTAATGCCAGCGTGCGTTGTCCCAGTTTTTTATTATTACCAATATCATCAATAATAATAATCAGGTTCACTTCGCTGTTGTCAGCGGCGGTTGCAGAGGCAAAGGTTGCTGACAACAGTGCGATGAAAAAGGCGAAAAAAAAGCCGGGCAGCCAGCCCGGCTTTTGGTAGAGCATGATCATGGTTGTTGAGAGTTCGCCTCAGACAGGGTGCTGTTTTTACCATTGTCAGTTGCAGAACGTTTTGCGGAAGTCTTGCCAGAGGTCGGCGACAAAATCGTTACACCACGCAACAAGGTGTGAGCTTCGTACAATTGAAAGTCTTTTTTCAGTAGCTCATTCGGTCCAATGGTATCGCCGGTATCTTCCGTCTGCGGCTCAGACGCTTCATTGTCGTCTTCCGAATTTTTCAAGTGTCCAGGCAGATCGGATTCTTTGTAGAAACGATTTTCATACGGTGTTACTTCGCTTTGTTCTACCCGGATATCGGGTTCAATACCGTGTGCCTGGATCGAACGACCATCCGGGGTAAAGTAACGTGCCGTAGTGAGCTTGATTGCTTCATCATTGGTAATAGGAAGTACGCTTTGTACTGAGCCTTTACCGAACGAACGGGTACCAACAATCACCGCTCTTTTATGATCCTGTAAAGCACCGGCAACAATTTCAGATGCAGAAGCTGAGCCGCCATTGATCAGTACGACCACGGGAATATCAGCGGCGACTGTGTGTTCGGTGGCGGAGAAACGTAATTCGGAATTCTGCGCACGGCCTTTGGTATAGACAATCAACCCTTCGCTGACAAAGGCATCGACAACTTCCACCGCAGCGTCGAGAACGCCACCCGGATTATTGCGCATGTCGAGAATTATGCCGTTCAGTGGCTGATCGTCAGAGGTCCACTGCTCGACAGCTTTGTTCAGCTCCGGCCCTGTTTTTTCCTGAAATTGGGTAATTCGGACGTAGCCGATATCTCCACTGAGCATTTCTGTGCGAACACTCGCGACTTTGATTTCGGCGCGCTCAAGCGTGAATGTCAGTAGTTCTTTCTCATTTTTGCGGCGCACTTCCAAAGTGATTTCGGAGCCGGGCGCACCGCGCATACGATCAACGGCATCACTTAATGTCATGCCCATGACCGCCTCTCCGTCAAGAGTGACAATCAGATCGCCACTTTTAATACCAACGCGTTGAGCCGGTGTGTCGTCAATCGGGGTTACAACACGGATCAGCCCATCTTCCATACCCACTTCAATACCAAGACCACCGAATTTACCTGAGGTATTCTCCTGAAGATCGCTGAATGCCTCCGGTTGAAGGTACGCCGAGTGTGGGTCGAGGGAAGTCAGCATGCCCTGAATCGCATATTCCAGCAGCGTTTTGTCATCCACTTCCTCAACATAGGAAGTACGGATGCGCTCAAAGATTTCAGTGAAGTTGCGCAGTTCACGCAGCGGCAGTTTCCCCGGTACCTCGACTTCATGGCCAATGTTCTGCTGTGCTGGTGGCTCTGCGAAAGCGGCCGGGGCCAGAGCCAGGCCAATAATAACGGAGCGGATCAGGTTTAAGGACGGCGCTGAAAACATGGGCATGAAAAAACTCAAAATAGAACGAATATCCTGAAGAATGGCACAAAAGTCATATCTTGAAAAACTTTCGCCAGTCATGAAGTGTTTAGCGTCGTTTCAGCCAAACGGCCGGGTCCTGTGGTCGTCCCTGGTGGCGGATTTCAAAATACAGATTAGCTTTGCCACTGTCTTGATTGATACCTGACAGAGCGAGAGTATCTCCCTGATTCACCCAGGTACCCACGTCGTGGAAAAGCGTCTGGTTATGAGCGTACAGGCTGAGGTAGCCATGACCGTGGTCAATAATCGTAATCAGACCAAAACCACGCAGCCAGTCGGAAAACACGACGCGGCCATGATGAACTGCACGTACCTTTTGTCCTTCCAGAGTATTAATCAGCCAGCCATCCCAGCGTGCGTGCTGATCACGGCGGTTGCCGAATGCTTTGCTGATGCGACCGCTGGCCGGTCTGGGTAACTTTCCTTTCATGGCACGAAAAGGTCTTTCATCGTTCTTACGGGGGCTATTGCTGATCAGGTTCTGTACTTCGCCGAGTAACTTTTCCAGTCGTTTCCGGTCCGTTTGTTTACGCCGTAATCGTTGCTCTTTGCTGGAAAGTTGTTTCGATAAACTGGCGAGTAGTTTCTTTTGCGCCTGTTTGCGGGTGGTTAATGCCCGATTTTGCTTCAGCAGGCGGCTCTCACTTTGTTGCAGTTTCCGCTCTTGTTGCAATATCTGCTCGGCGATGGTGTCGAGATGCTGCAGTTCTGCCAGTAAACGCTGAATATTTTTGATACGGGCAACGTTGAAGTAGTCGAAGTAGCGCATCATGCGCTGTGCTTGTTGTGGATCGTTCTGATTCAACAGCAGCTTCAGCGGTCCCTGATCTCCCAGTTTTTGCGCCGAGCGCAGTTGCTCGCCCAAATGCTGTCGATGTTGCTGCTTTAGTTCACGGAGCTGGCTTTGCTCCAGACGGAGCTTTTTTAGGCGGGATTGCTCCTCCTTAAGCTCGGTGCGCGTGCGTTCAATTTTTTTCAGGAGCTCGGCAATTTCCAGGTCGGATTTGCGTAACGCCTGATCCAGTTGGCTGTGTTCATCACGCGCAGTGTTCAGCCACTGTTCGAGCTTTTTGATTTCCTGCTTCAGATTACTCAGTTGTTGTTCATCATTAGCGACCGCCTTACCGCAGAGCAGCAGGGCGGTGAGTAAAAGCGTCGGGTATTTGAACATGGTGCGAATCCCTGCAGCAAGGTATCAGGAAAAGTCGATTAACGTATCACCGGCCATTTCTGCAGGCTGCTCCAGGCCCATCATAGCCAGTAGTGTCGGGGATACATCACACAGACGGCCAGGTTTAAGATCCAGCGGTTGATCACGATCATGCACGTAAATCATATCAACCGGGCCAGTGGTGTGCTGGGTCATAGGGCGACCCTGATCATCCACCATCATTTCAGCGTTACCGTGGTCGGCGGTGATCAGACACTCGCCTCCCACTGCCAGCAACGCTTCGGTAACGCGTTTCAGGCTGGCATCGATGGCCTCAGCTGCTTTCAAAGTTGCTTCGTAACTCCCGGTGTGACCGACCATATCGCCGTTGGCATAGTTGCAGATGATCAGGTCGTATTCTTGTGAACGAATCGCAGCGACCAGTTTGTCGGTGACTTCAGGTGCACTCATTTCCGGCTGTAAATCGTAAGTCGCGACATCCGGAGATTGGATTAACTCACGGGTTTCGCCTTCGTACAGTTCTTCGCGGCCACCCGAGAAGAAAAACGTGACGTGGGCGTATTTTTCGGTTTCTGCAATGCGTAATTGTTTCAGCCCCAGGCTAGAAACGTATTCGCCGATGCCGTTAACCAGTTTTTCCGGTGGGAATGCGCAGCTGGCCGGAATGGTTGCGGCATACTCTGTCATCATTACAAATTCGGATAGCTTGGGTGTGATCGTGCGTTCAAAGCCGTCGAAGTCCGCACCCTCTACAAAAGCGCGGGTCAGCTCACGGGCACGATCCGGCCGAAAGTTAAAAAAGATAATGCTATCGCCATCTTTCACTTGAGCATCGGCGTCACCAATAACGGTCGCCTGAACAAATTCGTCGTTCTCGTCGCGGTCATAAGCCGCCTGTAATGCGTCGATGCCATTCGCAGCAGTGAATGGCGCCTTACCTTCGGTCATGGCGGTATAGCCAGCTTCCACCCGGTCCCAGCGGTTGTCGCGATCCATTGAATAGAAACGTCCAATCAGCGTCGCCAGCTTGCCATTACCAACTTCTTCCAGCTTTTCCTCAATCAGTTTGATCGACGGTTCGGCGGAACGAGGTGGCATATCACGCCCATCCAGAATGCCATGTACATTGGAGCGCTTTACGCCTTTGGCTTTCGCCATTTCCAGCAATGCGATCAAGTGATCCTCATGGCTGTGCACGCCACCGGGAGATAACAGACCAACAAAGTGTACCGCTGCGTCGGCGGCAATGGCTTTATCCATGGCTGCTACCAGTGCTTCGTTATTTCGTAGCTCGTTGTCGGCAATGGTTTTGTTAATGCGGGTATAGTTCTGATAAACGATACGTCCGGCACCGAGGTTCATGTGACCCACTTCCGAATTACCCATCTGACCATCTGGCAAACCCACCGCAGCACCCGATGTTTGTACCAGCGCATTTGGATATTGCTCTAACAAACGGTTCCAGGTTGGGGTAGAAGCATTGGCGATCGCATTGTGTTCGGTCTCTTCACGATGGCCCCAGCCATCCAGGATGATCAGTGCAGTCGGAGTAGGACGTGACGTCATGTAAAAACACTCAACTCAGAAGTAGGGAAAAGGTCGGCATTGTACCTAAATTGGCTGGCTGCGGCATCAGTATCGATCATTGGGGTTGTAAAAGCTTAAAAAGCGCCCAAATAGAACTGACGACGGTGGTGGCCAGTTCGGCTGGGCGCTATACTGCGCGCTCAAAATTTTCGCCGTCATGATGCCTTGGTGCCTGCAGCACTGGCATTTGTGGTCATCAATCAGGTTAACAATATAGGTCTTGTATGGATCAGCTTTTCGAATTCATTGGCAATCACTGGTGGTTAGTGGGTATCTGGGGTGCATTTCTCGCAGCGCTGCTGTGGGATAACAATCAGCGTGCCGGTCAGACGGTATCAACGGCTCAAGCTACTCAACTGATTAACAAGGAAAACGCCGTGGTGCTGGATATTCGTGACAAAGGCGAATTTGGTAAGGGCCATCTGGCAAATGCCCTGAACATTCCTTACGCCAGTCTGGCAAACCGCATGAATGAGTTAACCATCCATAAAGAAAACCCCATCATTCTGGTATGTAAAACCGGTCAGACGGTGAGCATGGCAGGTAAAATGTTGCGTGAACAGGGCTACAATGCAGTACGCCTGAGCGGTGGCATGATGGAGTGGAATGCACAAAATCTGCCTGTGGTTAAGAAGTAATCCAGGCGTACAATCAGAGTTTAAGGATCTAAGACAATGGCAGAGAACCAAGCACAATTCGCACTGCAGCGTATTTACACCAAGGACGTTTCTTTTGAAGCGCCGAATGCACCCGCTGCTTTCACAAAAGAGTGGAAGCCAGAGATTAAACTTGATCTCAACTCCGGTGCCCGTAAATTGGACGAGCAGCACTTTGAAGTCACCATCAAAGTAACCATTACTGCGACAAATGCTGAAGAAACTGCATTTCTGGTGGAGCTAGAACAGGCTGGTTTGTTCACTATTGCTAATATCCCTGAGGAACAATTGCAGCCAATGCTGGGAGCGATGTGTCCGAACATCCTGTTCCCTTATCTGCGTGAGAGTGTTGATAGCCTGGTGGTAAAAGGTGGTTTCCCGGCTCTGATGCTGGCACCGATTAATTTTGACGCCTTGTATCAGCAGCGTGTTATGCAGGAACAACAGGCTCAGGCTGACAACAAAGAAGGTACAGAGACCATTCAATGAGTCTTGGATTCAGCCTTCATGAGAAAGCCGCAACCTGCGGCTTTTTTTGTGTCCGATGATTGGCTGAAAATACCGATACGAGTATCTCAGTAAGTTATAAAGCACCGTCATAACCAATCTGGCGCCAGGCTTCGTACACCATTACAGAGACACAATTTGATAAGTTCATACTGCGACTGTCAGCCATCATTGGCAGGCGCAACCATTGCTCAACCGGAAACTGCAATCTGATATTTTCGGGTAACCCACGTGTTTCCGGGCCAAACATCAGGTATTCGCCTTTTTTAAAACGAACTTCGGAATGGGTAGTCTTTCCCTTGGTCGTCAGGCAATAGAGGATATCTGGCTGTTCAGTAGCCATGAATTCTTCAAAGCTTTTATGAATTCTGACGTTGGCCCACTCGTGGTAATCGAGTCCGGCACGACGCAAAGCCTTTTCCTCCATATTGAAACCAAGAGGCTCTATCAGGTGCAGCTGGCAACCGGTATTGGCACACAAACGAATGATGTTACCAGTATTGGGTGGAATTTCAGGCTCGAATAAAACGATGTTAAACATGAAGTCAGGTCAATTTCCGCACTATCTTTTGGCGACATTATAGTCACGTCTGAACGGTAAGACTATGCATGTCAAAAGCTGGTCTACACTCTATTAAACATACCCGTGTTTTATAGAGGAACGCCATGCGTTGGCCCTTGCAGAAACAGAAGATCGACAATCAGCGGTGCCTGGGCATTGAGCTGCACAATGGTCAGGCGTTTGCTGTTCTTCGCGACGCCAGTGGTGTGATTGACCATTACCTGGCAAAAGATGACGAGCACGGTCTGGATGAAATGACCAATTGGCTCAGGCAGCAGGGTTACCAGCACCTTCCGGTTGTGATCTCTGTCGACAAAATTGATTACGAGCTACATCTGGTCGAGGCACCACAGGTGCCGGATGAAGAGCTCAGTGACGCGTTGCGTTTCCGTTTAAAAGATCTGGTTCATAAGCCGCTTGAGAAAATTGCGGTGCAAGCGTTTCGTTTACCGGCCGACGCGTATCGCGGGCGTATGGATATGGCCTTTGCCGCAGCCATTGAGAAAAGTCGCATTCGTCAGCTGGTTGATTGGTGTGAGCAAAACCAGTTGATCCTCGCTGAAATTACGATTCCTGAATTAAGCATGTTGCAGCTGGTGGCAGAAATGGAGCCGGAAACCAGCATCGGAGTATTACGCCTCGATTCCGCTGACGGCATGTTATATCTCTATCACAACGGGGGCCTGTATCTGGCTCGACCACTGGCGGTGGGAACCAATGATCTCGGTTTGCAGGATGGCGCAAGCGGCGATCTTAGTCTGGAAACTGGGAGTCGCATGGAAAAGCTGGCTCTGGAGTTACAGCGTTCGATGGATTACTTCGAAAGCCAGCTTGGGATGGGCAGTGTTGGTCAGATATGGGCATTAATTCCTGACAAGATCGAGCTGGACTCGGTCTTGCCCGAGCTTGAGGAAGTGGTCAACACGCCAATCCGTACCTTATCGCTCGACAGTAGTTTCAACCGTATGTCATCCGGTACTTCACTAACCGCCTCGCTGGCGACTGCGTTAGGAGGGAGTTTGTCTTATGAGTTGGCAGATTAAACAGCGCGTTAATTTTTTCACCGACGAGTTTAAGCCACCCCAGCTGCCGGACGAAGTTGCACGGTTGATTCTGATTCTGGCTGCAGTGACGTCGCTGATGCTGGTGGTGTTGGTATCCGCCTGGAGTTATTCAGGTTGGCAAGAGCGTGCTTTGGAGGCTGCTCGTCAGCAACAAGCATTTCTGCGCCAGCAGCTTGAAACCCTCAAAGCTGAGCGTCCCCCCCTGGCGGTTGATACTGGTCTGGAACAGCAAAAACAGCAGCAGGAACAGCGCTTGATAGCGCATCAGAAAATCCTGCGCTATCTGACACAAGGACAACTGCAACAGAGCTACTCTTTTACGCCCATGGTTGAGCAATTGGGAGAGCAGAATATTAAAGGTGTTTGGCTGCAAAGCTTTGCCATTGATGATCAGGGCCAACGTATCGGATTAAACGGTTATGTTGATGATCCGGCAAAATTATCTCCTTATGTCTCTTCTCTTGTGAATCGAAGCGCTTATAAAAATCGCGCGTTTCGTTTTATTGATCTACAAAAGAATGAAGATAACAGTTGGCTGAAATTTGAGTTAGATACCCGCGCCCGTGACAAGCAAGATAAGGCCGACCTGATGGAGCAGCTGGCAGTGGGAGAACAACAATGAATTGGTGGCAGCAACCTCATATTGCCCGCGCAATCAATGCCTATCTGGCTCTGAATGAGCGTGAAAAGATACTGGCAAAAATTACAATCAGTGCGTTACTGGTTTTTATCTTTATATTTTTTCTTATTGAACCGTTTTTCTCATCGGCTGTATCTCAACAAGATGAGACGTCGTTGCTGAAGGCTGAAAACAGTCGTTTCGAACAGCAACTGCAGGAATTACAGAACACCCCAGTTATTGATCCGAATCAGGTATTGCGTGATCAAATAGAAGCACTGGAAGCGGAATCGCAAAATATTCAGCTGCGCATAGCAAATCTCACCGATGCTTTGGTGTCACCAGAAAATATGGTTGAAATTCTGGAGCAAATGCTCACTCAGGATCAGCGTCTCAAAGTGACCAGTCTGGTGAGTATGCCCAAAGAACAGATTGAGCTTGAAGAAGAGGATGGTCAAAGTCTCCTTTTTCGCCATGGTTTAAAGATAACGGTAACAGCGACTTACCCGAGTCTGGTTGCGTATTTAAAACGGCTCGATGCTTTGAAATGGCGCGTTTACTGGCAATCGCTGGAATATAAAGTGAGCCGCTACCCCAAAGGTGAGCTGACCCTCGAGGTGTATACCCTCAGTACGCGTGAGGAGGTGTTAGGTGCGTAGTGTCTTTATTTACTTTGTACTGATTACGTCCTGGCCGTGGTTTGTTGCCCAGGCAGCTGACCCGACTCAACCGCCAGGCTGGATGAGCACCCATCAGCCGGCTAAAAAACAGGTGATTGATCGCAGCCAGTTTAATTTACAGCAAATACTCAGTCGCAATGGAAGTCGTATCGCGGTGATTAATAACCAGCTGGTCAAAACTGGAGATAAAGTTGCCGGAGCTAAGGTGATTGCAATTCAAACGGACTCGGTTGTCCTGAATATCTCGCAAAAACGATTAATCCTGTCTTTACTTAATAAAACAAAAGTATCTGTTAGCCGATCAGATAATAGGAATTAGTGATACCAATGAGACTATTAACTCAAGTTCGTCGGCAAGGTAGCAAGATCACAGCCGCAGGTCTGGCCCTGTCGTTACTCGGTTGTTCAACGACCGCCGAGAAACCTGAAACGGAAGCTGTTGCTCAGCCTGCTGAAGTATTACTGCAAACGGAGCCTTTGCCACGCAGAGTGCGGATTTTTGATCCGGAGCAACTGTTGCCTGAGATTGATACACCAACACCGGATAGTGAAACCCGGTTTGATGTGGTTGCGCGTCAGGTGCCGGCAAAAACATTTTTTAATAGCCTGGTTGAGGGAACGGATCAGAACCTGGTGGTTCACCCAGATGTGAAAGGTGAAATATCGCTGAACGTTAAGAACGTCACCTTACTGGAATCGTTATCCGCTGTGCGTGATATTTATGGCTTTGATTTTAATCAATCAGTGTATGGCATTCAGATATTACCGCGTCAGCAACGGACTGAAATTTTCCCGATAAATTATCTTAACGTAAAGCGAGAAGGTAAGTCGGGGATGCGGGTCAGCAGCGGTCAGGTAAGCAGCAAAACCACGAATTCTGGCAATAATTCAGGCAGTGACAATAACACCAGCCAGACCCAAACACAGACCATTAATACCTCGCGCGTTGAAACCAAATCCGGTACTGATTTCTGGAGCAATCTGCATAAAACGCTGCAGTTAATGATCAGTAGCGAACAAGATGCTCAGGTTGTGGTTGACCCCCATGCTGGTATCGTGATTGTAAAAGGCATGCCTAATACCATTGCAACCATTGAGCACTACCTGAATAAAGCTGAATTGAGTGTACAAAAACAGGTTCTGATCGAAGCAAAAATTATTGAAGTAACATTGAATGATGGTTTTCAGTCAGGAATTAACTGGAATACATTATCAGCACGTAGCAGTAAGAATTCCTGGGATACTGGTCTGACATCCGAACAGTTGGCGAATCCCGATCGTATTCAGGGAATTTTCTCGTTAAATTTCAATGTTGGAGACTTTGCTGGTGCTTTACAGCTGTTGGAGACACAAGGTGATGTCAAAGTACTTTCAAGCCCAAGAATTGCGACCGTTAATAACCAGAAAGCGGTTATTAAAGTGGGAACTGATGAGTTCTTTGTAACCGAAATAACCAATAATACAACGACATCCAATACCGCTACGACAGAAGCGCCAGAAATTGAACTGACCCCTTTCTTTTCAGGAATCGCTTTGGATGTGACACCGCAGGTTGGCGATAAAGATGAAGTCATTCTCCACGTTCATCCAACGGTAACCGAAGTCGAAGAACGGGTTAAAACCATTGCCTTGGGTGACAGCGACTATAACCTGCCACTGGCCTTCAGCCGGGTACGTGAAACCGATTCTATTGTAAAAGCCCTCTCCGGTCAGATTGTGGTAATCGGTGGTTTGATGCAGACCCGTCAGCAAATCACGGAAGCCAGTGTACCGCTGCTGGGAGATATTCCGGTTCTTGGTTGGTTATTTCGCCAGGAGCGTCGCCAGGTATTACAAAGCGAACTGGTTATCCTGCTGCAGCCAAAAGTCATTGGTTCTGCACTGAGTAAGGAGCAAATAGACTATTTGAACAAGCGCTATTCTCAGGTGCTGATTCAGGAGAGTTGATTGTGGAAGCAATGCGATTGGCCAGTGACTGCAGTCGATTTTATGGTCTGACCGAATCCCCGTTCGGACTGACACCCAATACCGATTTCTATGTTGATCTTCCCAGCCAGAAGCGGGCATTTGATATGCTGATATACGCTCTGGCATCGGGCGAGGGTTTTATCAAAGTTACCGGTGAAGTCGGCACGGGTAAAACCATGTTATGCCGGCGTTTACTCAATATGCTGGAACAGCAGGATTTCATCAGTGCTTATATTCCCAATCCAGCGGTGGATGCCGACGGTTTGTGGCGCGCAATCGCACGCGAGTTTGCTATTGATTATTCTCAGTTTCCTGACAGTGCTGCGTTGAGAGCAGAACTGGAAAAATATCTCATTCGTTGTGCATTAAATAAAGAAAAAGTGGTATTGGTTATCGATGAAGCGCAATCGATGCCAGAAAAAACACTTGAAGCGGTACGTCTTATTTCAAATCTCGAGACTGAAAAACAAAAGTTGGTACAAATCGTTTTATTTGGTCAACCGGAATTGGACCGGACCTTAAAGCAAGAAAATATGCGTCAGCTCTATCAACGTATTACTTCCTCCTCAAAACTGAATCCTCTGAATAATCACGACAGTCTTGCTTTGTATTTGCAGCAACGCATGTGTCTTGCTGGTTATAAGGGACTGCCGGTGTTTTCTAAAAAAGCGATTCAGCGTTTATGGCGTGCGACACGAGGCGTTCCCAGATTGGTCAATATCATAGCTAATAAAGCATTACTGGTTGGCTACGGGGCTGGCAGTCTTCAACTAGAAGCACGTCATGTCGATCTGGCTATCAAAGACAGCGAGTTTTCGTACAGTGACGACAGTAAAAAAATTCCCTGGTTTTACCTCGTTCTGTTGGCGGCCACGGCAGTGGTGGCTTTATGAGTCTGGTGCATCAGGTATTGCGTAATATCGATGATCGCGAAGATCAGGATATTGTTATTGTTCCGGAAGCGCTGCAGCTGGAAAAAAAGTCGTCAGCCAATTGGTGGTTTGTGTCGCTGGTCGTGATTTCTGTTTTGATCATGGCTCTCGCTTTTTGGTTTTGGCGTGGCCAGACGGTGCTTAACCCTCCGAAAGCTGAGAGTAGTTCTGTTGTGACGGCTACTGCCGAGGTTAAAGATACGGTTGAAGCTGCAGTGGCACCAGTAGAACCAGAGACGCCATTAGTCACTGATAATAAGCTACCACTGAAGACAGAACCCGCTGATGCTTTGCAAGGATCACAAACAGGCAGTGTTGAGTTCAACGAATCTCAGGTGACGCCTGCTGCTGTTAAAGTGGTGGAGGAACCTGTGGTCGCATCAAAACAGCGGGCAATCCCGATAAAGCGTCCTGCTGCCCGGGAAGGCAGCCACTTATTGATCAGTCAGCGTGATCAGCAATCGCATCAGCAATATACGTACATGCTGACTCTGATGCGTCAGAAGCAATGGACAAAAGCAGGCGGTATTGCTGAGGACTTACTGCAATCTGACGGACTCGATCCATCTCTGCGACAGAAACTTTTGCACAACAAATTACGGATATTACTTGAGGAAAAGCAATTCGATCAGTTCCTCAGTTTTTATAATCAACATCAGGGAACGGATTCTATTGGCTGGTTGAGCACTGCAGCCCCAGGTCTGCATATGATGGCAGCTTACCCAGAAGCTGCAGCCAGTTATCAAAGGCTGATCGACAAACAGCCTACGGTGGTTAACTGGCCAATTGCGTTAGCTCTGGTACTGGAACAACAAGGCAAGCAACAGCAGGCACAGAATCTGTTCAGTGATATTTTAGCCAGCTACTCACTGCAAGACGGTCAGCGTCGCTGGGTGGAAAATAAACTGGAAGGCCTGAGGTAATTTATGGCACTACAGGCACGCAAAAAAGTTCGTATTGGCGACCTGCTCATGGAGAAAGGGCTGATTGATGAAGATCAGCTGATGAAAGCGTTAGCAGAGCAAAAGAAAACCGGAAAAAAAATTGGACGCGCAATCACTGATCTGGGTTTCGTTACAGAAGACCAGTTGCTGCAGGCATTGGCCGGTTATTTTAATTATCCACTGATTGATCTGGCTCGCTTCAAGTTAATTCCCGATTTGATTCAGCGCTTGCCTGAGACTCAGGCGAGGCGTTTTCGTTGCGTTATATTGGGTGAGGAAAATGCCGGATTATTGGTCGGTATGGCAGATCCTACTGATCTGATGACCATTGATGATCTTGAACGTATTCTGAAAAAACCGGTCATGCCCGCATTTGTTCGTGAGCAGGAGTTATTGTCTGTCCTGGATGCGTCTTATCGTCGTCAGGAGCAGATGGCAAGTATTGCTGGTGAACTCGAAGGTGAGTTGCAAAGCAGTGATTTTGATATCTCCGAACTGGCTCTCTCCAGCGATAGCAGTGAGGCACCGGTTGTTCGTTTGTTGCAGAACCTGTTCGAAGACGCGGTACAAATTAAAGCTTCAGATATTCATATCGAACCGGAAGAAAGTCAGCTACGCATTCGACTACGGGTTGATGGCGAGCTACAGGAGCAGGTTGTAAAAGAACGACGTGTTGCCTCCGCTCTGGTGTCCCGCCTGAAAATTATGTCTGGATTGGATATTTCAGAAAAACGTCTGCCTCAGGATGGCCGTTTTAATATTCGCGTATCCAACAAAAATATCGATGTGCGCTTATCAACTATGCCGGTTCAGTTTGGCGAGTCGGTGGTGATGCGTTTGCTGGACCAGAGTGCTGGCATGCTGTCGATGGCATCTCTTGGAATGCCTGCTGAATTGCAGCAGCGCTTTGATTATCTGATTCATCGCCCTCATGGTTTGATCCTGGTTACTGGCCCAACCGGCAGCGGTAAAACAACCACACTGTACGCAGCATTAACGTCGTTAAATACACCCGAAAAGAAAATAATCACAGCCGAAGATCCTATCGAATACCGCTTGCCACGTGTTAATCAGGTTCAGGTGAACCCCAAGGTAGGCTTAGAATTTTCCACCGTGTTACGAGCTGCTCTGCGTCAGGACCCGGATATTGTTCTGGTCGGTGAGATGCGTGACAACGAAACGGCGGAGATTGGATTGCGCGCAGCAATGACGGGTCACATGGTGTTATCCACATTACACACTAACGATGCAGCATCGGCTGCAGCACGCTTAATGGATATGGGGGTCGATAATTATCTGGTTGCATCGTCTTTACGTGCTGTGGTTGCCCAGCGACTGATTAAACGTTTATGTCAGCATTGCCAGCAGCCCCATGAAGTGAACAGCCAGGAAAAGGTGTGGCTTGATAATCTGGAGGCCGGAGCTTCCACCGCCCGGTTTACTGAAGGACGTGGTTGCCACCGATGTCAGAATACCGGATATCAGGGGCGGATTGGTATTTATGAACTGTTGGAAATTACTCCGGACATGTTGTCGAGCTTGCGACGTCAGGATAATCAGGGGTTCGCAGATGCTGCTGCTGACAGCCCGGGATTCCGCTCGTTATCGTTGAGTGCGCTTGATTACGCCCGTGCTGGTATCACCTCACTGGATGAAGTTTTCCGTGTTTCTGCCACTTTGGATGACTAATCATGGAGTTTGTATATACGGGGCGCGACACTCAGGGTAATAAAGTGGATGGTAGTCTCAGTGCCGTGAGTACGACTGCTGCAGTGACCACGTTGCAGGAACGCGGCATCGTGGTCACTGGCTTGGATGAGAAAACGACGAATACGGCGGTCAATAAAGATAAAAAATCAACAAAGCTCTTTAAAGATAAAGTATCCAGTGATGAGTTAATTCTCTTCACCCGGCAGCTGTATGCCCTAACAAAAGCAGGTATTCCGATTATTCGGGCTCTGAATGGTCTTGCAGAGTCCAGCAATAATGAGGCTTTGAAAGATCTATTGCGCGGTATCTCCGATTCCCTGATTAATGGCTCTGATTTATCAACGGCATTTCGGCAATACCCGAAAGTATTCTCGCCAATTTACATCAGTATGATTCACATCGGTGAAACAACCGGCAATCTGGATGACGCGCTTATTAAACTGGTTGCTCATCTGGAACTGGAAAGGGAAACGAAAAAACGTGTCAAATCGGCACTGCGTTATCCAACCATGGTTATCGCTGCCATGGTCGTAGCTATGATTGTCATCACCATGTTTGTCATCCCGAATTTTACCAGCGTTTTTGCCAAGTTGGGGGCTGATCTGCCATTTGCCACCCAGATACTGATGTACAGCTCTCAGTTTATGCAGGACTACTGGCCTGTTATTGGAATTGGTGTGACCGCCAGTTGGTTCATGTTTCGTCGTTACATTAAAACGGAACACGGTTGTTTGTGGTGGGATCGCAAAAAACTCAAATTACCCTTAATTGGCAGCATCTTCGAACGGATAGCTTTGTCACGGTTCTCCCGGTCTTTCTCGATGATGATGGCCGCTGGTGTACCCATCCTGCAAAGCCTGTCTATTGTAGCGGAGAGTGTTGGTAATAAATTCATCGGAAACGCAATTAACGGCATGTTATCGGGTGTCGAGCGTGGTGACCGATTAACAAACACGGCATCAGCCACGGGTTTATTTACACCACTTGTTCTTCAGATGATGGGGGTCGGTGAAGAGACCGGAGCGATCGATAAGTTACTGAGCGACGTGGCAGATTTCTATGAACAAGAAGTGGATTACGAATTGAAACAACTGGCAGACGCAGTTGAACCTATTTTACTGGCGTTTTTAGGGGTGTTAGTGCTTGTGTTAGCACTGGGTGTGTTCTTACCAATATGGGAACTCAGCTCTGCTGCCCGATAGTTTGAACTGCCTCACAAAATGTAATGGAAGAATTGTTTTATTTCGTAAGCTAAGCCCCAAAACTAAAACCGAGTGGACTACTCTTTAGATAAGCATATGAATAGTGATCTGTGTGGTAAAAACAAAGGTTATAGTTTGTTGCAGACAGGGCTTGCGCTGTCTGTTATGGCCGCCTTAGTCACCGTTTCATTACCAAGAATGCTTGATGTTGTTGAAGACGCAAAGGACGCAAAAGTTCGCGCGGTCGGTAGTAGTTTTAAAGCCGCCGTGTATTTAACCAGAGAAGCCTGGTACGCCGCAGGAAAGCCGAAAGGAGCATTGACGACTTTTGGTAAAGGAGATGTCGTCATGTCATCTTCCGGTTGGCCCGAGAAACGCATCAGTCAATCTGATACGGACAACGGATCAGCCAGCGGCGAGGCTACATGCCGAGATTTATGGCGGGCTTTGCTGGTTGATCGGGCTCCTGAGGTTGAAGTATCTGGGCTTAAAAAATCAACAACAGAATTTATTGCCGAAATGGATTCCGGTGTTTGTCGCTATCGCTATATCGATAGTGATATCGAGAGATTTATTCAATATAGCCCGGCTAACGGCCGGATTAAATGGCAAGTCCGATACAATTAGCAGGAGTCGGAATATGAAAAAACAAGCGGGTTTTACATTGATCGAACTGATCATGGTAATCGTTATTCTTGGTGTACTTTCGGCTTTCGCATTACCGCGCTTTGCCGACCTGGGCGGTGAGGCTCGTGAGGCCTCTATTCAGGGTGCATTAGGTGCTGCGCGCTCGGCATCCAACATCGCGCACGCTCAGTGGCTGGCCGATGGTGGAACCGGAACAACGGTTATTTTGGAGGGGGTAACCATTCAGATGCCAACAGGATCAAATGGTTACCCAGCGGCTGATAGTAATGAGGTTACCTCAGGCACAGCTACTTTTGGTCTGGCCGAAGCCGCTCAATTGAGCAGCAATGACTACACACTGGCACACGCCGCGGGTGTTCTGACGGTGACCCTGGGAACGTGCAGCTTTACTTATACCCAGGTCGATGGTGTGGTGAGTGCGCTCACTGGCGCCGGTGCCAGCGGCTGTTAAGCCGCACCCTTACATGCGACATGCGAAGGGATTCACCCTGGTTGAGCTGGTCATGGTCATACTGCTGATTGGCATCTTAAGTGCCATCGGCAGTAGCCTTTTTACTAACCAGGGAGTGTTCAGCGCATTTGCGGCCCGCGATCAGTTTTTAGCCATGGCGCTGTTGGCGCAAAAGCGGGCTCTCGCCGACGCCAGCAACAATACCGTTACGCTTACGATCTCTCAAAATTCCGATGCCTGGCAGTTAGATCTGGTTCAGGGAAGTGGTACGGGGCAGATAGTCTACCAACAGCGCACCGTTGATCGCGCCGGAGCATCGCTCTCTGTCGATGGTAGTCTGATGGTGAATGGTGCAAGCCAGGCTGTCAGTTACAACTCTGATGCGGAAACGGGAGTTAATCGTCAGTTCTTATTTGCTGCAGACAACAGCTATGCCTTTTGTCTCGCCTCTACCGGTTTTGCCTACACCGGTTCGTGCCAGCCTTAACGCTGACTCTCATAGGCCTGTTAAATACGGGAGATAGCCAATGATCCTTCAACGCTCTCGTAACAGTAGCCGCGGTGTGACTCTGATCGAGCTTGTTATCACCATTGTGATTATCTCTGTCGCTCTGGTTGCCAGCCTGTCGAGCTTCTCTGTTATTACTGGTCGTAATAGTAATGTTCTGGTGCAAAGTCGTGCGCTTGATCTTGCACAGCTGTATATGGATGAAGTCCTGTCAAAGAATTTTGACGAAGCGACCGGTAGCGGTGGGGCGCCAACCTACACTGGCAATTGTCGGATAACCGACGACGGGGAAGGTCGTGATAACTACGATGATGTAGATGACTTTAATGGTCTTAATGAGAGTCCGGCAACCATCAACAGTAATCTGGCAGCACTGTACAACAATTACACGGTTACTGTTAGCGTAAGCTGCGATGGTTCCGTGGGCGCTAACACCAACGGCAGTAAGCTGGTGCAGATAACCATCACTGATCCGATAGGTAACAGCAGTATTGTCAGTGCTTACAAGGGCAATTTCTGATGATCAGACAACGCGGGTTTACGCTGGTTGAACTGGTGATGGTGATTGTCATTATTTCGATTGTCGGGGCCGTTTCTGTTCAGTTTATCCGACACTCGTCACAGTCTGTCATTGACACAGCCGGACGTCAGCAGTTGGCCGCAAGTTCGGCCATTATTAACGAACAAATAACACGCGCTTTGCGCGACGCTTTACCCGGCAGCATTCGCACAACGGCGGATAATCGCTGCGTGGAATATATGCCAGTTGTTGCTGCTTCAACTTACACCAGTCTGACTACGGGCAGTCCGACAGCATCTTTTCAGGCGGTGCCGTACTCGATGACTCAGGAGATTAATGGGTATGTCTCCGTTTACCCATTGGCGGACAACAATCTATACGATTTGTCGAACCCCGGCGCTATCACGACAGTGTCAGAGACGTTGCCTGAAGGAAACTCCGTTGCCACTGGTAATCCAGTATCCGTTGCTCTTTCTCCTACTCATACTTTCAGTAACGCTTCACCGGTTGATCGCTTTTACTTATCGGCTACACCAGTCGCCATTTGCCAGCAGGGTAATTTTTTATATCGGTTTTCTGGTTATGGTTTCATCGCCAACGTGGCCAATCTTATTGCTTCATTACCGACAGACTTTGCTGGTGGACGCGAGGTGCTGGCCTTTCCCCTTGTGACTAACTCGTTAAGCTTCCAGATTAATGCGGCGACCCTTGTCCGTAATGGCGTTGTGACGTTTCAATATCAATTACAGAATACCCGCAACGGTGACACAATGGATTTAGTTCAGGAGGTTCACATACGTAATGTCCCCTGAATTTCATTTACCAAAGCAGCAAGGATTTGGATTACCGGCTGCAATCTTTGTTGTGACGATTTTAGCGTTAATTATTGCAGCAATGAGCAATATTCAGCGTAACTCTGCTGAAGGGATGACCTTGCAGATTCAGTCCAGTCGGGCATTTTACAGTGCTGAGTCAGGTATTCAGGTTGCACTGAATCTGTTGTTGCCACCGGATGGCAGTGCAGGCAGAAGCTGTGCAACCTCGCCTTTTTTCTACCAGCGCAATTTTACAGCCGCGGGACTCGGTAACTGCAGCGCCAGCGTTGTTTGCAGTTCTGTGACCGTTAATAGTGAAACTTATTACACATTGTCCAGTACCGGAGTCTGTGGCACCGGCATTGACCGGGCACAACGACAGATTGAAGTGAGGGCAAAATGATACGGTCTTTACTGCTTCTTCTGGTGCTGTTTTCATCTGAGCTTCTCGCAAGCTATGAATTAACCGAGCTTGAGGCTACGGCACTCGATGTCCCTGATGTTGTCAACGTCGTCTCCTGGGATAATACAGACACAGGCTATCCCAATGATGATGACAAAGTGGTCGTGAACATTGGCTTTAACTTTACCTTCGATAATACGCAGTACAGCCAGGTGCGTATTCTCACCAACGGCATGTTGCAATTTGGACCAGACCAGCGATTACATCGGGATTACCGTAACGAACAGTTACCAACGGACGAAGGGGACCGGATAATTGCGGTTTATTGGGATGATTTGGTTGATGATGGCAGTAGCCAGGTAACCTATGGTAATTCTGGTACGGCACCGAACCGAAAACTGATTGTTAACTGGACAAATGTCCGGGCTTATTCAAATAACCTGAGATACGACTTCCAGGTTGTTCTGTATGAAAACGGAGATATTCGTTACCGCTACAACAACAATACAGTAAACGGTCAGAGTGCAACGATTGGTCTGGAGATTGATGACTCTGATGCGATTCAGTATTCATTTAATCAGGTCAGTGTTGAAACAAGTTTTGATTTGCTATTCCGCAATAACTTACTGGTTCTGCCTGAGCCGGTAGCCAGCTATCGTTTCGATGAGGCGTCTTTTGATGGAACGCCCGGAGAGGTAACGGATAGTTCCGGAAATAACCTCAATGGCAGTGCTTTTAATGCTCTCAATACTCAGGATGCTTTGCCCGCAGTACCTGGTGTGGTTGGCAGTTGTCGATACGGTGAATTTAGCGGAGCCAGTCAATATGTTGAAGTCCCTGACAATAATCTGTTGGATTTTGAGTCAAGTTTTGCTGCCGCTGCCTGGATAAAAATTGATTCGATTCCGTCTTCTGGCTTCAAAACAATTTTATCTAAAGATGAAAATTATGAGTTTCATGTAAACCCCAGTGGCCAGATTAATTGGTGGTGGAATAGTTCCTCTGGTACGACCCGACAGATTAATTCCAGTACGACAATTTCAGCCGATACCTGGACTCATGTTGTTGTCAGCTATGAACCTGGAAACCAGGTTGTTTATATTAATGGAACGCCATCTGGCTCAGCGACATTTAATGAAAATTTACGTCAGAATTCAGATCCGGTGCAAATTGGCAGCGACCAGAACTTCGCCGGCCGATTCTTCAATGGTGATATTGATGAAGTTAATATTTTTGACCAGTTCCTGACGCAAACCCAGGTGGCTGAACTAATTGATCAAACACGTCCGTGTGGATCTGCTAACTTATGTGTCAGTAGCTTCCCTGATGGCATCAGTACTCACTCGGCAACGGGGGAAATCACCTTTGGTCGTGACAGTCGTTTGTTCTTCAGTCCGGATGACAGGTTGAATACGATAGCTGTGAATATCGATGGTGCATCGTCGAATCGCAGTTGTGTTGCTGTAGAATGCCAGGAAAATTCGACGCCGGTACCAACCACGGATGCCCCCACATTCCCAGATACCAGCAGTTTTACCACGGATGTTACGATTCCTAATTCCGGCAATAATGCGATTGGTGCAGTGACAAACCAATACCGAACCATCAGCGTTGGTAATTCGGCGATATTGGGGACATTCACCGGTCAGACGGATTTTTATATCGACCGGTTGGTGACGGGAAGCAATACGATTATTAATCTGGTGGCGGGTAATTATTGGATACGCGACCTTGATTTAGGCAATGCAAATACCATCAATGTTATCGGTACCGGAACAGTACGCATTTATGTACAAACCGATACAAATATCAATCGGGATCTGTTAGCCAACTCTGCCGCAGCCGGGCAGGCCCGTGATGCTTCTCAATTGTTGATTTATGCGTATGGAAATCTTGAATTTCAGCGCGATGCAACAATCAGTGGTACGGTTTATTCAGGGGGCAATCTTGAGCTGAATCGTGATTCTTATTTATATGGGGCGATGGCTGGTGCGAGTGTTGTTCTGGGGCGCGATAACAATGTGTATTATTTGCCATCGTCTCTCAGCAATACGGATTTTGGTGGCCTGTGTGAACCCGCTTCTTGCACGTTAGGGTCATTTAACATCTCTCAGCCAAATTACTCTCTGGCTTGCCCAATCTCAAGAGCGGCGATTCAGATTACGGCGATGTGTGACGACGCTCTAACAACCAAAGATGATTATGCTGGTACCATTAACTTATCCAGCTCTGAAGCCTCTCAGTCTGAGTTTTATGCAGCGTCTTCGGGCGGCAGCGATATCAGTAGTGTAACGCTCGACGGCAGTGAATCGGGGGTGACGACGGTTTATCTGTTTCATCAGAATGAAAATAACAACGTCGCGGTTATCGCCAGCGACACTGCAGCGTCTGTTTCATCCACCTCAACCAGTGAAACCGCTTTTCGTGCTAATGGTTTTACCGTCACTAATGCAGCCGACTTTGTCTGCGGCGGCTCGACATCATTCAGCATAACTGCCATTGGCCAGGATGCGTCGGGAACACCGTGTCAGGTGCTGGAGGGGTTCAGTGGTAACAAAGATTTTAAATCCTGGTTTGCCGCGGAATATAATCCTGGCAGTGCAGGAACGGAATTAGCCTCCTCAGCCATTGTCGTCAATAGCACAAGTGTCAGTGATCAAACTGAACCGGGTAGTAATAATCTGACGCTGAATTTCGTCAATGGGGTATCTAATGTATCGCTGCAATATCCGAATACCGCCCAGATTACCTCTCTTAATTTCAAACACGATGAACCGCCTTACGGTACCGCGCCGCTGCCAGACAATCTGACCGGTAGTGTCGGTCCTTTTGTGGTTTCACCCGCGCGCGTCGATTTAGCCATCAGTACTGCAAACAGTAGCTGCTCTTCAGCAGATGGCAGTTGCAGTGCGTTTGTCGCAGCGGGCTCCGGGTTTTCGGTGACTGCTACTGCTCAGTGCAGTAATGGTGCAACAGCAACGGACTATATCGGGACAACGAATCTAACTCACACACTGGTTGCGCCATCGGGTGGCGCACTGGGTGTCCTGGGGGTCACAAGTCTGACGATTGACAACATTGATAATGGCACAAAGGCATTATCGCAATCGGTGTCAGAGGTCGGTGTTTTTAACTTAATCAGCGCTCCCGCTAATTATTATGGAGTAACCGTTGCCACTGACACATTATCGAATGTCGGTCGGTTTATTCCCGCATCATTTGCTGTGACGGTTGATGACAATGGATCATTAGCACCGTTTTGTAACAGCGCAACATCATTCAGTTACAGCGGTCAGGACATTAATTGGTTGATTGCTCCGACGTTGATTTTCGAAGCCCGCAATGCTGGTGGATCTGCGACCACTAACTACACTCGAACAGCCGAGTTTATGAAGCTGGTAAATAATGATGTGTCGTTTCAGAGTTTGACTGCCGATACCACAGCGAACCGCACCGACGGTACTGATATTGCCTTAACATCAACGTTTAACAACGGCACCATTAATATTGATAACCCAGCCTCCGGCCAGGTGGAATATCAGCTCAGCAGCGGTGATCTGTTTACTTATACAAAAGAATTGCTGGCACAGGTTGCACCGTTTACTCCGGATCTGGAAATTATTCTGGATGAAGTCCGGGATTCCGACAATGTGACTCAGTCCGGCAGTGTGCCAGCCATTGAGCCGGCAGGAAACCAGCAGATTCGCTTTGGTCGTCTCTTTTTAAAAGACAGCTACGGCCCCGAAGTGGTGAACTTGAACATGCCATTACAAGCGGAGTATTTTTCCGGCAGTGGTTATATTTTCAATCAAGATGACAGCTGCACAAGTTATAGCTCAGCGAATGCCAGTATTACTAGCATATCTTCTGTGGTTGCCGGTAGCAGCAGTTTGATTGGCGGAAAATCGAATATTGAATTGGCCGCACCCACACCAAACACCGGTAGCGGCGTAGTGACCTATGATGCGCCAGTCTGGTTGGAAGGTGATTATGACGGTAATGGCAGTTTTGAAAATCCGTCCGCGACCGCGACGTTTGGTGTTTATCGGGGTCATGACCGGGTTATTTATTGGCGCGAAGTCACAAATTAATAAGAAAATAAAAGGGCCATGAAACATTTCATCGCCCTTTTATTTTTGTGACGGCAGACTTTGGTTTGCGCGTGATCAAACCTTAAAGATCATCATTTTCTTCTTCATGGTCAGCTTCGGCGCTGTTACCAAAGTCCATATTCAGCTCCTTGATCTTCCGTGTCAGCGTATTACGACCCCAGCCTAAAAGGTTTGCAGCGTCACGTCGTCGACCTGCTGTATGTTTCAGTGCTGTTTCAATCATGATACGTTCAAAAGCAGGCACGGCAGTATCTAATAAACCGACCACACCCGATGCCAGCTGCTGGTCAGCCCAATAGCGCAGTGCCTGCTCCCAGTTGCCACCAACCTGAGAGGCACTTTCCTGTTCGAGCAATTCTGGCGGTAAATCACTGACCAGCACTTCCCGTCCCGACGCCATGACGGTTATCCAACGACAGATATTCTCCAGCTGCCGCACATTTCCGGGCCAATCGAGTGACGATAAATACTCTTCGGTTTCTGGCTTCAATGTTTTTACTTCAACTTCCAGTTCTTCCGCAGCACGCTTCAGGAAATGTGTGAGTAATTTCGGAATATCTTCGCTGCGGTCTGCCAGGCGTGGCAGGTGGACACGAATAACATTTAAGCGGTGAAATAAATCTTCACGGAAGCGGCCTTCCTTCACCAGATTTTCGAGATCCTGGTGAGTTGCGGCAATAATACGAACGTTAACTTTTACTGGCGTGGTGCCACCAACGCGATAAAATTCACCATCGGCGAGTACGCGTAATAAACGGGTTTGAGTATCCGCTGGCATATCACCAATTTCATCAAGAAACAGAGTGCCCTCATTCGCTTGTTCAAAGCGACCACGACGTTGCCCTCCAGCCCCGGTGAATGAGCCTTTCTCGTGCCCAAATAATTCCGATTCAATCAGGTCTTTAGGAATAGCGGCCATATTCAAAGCAATAAATGGCGCGGCTGCTCGAGGGCTGTGTTTATGTAATGCATGAGCAACCAACTCTTTACCGGTACCGGACTCACCATTAATTAATACGGTAATATTGGATTGCGATAACCGACCAATGGCCCGAAAAACTTCCTGCATGGCCGGCGCTTCACCAATGATTTCCGTATTTTCCGGATCTTCCTCGGCCTCTGGCGTCTGAGCATTTAACTCGGCAAAGTGATCGATAGCGCGTTGGATAAGAGCAACAGCTTCGTCGACATCAAAAGGCTTTGGCAAATATTCGAATGCACCTTGTTGATACGACGAGACAGCGCTATCGAGATCTGAATGCGCCGTCATAATAATAACCGGTAACTGTGGATGTGCCTCTTTCGCTTCTTTCAGCAGCGTCAGTCCATCCATACCCGGCATACGAATGTCCGAGATAATTGCATCCGGATGCTCACGGCGCAGTTGCGCCAGTGCAGGTTCAGCCTGTTCAAATACGCGGGTTGTGATGTTGGCTTGCGCCAGGGCTTTTTCTAATACCCAGCGAATGGACTTGTCGTCGTCAATAATCCAGACCGTGCTCATAGGGTTTCCAAAGGTAAATAAATTGAGAAAGTGGTGTTTCCAGCATGGCTCTCGAATTCGATAATGCCATTAATCTGGTTAATAATGGATTGAGAAATCGACAGGCCCAGCCCCGTTCCTTCTGCCCGACCACTGACCATGGGGTAGAACAGATTTTCCTGTAATTCGGATGGAATACCCGGGCCGTTGTCGCAGATTTCCAGCTGGGCAACCAGACGATGGCGTTTATGGCCAATCGTAAATTGTCTTACCGTACGCGTTTTCAGTGATAATGTCGGTTTTTCAATTGCCGGCTGTGCCTCTAATAGCGCTTGCATCGCGTTACGACAAATATTCAGCAGTGCCTGAATCATCTGACCCTTATCGGCTTGCAGCTCTGGGATCGAAGGATCGTAATCGCGGTTAATAGTAATGGCATTATTCGACTCAACACTGACCAGCTGACATACCCGTTCAAGAATTTCGTGGACATTTACATCTTCTGTTTGCGGTATCTGGCGCGGCCCTAGTAGTCGGTCAACCAGGTCACGTAAACGATCGGCTTCTTCGATGATGATCTCGGTATATTCTTTTAAGGCTTCGGAAGGCAGCTCACGTTCCAGTAACTGTGCCGCTCCACGAATGCCTCCCAGCGGATTTTTAATTTCATGCGCCAGACCACGAACCAGATTGCGTGTGGTTTCCTGTTTAGCAATTAACTGTTCTTCTCGGCTGATCCGCATCAGACGATCACGGCCCTGCAGTTCGACTAATAGCGTTGGTAACTTGGTTTCCGGGTGCGCAACCGGGCTGACACTATAATCGAGCGTTACCTGATGTTGATTGTTCAACAGAATCGATGTCTCACGCTTGGTGTAGGAATGTCCGGATATTACCGATTGCTCAAGCGCCTGACGTGCTTCTTCCGATTCTTCCGCCAGTTCCCAGAACGGCACTCCTAAGCCTCTTTGACCACTCATTTCCAGCAGTGCCTCTGCTGCCGGATTCATATAAGTGACGACCAGGTCGGCATTCAGTAGCAACACCCCGGTATTCAGGTGTTCTAACAAGCGTTGGTTTACAATTGCACTGGCCAGCATCTTTATCTCCATTTTTCGGGACAGCCTGGCTGGCCCGATTTGTCCTTATAATCAGCAAGAAACGAGCCATATTGTTAAAGTGCACAAAAATAGCGCTGTATCGGTAAAAGCATGCTGTGACGTAGCGCGGATGCACTGTAATTAGTCTATTTTAGCACCGTGGTGGTGCATTTGTGGTTTACTGTGAATTCTATTGGTGCATTTCTTGTTTTCAGGGGCGGTTCAGACGTGAATAACGCTGAACGTACACGGTCACCTTGTTGGATGAAATAACCGTTTTTTGTTGGCGATCGACGACCCGCAGCTGGAGCTTGTGCTCGCCGCGGTCCAGGTATCGCAGGGTGAACAGCGTCTGTTTGCCTTTATCCACGACCCTTCCGTTGTCCAGCAGCTCGATCACATGACTTTCCTCTAATCCGGGTGTCAGGATGCCACTGATTTCAATCTCTCCGCCGAAACCCGAGGGTAATTGATACTGATCGCCAGGTGACAGAATACTGAGACTGGTATAGCTCACCTCGTTAGTTTCGGGTGTTTTTACTTCGGGTGTTGTGCTCTCTGGGCGCTTAAAGGCCGGCACAGTGGGCAGTGCCTTCAGGTTGTGGGTTTCAGCGCCCGACTGATGTTGATCAGTGAACACCACATGCCCCTGCGCATCGCGGGTGACGTAAACCTCGGTGGCTGCTGAATAACAACAAACGCTCAGGATACCCATCGCCAGAAATCCTTTTGTCTTACTTGTCATATTAGGCATCGCAAAAAAGAGGTTATTGAATTCAGAGTCCTA
Source organism: Saccharospirillaceae bacterium (assembly GCA_022448365.1). Classification (NCBI taxonomy): domain Bacteria; kingdom Pseudomonadati; phylum Pseudomonadota; class Gammaproteobacteria; order Oceanospirillales; family Saccharospirillaceae; species Saccharospirillaceae bacterium. Next base: position 1,369,470 of record JAKVCS010000003.1, on the reverse strand, counting down.
AGCATGCCAGAAAGCACGTCTAGACTGAAAGTATTAGTCGTAGTAGTTGAGATTTTTTATGCTTGTTAAGAACAAAATCCGGCTGGCTGGTGTGAGCTTGTTTGTCGCAGCGATGATTGGTATCGCCGCTGTTATGAATGGATTGGCAAAACCTAAGCTGTATCAACAGTCTGCAACCAGTGCTCTGCTCAGGGTACAAAACAGCGCCGCTAAGGTTGATTCCGTATTGTCCGCTGCTGCGGCTCAAACTCAGGCGATGGCCGCGTTAGCGGAAACGCTGCCACTCAATACCTCAACGTTTATCAGCCAGATCGAACAGGTCGTTAATCAGTTCGATAATGCCGATGTAGCCGGTGGTGGTATCTGGCCGGAGCCCAGCGCGCTGGAAAATGGCGTTGAACGAGCCTCCTTATTCTGGGCTCGCAACAGCTCAGGGCAGCTGGACTTGCTGGATGACTTTAACCAAAGCGGTTATCACAACGAAGGTTGGTACCAGGTTGGTCGCCAACTATCAGCTGGTGAGTGTGCCTGGTCAGAAGCATATTTCGACAGCGTTTCAGGTGTCGCCATGACCACTTGCACGGTTGCGATTCAACGTCAGGGGCGGTTCTGGGGTGTGGCGACCATCGATCTGATGCTCAGTGGTATGCAGAACCTGCTGTTGGCGCAAAATAAGGAATCCGGTGGTTTTGCGTTTGTGATTGACCAGACCAATCGGGTAATTGCGATGCCGGGTATCCGTTCGACCGACTATGGCACTAAAACCATGGATGAGATTATCCGCGCGGACAACAGTCTGGAACCTCTGGCGGAAGGCATTCGTCGTGGTGAAGCGGTATCGGATCTGCAAGCTGGGGTGATCGATGGAGAGAGTGCGCTGCTGATTATCGATAAAATGAAGGATCAGAACTGGGTAATTGGGATGGTGCTGCCGCATTCTGTGGCGCTGGCAGACAGCAGTCGTATTACCAATATTCTCTACGGTGCGTTGCTGCCGCTGATTGTTATTTTTGTCATTGTGATGGTGGTGTTTGGTCAGCGAATTCTGGGCTATCTGGAAGAAACCACACAACAGGTACACAGCCTGATTCAGGGCAAAATCGGCACCCGTTTGCACGTCGAGCGCGACGACGAGGTGGGTCGTTTGCGCACCGCAGTGAATGATTATGGCGATCATCTCAGTCAACTGCTGGTTGTTATCAGTCAGGGGGCGAGCCGGGTGAAATCTGAAGCAGAGTCACTCGGTGGCCTGAGTGATACGCTGACGCAGCGGGCTCAGGCCCATATGGATGAAAATACCACACTGGCAGCCGCCATTAACCAGATGTCGGCCAGTGCTGATGAAGTATCGCAGAATACTCTGACGGCTGCCCAAACCGCCGAAGATGCCAGTCAATTGGTTGCCCAGGGGCAAGACGTGGTCAGTCAGAATGCCGAGGCCATTGCCCAGCTCGCTGATGCATTATCGAACACATCGGAAGTCATCGATCGCTTGGCAAACGACTCACTGCAGGTTGGAGCGGTGCTTGATGTGATTAAGGCAATTTCTGAACAAACCAACTTGCTGGCCTTAAATGCCGCGATTGAAGCCGCGCGTGCGGGTGAGCAGGGCAGGGGATTTGCCGTCGTTGCCGATGAGGTGAGAACGCTGGCTGGTAAAACTCAGGAGTCGGCCAGTGAAATTGAAGCCATGATTACGCAGTTGCAGAATGCTGCCAGCGAAGGGGTAACCGTGATTGAGAAAAGTCGGGGTTTGTCGCAGGCATCGATTGATCGGGCGCAAAGTGCCCGGGAGCGGTTTGATGACATAGTTGGCGCGTTCACTAATATTAAGGATCGAACGGCCAATATTGCCACCGCAGCCGAGCAGCAGGCCCGGGTTACGGAAGAAATTCATCAGTTGGCAGAGCGTATTCGTCTGATCTCAGAACAAAATGCTGAGGATGCCAGTCATCTTAACCGTATGAGTCAGGAGTCGATTGAGCTGGCACTGGAGTTACACACGATCAGTAAGCATTGATTCTTATCCGTAAAACCGTATCCTGCCTAGCCTGCTTTCAGCAGGCTTTTTAATGTTCTGAACACACCTTGGAGATTGCAGTGATTGGTTTGATTCAGCGGGTTAGTAAGGCAAAGGTCGAGGTGGCTGACGAAACCACTGGCGAGATTGAACAAGGCATTCTGCTGTTGCTGGGTGTTCAGCAGCACGACGATGAAAAGCTGGCTGAGAAGCTATTACATAAAGTATTGAACTACCGCATTTTCTCTGATGAAAATGGCAAAATGAACCGAAGCCTGTTGGATATAAATGGGCAGTTATTGGTGGTCTCGCAATTTACGCTGGCTGCGGATACCAAAAAAGGAATGCGCCCGGGGTTTTCGTCCGCGGCCTCACCGGATCAGGCCAATGAGTTATACGGTTACTTCGTTGCCGAGGCGAGCAAACAGGTTGCTACTGGTGCAGGCCGGTTTGGTGCCGATATGCAGGTGTCCCTGACCAATGACGGACCGGTGACGTTCTGGTTGGAAGTTTGATTGTCTGCAGATACTTTTAAATAAAAAAATACTGAATTAGCTGATGAGAGAAAAACCATGGATTATTCCGCACTAAAACATTCGCACGTAGGTTTTGCCTATCTGAGTATTATGTTGTTTGTCATCCGCTTTGTGCTGTTTTCGGCCAAACCGGATTTCCGCAACAATAAAGTTCTGAAAATTATCCCCCATGTGATCGATACCTTCCTGCTTGTTTTTGCCTTTTTGCTCTTACATAACATCTGGGGCAGCCCGGTTGTCGGTTGGTGGGTTGTGGCCAAAATTGTCGGACTGGTGGCGTACATCGGATTTGGTGTGGTTGCGATTAAGCGCGGCAGCTTGCCGGCGTTTGCTGGCTCTTTGATCTGTTTTGCTTATATCTTTGGTGCGGCAAAGGCTCACAGTGTGTTGTCGTGGTTGGCGTACCTGTGATCCCACGGTTGTCCTGTCAGGGTCTTAGTTAATATCAGAGGAAGTTGAGAATCTTACAATTCTGAACTTCCCTGCTGATCAACGTTCGGACTAAACTAAGGAAAATCCGGTTAACAAAGCGTTTATGTTTCAAACTGCACTGCGTTATCTATTCATGTTTGCCATACTCCTGACGTCTAATAGCCAGGCGTTTATGGCTGCGCAGTCGTTATTGGCGGAAGCAGAACGGAATGTAGAGCTGGTAATCGATGATTTTCCGCCATGCCATCAAATGACGGATAAGATTGAGGTTCAGTCTCAGATTCAGTTGTCAGAGATACAGCTCGAATGTGAACGCGATTGTCATTGCTGTGGTGGCAGTTGTTCCAGCTTTGCCATGGTGTTCGATTTACCGCAGGCGCTATCCGGTCAACAGCGATTTGAAGCGCAATTCTTCCTCCATTTTTCTCCCAAACGTCGCCAAGAAGCTCTTCAGCGACCTCCCATTTTCGCTTAACACACCACCAGTCCGTCTTTCATTTGTCGCCGGTTGTATCGGCGATACAGGAATAATGTTTTGTGTTGAGTTACCTATGAAAAATCTGATGTTAATTGTGCTGGCTGCAGCCTTTGGTGCCACGGTTTCATGGTGGGTGAACCCCCACGCTGATATGACTGATCAGGCAATTACTGAGCAGGAAAAGCAGCCGTTGTATTGGGTCGCACCGATGGACCCGAATTTCCGCCGGGATGGCCCCGGATTATCCCCGATGGGGATGGACCTGATACCGGTATTCGAGGAAGCGGATACGCACTCTGCGGGTGAGGTCAGCATTTCTCCGGCAGTAGAGAGCCAGATGGGTGTTACTACTGCAGCCGTGCAGCGCCTTCCCTGGGTAGAGCAACACCTGGCGTTTGCTGAAGTCAAAGCAGATAACAACTACCTGCGGCATTTTCAGATTCGCGCCGATGGCTGGATTGAACGCGCTTATGTTGCCGGCGAAGGTGAACGAGTAAAAGCCGGACAAAAGTTATTCGATTTTTACAGCCCGGATCTGGTGGTTGCCCAGGAGGAGTTTCTGGTGGCATTGGCCGATGGTGAAGCAAACCTGATTGCTTCCGCACGGGAGCGATTACAGGCTCTGAACTTGCCGCAGTATTGGATTAATCAGCTGCAAAAAAACGAAAAGATTCAGGAGAAAATTCGTTTTACTGCCGAGCAGAATGCCACCGTTACTTATTGGAATCTGCAACAGGGTCGGCGAATAAAAGCCGGAGAGCAGATTCTAACCCTCGGGAACCTGGAACACCTTTGGTTGGAAGTGAAACTGACAAGACCGTTGCAAGGCTTTAATCCGCAGCTGACGGATATTCAGGTGATTAAACCGTCTGATAAATCGTTGGATCTTAATTTCGATAAAGCCCTGTTACCGCCAGTACTGGACAGGGATCGTAGCCAAACACTGCGCATTCCGTTAAACAACGAACACAGTCACTGGCGGGTCGGAGATTATTTAAATTTGGTGTTGCGTCAACAGTTTTCGGCTGTCTTACAATTGCCATCTCAAGCCGTCATTAATGACGGTATCCAGCCTCGGGTCGTATTGGCACTGGGTGACGGGAGGTTTAAATCGGTCGCGGTTACACCGGGTCGTGAAACTCAACTCGGTACTGGCGTTTATTCGCAAAAAACCGAGATTCTGGCTGGTCTGATGCAGGGGGATAGCGTGGTCACCAGTGGACAGTTTTTGTTGGATTCTGAATCGTCCATTGCCTCGGATTTATTGCGTTTTTATCCACAGCATGATCCAGAACATAAACCAGATATTATCTGGATTAAAGGGCAAATTAAGAAGAACCCCGCTAGTAATCGTATCGAAGTAAAGCATCAGGCCATCAGCCAATGGCACTGGCCAGCCATGCAACAGGATTTTCATCTGGCACTGGATTTTGCAAGGGTAAAAAACTTCAGTCCAAATCTAAATAGCTGGAGCCAACCACTGAGCATTAAACTGGCAGCTCTGGACGATGGTGATTTTTGTGTTGTGGATATCCGCCGTCTTGCCGTAAATAGCGATAACGGGGTAATGCCATGATTCAACAGATTATTTTATGGTCGGTCAATAATCGTCTTCTTATTCTGTTACTAAGTGCCATACTCGCATTCGTTGGAGTCTACGCGGTTAAACAAACCCCGGTGGATGCTATTCCCGACTTATCGGATGTGCAGGTGATCGTGAAAACCTCCTACCCGGGGCAGGCGCCAGACGTTGTACAAGAACAGGTAACCTATCCACTGACTTCGGCGCTGATATCGGTACCTGGTGCGCAAACTGTACGTGGCTTTTCCTTTTTTGGTGATTCTTACGTTTACCTAATTTTTGATGATGATACCGATATTTATTGGGCGCGCAGTCGGGTATTGGAATATCTGAGTCAGATTTCTCCACAATTGCCGGCAGCCGCCCGACCACAACTGGGGCCCGATGCCAGCGGTGTTGGTTGGGTATATATTTATGCCCTGACTGATAAAAGTGGTAATACCGATTTGGCGGAATTGCGTCGCCTGCAGGACTGGTTTTTGCAGTTTGAGTTGCAATCGGTTGCTGGTGTGTCAGAAGTCGCGGCACTGGGGGGGATGGTTAAACAATATCAGCTGCAGCTTGATCCTCAGGCATTGATTGCTCATAAGCTTCCGGTCAGTGCAGTGGTGGGTGCAGTTCAGCAGGCTAATCAGCAGATGGGTGCTTCGGTAGTGGAAATAGCCGAGGCCGAATACATGCTCAATGCCACGGGTTTTATTCGCTCGGTGACTGAGCTGGAAAATATCCCAGTGATCATAACGCAACAACGCCCACCGCTGCTGATCAAAGATATTGCTCAGGTTCGCGAAGTCCCACAAAGCCGCCGCGGTATTGCAGAACTAAATGGCGAAGGAGAAGTGGTCGGCGGCATTATTGTCATGCGTTATGGCGAAAATGCGCAGTCAGTGATTGAACGGGTAAAAACCAAACTCGAGAGTCTGAAACCAGCGCTGCCAGATGGTGTTGAAATTATTCCGGTATATGACCGAACCCAGCTAATTCACTCAGCTGTGGATAATTTATGGCAGAAACTGGGACAAGAATTTCTGGTCGTCACCCTGGTTTGTGCCGCTTTCTTATTTCACTTCCGTTCTTCTTTGGTGATTCTGCTGAGTTTGCCGCTGGGAATTCTGGTCGCTTTTATTCTGATGAAGTGGCAGGGTCTGAATGCCAACATTATGTCTTTGAGTGGTATTGCCATTGCCATTGGTGCCATGGTGGATGGTGCCATTGTGATGATTGAAAACCTGCATAGAAATCTGGAAAAAAAGCCTCGGATAAGCCAAGAAGATCGCTTTCAGTTGGTGGTTCAGTCATGTCAGGAAGTGGGGCCACCATTATTTTTCAGCCTGCTGATTATTACATTAAGTTTTTTACCGGTATTTGTATTGGAGGCGCAGGAAGGACGATTATTTGCGCCGTTAGCTTTTACTAAAACCTATGCCATGGCGGCGGCTGCAATTCTTGCTATCACACTGGTACCCGTATTATTGGGCTATTTAGTAAGGGGCGATATAACTGCTGAGCAGAAGAATCCGCTAAATCGTGTATTAGTTGCTCTGTACATGCCATTGTTAAATCGGGTATTAAACTGGCCGAAACTGACACTGTTGCTTGTACTGGTTATTACCGTCAGTGCCTGGTATCCACTGCAAAGAATTGGCTCCGAATTCATGCCGCCACTGGATGAAGGCGATTTAATGTATATGCCAACAACCTATCCTGGATTGAGTATTGGCGAGGCACGTCAGATTCTGCAACAAACGGACAGGTTAATCCGTGCCTTACCCGAGGTAAAAACGGTATTCGGAAAAGTTGGTCGGGCAGAAACGGCTACTGATCCGGCCCCATTGACGATGATTGAGACGTTTATTCAGTTTAAACCAAAGAGTGAATGGCGTGAGGGCATGACGCCGGAAAGAATCCGGGCAGAACTGGATTCATTAGTTCAGTTCCCCGGATTAACCAATGCATGGGTTATGCCAATCAAAACACGTATCGATATGTTAGCTACCGGTATTAAAACGCCCGTCGGTATAAAAATCGCCGGGGACGACCTGATGGTGATTCAGCGCTTGGGAGAACAAATCGAACAGGTGGTACAACAGGTTCCCGGTACAACCTCGGTTTATGCTGAGCGGGTTGCATCTGGCCGCTATCTCAATATACGTATCGATCGCTTTCGTGCCGCACAATACGGTTTGACGCTGCAAGACCTGCAGCAGTTGATCGCCAATGTCGTCGGTGGCAAAGCGATCGGCCAGTCGGTACAGGGATTAGAGCGATACGCGATCAGCGTTCGTTTTCCACAGGTCTATCGTAACTCAGTTCAGGCATTAAAAAATTTGCCTTTGGTAAGCACAAATGGCCAAGTGATTCATTTGGGGGAGGTCGCCGAGGTAACGATTGAACCTGGACCGGCGATGATCAAGAGTGAAAATGCGCGAATTAATGGCTGGCTCTTTATTGATATTGCTAACGTTGATCTTGGACATTATGTACAACAGGCACAATCCGCAGTAGACCGGGCGATTGTTGACGGTCGTATTCAAATACCGCCAGGATATTCTGTTAACTGGTCAGGCCAGTATCAGTACTGGTTACGGGCACAACAGAAACTCAGTTATGTAATACCACTAACCATCGCCATTATTGCTGTTTTGTTGTTTGTTAGTTTTGGTCGCCAGGCAGAGGTAGCCATGATTTTATCAACGCTGCCATTCGCAGTTGTCGGCAGTTTATGGCTCATGTGGTGGATGCAATTTAATTTTTCGGTTGCGGTTGGTGTTGGTTTTATTGCGCTAGCTGGTGTTGCGGTAGAGATCGGTGTGATTATGTTGGTGTACCTCAATCAGTCAGTTAAAAAGGCACAGAAGGTTGCTGATATGCAACAGCGTTTATTATCGGCTGAGGAACTTAAACAAGCGATTCTTCAGGGAGCCGGTTTACGCTTAAGGCCAGTGGCAATGACAGTGGCTACCATTGCTGTTGGTCTAATGCCGATATTGTATGCGCAAGGCACTGGCGCCGAATTGATGAGTCGTATTGCAGCGCCTATGGTTGGCGGCACCGTCAGTGCCTTGTTATTAACGTTGGTGGTGTTACCTGTAATGTATTATTTATGGCAACGTCAGTCATTGATGCGCTCATCAAAAAATTATGGGTAATAAATACACTTTGGGTCTGAAGTGGACAGTATCGAAAATCGAGGCGATGCCTCTGCAACTCGCAGGTCACTTTTACAGCGCATTGTCCTGATCAGTGTGTGATAGTGTTGTGGATTATTTATGCCCTGTTTAACCGGATTTTTTGGCTATCTGGTAAAAACGGAAGACAGGATTTTTGATATCTGAGCATTACTCAGAAATGCGTAAAACCACCGTTCTTTTTCAAGTCAGTCAACCAATCCTGACTGCCACTTAACTGGACGCCACTGCCGGTAACCACACGGCCAATTTTGTGAATACCGTGACAGGCAGCAAAATCTTGTGTCAGCAGCTCAGCCGATTCGGCGGTGTCAGCAAGCGTAAACAGCAGTTGATAGTCATCACCACCGCTCAGGCACGGTACCGGTCTATCGGGATCAGCCAACATAATGGCATCTGCATTGAGCTGTAACTGTACGTTGGAAGCATAGGCAATATGGCCTGCGTCCTGTAACAAACCGTCGGAGATATCGATGCAGGATGTTGCCTTACCGAGTAACAATTGCCCCAGGGTGAGGTGTACCTGTGGGAAGTAATAGTGTTGCGCATAACCTGAAGTATCAGCTGGGTTCTTCAATACGGCTGGCAAAGCGAGTGCAGCTGCACCTAGGGGGCCGGAGAGACAAATAATATCGCCGTTCTGTGCGCCACTGCGTATGAGTGCCTGACTGCTGCCATCGCTGTTTTTCGGAATCCAGCCTTGTACCGCAACCGAAATAACCAGCTGTTTGCCACGGGTCGTATCGCCGCCAATTAATGCGATATTTAATTGCTGCGCAGCTTGTTTTAATCCATCAGAAAACGCTTTTAACCAGTCGACGTCAGACTGCGGCAGAGTCAGCGCCAGGTGAAACCCTTGGGGTGATGCTCCCATCGCTGCCAGATCGCTGACTGCGCAACGCAGGGCACGCTGAGCAATTAAATGAGCAGGGGCTGCTGCCGGGAAGTGCACATCAACTACTTGAGTATCAATACTCTGTACCAGCTCAGTATTCGCTGGCGGTGTTACAACGGATGCGTCGTCGCCAATGGCAATAACGGTATCAGGTGAGGAGGGAAAGTCTGAGCAAAAAAACTGGCGAATTATTTCGAATTCGCCGATGTTTGGTGAGGAAACATCTTCGGTTTTTTTACTCATAATCAGTCCAATTATTCAGAATTGGTTGCGCAGAATCAGGACTTTTTCGCTCTTGGGCCGCGAATTTCCACCATACGATCACGCTGGGCAAGTTTATCCAAAATACCATTTACGTATTTGTGACCATCGGTGGCGCCAAAGGTTTTCGCTAATTCAACCGATTCGTTAATGACGACCTTGTAAGGTACGTCGATGCGATGAACCATTTCATAAGCACCCAGACGTAAAATCGCTAACTCGACCGGGGTTAATTCGTCTAAACGGCGATCCAGCAGAGGTTCGATTTTTTTGTCCAGCTCGGACTTTTCACGCGGCACTCCATGCAGAATATCGTGGAAGTACTCCAGATCCACTTTGCTCATGTCGTTGTCGGTACGAAATTCAGCCTCAATTGCTGCCAAATTTGCACCAGCCAACTGCCATTGGTAAATGGCTTGTACGGCAAAACGTCGTGCTTTACGACGAGCGGCCGGGCTGGTTTTTTTACCGCCAGAGTGGTTGCCCTGGGCGGCTGGGTTACCGGGAGTGCTGGCCATCTGGCTTACGCCTCCAGAGCTTTGATCAGATTAACCATTTCAAAGGCAGACATTGCAGCTTCTTCGCCTTTGTTACCTGCTTTTGTACCTGAGCGTTCGATAGCCTGTTCGATAGAATCAACAGTCAGAACACCGAAAGAAACCGGGATTCCGGACTGTAAAGAAACCTGACCCAAACCTTTAGTACACTCGGCAGAAACGTATTCGAAGTGTGGTGTACCTCCGCGGATAACGGCACCCAGAGTGATGATGGCATCGTACTTGCCACTATCAGCCACTTTTTTGGTCGCCAGCGGAATTTCCATTGCACCCGGAACACGGATAACTGTGATGTTCTCGATATCAACACCGTGGCGAGTCAAAGAATCAACCGCACCCTCCAGCAAACTCTCTACAACAAATGCATTCCAACGACCTACAACAATGGCGTATTTACCGTCGTTTGGAGTTAAATCACCTTCGATAATTTCTAAGCTCATGGTTTTACTCTCTAACATATTCAATATCTGAATTAATAGTTTTTATCTGCCGCTCGTTAATCAGCGATTTATTCTGAGTAGGGCAAATATTCTTCAATTTCCAAGTCGAAGCCAGACAGACCTGCGTATCTGGTTTCACTGCTTAACAGGCGCATCTTTTTAACACCGAGATCGCGCAGAATTTGTGAGCCGGTACCAATCGTCAGGAACGCACCTGAGCTATCGGTATTCGGACTGCGTTGTGGGCGGACACGGCCAAAATGCTGATCCATGCTGTCGCAAATATTTTCTTGCTGGCCTGCAGAAAGCAGTACCAGAACGCCTTTACCTTCTTCGGCAATCTTTGCCATAGCTTTGGTGGATGACCAGCTTTCGGATTCGGTTTTACGGATACCTAACACGTCGCGCAGTGTGTTGGTCGTTTGTACACGAACCAGCGTTGGGTCTTGTTCCGAAATATCACCCATGGTTAAGGCGATATGGGTTTCATTCTGAATGTTGTCGCGGAAAGTATGCAGCTGGAATTCACCAAATTCAGTGTGAACAGCCTCTTTAGTCGTCAGCTCAACGGTTTTTTCGTTGGCGATACGGTAGTGAATCAAGTCAGCAATAGTGCCGATTTTGATACCGTGTTTTTCAGCAAATACTTCCAGATCAGGGCGGCGCGCCATGGTGCCATCGGCATTCATAATTTCAACGATGGCAGACGATGGAGTCAGACCCGCCAGACGGGCTAAATCGCAACCGGCTTCTGTATGACCAGCACGGCTCAGTACACCGCCCGGACGGGCGCGCAACGGGAAAATATGTCCCGGCTGAACAATGTCTTCTGGCTTGCTACTGGCATCAACTGCTACCTGGATCGTGCGGGCACGATCGGCGGCGGAAATACCGGTGGTTACACCCTCAGCCGCTTCAATGGATACCGTGAAGGGGGTGGAGAATTTTGCGCCATTGCCTGTCACCATCGCCGGTAAGCCCAGGAAATCGCAACGCTCACCACTTAAGGTTAAGCAGATCAGACCACGGGCTTCCGTCGCCATAAAGTTGATGATTTCAGGGGTTACTTTTTCCGCAGCAATGATGATGTCACCTTCATTTTCACGGTCCTCGTCATCCATCAGGATAACCATTTTACCGTTGCGGATATCTTCAATAATGTCTTCAATCTTATTCAGGGGCATGTTGCTCACCTATTTCCAGAAACCGTTTCTCGCCAGGAAAGCCTGGTCGATACTGCTTTTTTCAGCTTGGGCAGCGTTGTATGTAGCTGGTTGGTCTTTACCACCGGTCAACAGCTGTTCTAAATAACGCGCGATAATATCAACTTCGAGATGAACCTGCTGACCTTCTTTGGCGGCGTACAGGGTTGTTTCTTCCGCGGTGTGCGGAACAATATTCAGCTCAAAACCATTGGGGTTCAGGGCATTGGCCGTCAGGCTGACACCATCAACGGTGATCGAGCCTTTGGCGGCGATGTATTTTTTCAGATGCGCCGGCGGTTCAATCACAAACTGAATGGAGCGTGCATCTGCGTTACGCTTTTTTATGGTACCCAGACCATCCACATGACCGGTGACGATGTGGCCACCCATGCGTGTGCTCGGCATCATGGCTTTTTCCAGATTAACGGCAGAGCCTTTGGTCCAGGCGCCAATCTGAGTGTGTGCCAGGGATTCGCGGGATACATCAGCAACAAAGCCATCCCCAGGTAGTGCTACCACGGTTAAGCACACACCATTAGTTGCAATGCTGTCACCCAGTTTTACATCCGCCAGATCAAGTGATCCGGTGTGAATACTCAGGCGTAAATCACCTTGTTTGTTTTCGACGCTGGCCACAGAGCCAACGGCTTCAATAATTCCGGTAAACATTTACTTTTCTGTTGCCTCTTCTGCGACGGAGGCCGTCTTATCATTCTGTTCAGGAGTCAGTGTTAAACGCAGGTCGTTACCCACCATACGCACGTCTTCCCAGTGCCAGCGAATTTGCTGTTTCATTTCACTGAAATCTAATGATAGCAGTGGTCTGGCGCTTCTCCCCAGCAGGGTTGGAGCACAATACAACACCAGCTCATCAATCAGGTTTTGGGCGGCAAAAGCGCCGGTAAGCCGGGCACCACTCTCCAGCAAAATTTCGTTATTTCCCTGTTCACCCAGATAACGAACCAGAGCATTCAGGTCGACTTTGCCGTTGACGGTTGGTGGTGATACCCAATAGTTCAACGCGCCGCTACCGGCAGGTCGTGATGGTTTGATTGCGGGTTCAGACCGCGTGGCAATGAGAATGTCGCCAGGTTGTTTCAGCAAGTTAGCTTTTGCGGTTAAGCGATTTTCACCATCAATGACAACACGCAGTGGCTGACGCCAGAGACGTACTTCCTGTTGAATACCGCTTTCGGCTGGGCGGACGGTCATAGATGGGTCATCGATTAATACCGAATCAACCCCGGTCACAATGGCGCAGGAGCGGGCCCGTAAACGCTGAACATCCCGGCGCGCTTGCGCTCCGGTGATCCACTGGCTTTCACCACTGGCCATCGCAGTGCGACCATCAAGGCTGTGCGCCAGTTTTGCACGAACATAGGGTAAGCCGCTGCGCATCCGTTGAATAAAACCAATGTTGATGGCCTCAGCTTCGTCTTGCAGACAGGATTCAACGACGTCAATACCGGCTTCACGCAACATGCTGTAACCGCGCCCGGCAACCTGAGGATTCGGGTCGGTCATCGCTCCGACAACGCGCGCCACTTTGGCATTGATGAGTCCCTGGGCACAAGGCGGTGTGCGGCCAAAGTGGGAGCAGGGTTCAAGCGTGACGTAGGCAGTTGCCCCCTCGGCTTTGTCGCCGGCGGCTCTCAGGGCATTCACCTCAGCGTGACCTTCACCGGCCTTCTGATGCCAGCCTTCGCCGATAATTTCGTCATCTTTTACCAGTATGCAGCCCACCCGTGGATTAGGGCTGGTGGAGTACATTCCCAAACGCGCGAGCTTTAACGCTCTTGCCATGTAGACCTGGTCGCGGCTCATGTATCTTTCTCGCGGGACTGGTTTGACTTATCAGCCATGCGTTCAATTTCTGCCTGAAACTCTGAAACGTCCTGAAACGAGCGGTAAACTGAGGCAAAGCGCACGTAGGCAACCTGATCCAGCTGACGTAACTCATTCATAACGCATTCACCCAGTACACGGCTGTCGATTTCTCGTTCACCGGTAGTACGAAGATCATGCTTGATACGTGATACCGCGGATTCAACGGCTTCGACGCCTACCGGACGTTTTTCCAATGCGCGTTGGATACCAGAGCAGAGTTTGGCTTCATCAAAGGGTTCGCGGGTACCATCTTGTTTGACGATACGAGGCATGAGCAGTTCTGCGCTTTCAAAAGTAGTGAAACGTTCACCGCAACTGATACATTCGCGACGACGACGCGTTTGTTCGCCGTCTGCAATCAGACGTGAATCAATAACTTTGGTATCCGGATGTGAACAAAACGGGCAACGCATAACTGGTAAAGAGCTTACTTATATAACCGTCAACCCGACATGGGCTGACCAAAAGTTGCGCGATTTTACTCGATTTGGGGCATTGACGCCAGTACCAACAGTGGCCCCGGGCTTCGTCCACACCGCTGTTGGTTGCTGCCTGCCGGGCTGCGTCAGAGGTTACCGATATTACTATCAATCCATGCCAAACGGTTGAGTAACCAAGTGCGCATGTACTCCACTTCTTCGCGGTGGCTCTGGGAATCGGGAATCTGATTGCCCTGAATGAATTTTCCCAGAATGTCCCATTTCTCGAAGTTACGTGCGGCGGCTCCCTGGTTCAGTTTGGCGAACTCATCATCAATGCGCTGATTCAGCGCGTTGTTACTCAGTATACTGTTGCGCAGTTCAAGCCAGCGGGATTTAAAGGCGTTGACAAATTTGGCACTGTTATAGAGCCGTTCAGCGACCCATTTATCACGGTAGAACCAGCCGGATGGTGACAAGTTGACGTTAGCTGCACGAGTGTCGTTGCCCGATGATAAATTAAAATCCCAAACCGGACCGGCCACTAATTTGCTGTTTTTATCCTTGTGGAAATAGGCACTGGCGTAAAATCCATCGCGGTTTTTAAACAACTCGTGAATCAAAAAGTAGTCCACCAGGGAATTCAGCTCAATAAAATTAGTGTAACCGGTGGCATCGTCTTCAGCGTTAGCTCCATACAGAGCATCAACAAACTGGTTGGTGTAATTACTGATATAAGCAATTTGTTCTGGCTGAATATCTTTGGGTTTGGGATAGGCAATAACCATTTTTGTGTCGCGGGTGGAAAACGCCACGTCATCGCTTGCTACCCGCTGGGTTGGTGTCAGTTCCAGTATGTATCCACCGGTTAAATCCTCGCCTTCGATTTCGTCGTCTTTCAGCTTGTTGATATCGATACGACCACTGTCACGCTTGATCTTCTCGGTCAGAATATAAACGCCGCGATAGTCCAGCTTGTTATTTTCATCGCTGAAAAACATTTCAATAAATTCAGTTTTAGGCTGCCATAAACCAGAAATGTCGGCAGCTAAGTCGTAGGCAAGAACATTACGCATCAGGCTTTTGTCGGAGTAAGGCGCGTAAAGTATCCAGTCTTCTTCTTCGGCCATGTTGAGTAATTCGGTTTCCTGGTCTTCCAGAGCTTCGGCGTCATCGAGAGTATCTTCGGTGGTACCAATAGCGTAACCGGCCAGACTGGTACCATCTGCCGCCGTCCACAATTCCAGACCATATTGTTGTTTCTCGAAACTCTGGGAACCAAAACCACGTAACTCGATACCGGCATAACGGTGTGCTTCGTCCTGGCCATAGTCGAGGTTGTTGATGTCGTCGGGTCTGTTGACGTTATCCGGGGCATTAATCAGCGTAAATTTCGTCAGAATTTTCGGCTCATCCGGTATCGTCAGCTCATTGGTCTGAATGATGGCTATTGGCAGATTTGAACTGACAAATGTCGACTCATCGAAGTCACGTTCGACAGGGCGTTCTTCCGGACTTTCCTGACACGCCGATAATCCCAGAGCCATGATGGCTATTGCTAATCGTTTTTTCATAACAAACCTTCCGAATTACAGCTGGTAAGACACAGTGGCATTGGTGATGGTCGTCCAGACCTCGTCGTCTTCGAGAGAGACGTTTTTCTCTTCGTAATAATCGACGTAATCTGAGTTATCGCGAAGGGTGGCGGATAAATCAAACGACCATCGTTGCCATTGATAACCGATGCCAGTGCTCCACCCGGTACCGGAGAATGTTCGGTGTTGGTCATGAATTGCGGTTTTATCTTTTCGGCTTTCACGAAATACTACCGGACCGCTATAAATCCGGGCGCCAAATCCATTCAGATTAAATCCTGCCAGTAGCTGCACTTCGCTGCCCCAGCCGCGGATATCGTCATTAACTGTCGCATCGAAGCGATACAGCATGAAGCGCGCCATCAGGTGTTGGTTGTGGCTGTAGTCCAGACTGGCGTGTATTGCTTTTTGCCAATCTTCCTCAGAACGGGAGTAAGCGGAAGTCGGTTCGATAAATACAAAATTAACGCCCCCGCCAGCGCGCCAGGCTGATGGTTGTTCTGCAGCAGAAAATAATGGCAGAGCGATAAAACACAGGGCGATTGCTTGTTTCATAATCCCTCCATAAAGCAGGAATTCGTGAATGGTAATATCCTGTTAGCTTAGGTGATTTATGTCAGTTTGAAACCTGGAAGCAAAGTAACAGACTGTTGCGTCTTTTCAGTAAGATAATGTGTTGCCATTACTCAGGTTGCGACAGGCGTATATTTTTCCGTATCAAACGCATTGGTATGTTCATTTTTTCGTCAGCCTGATCGAGTAATTGGCGCTAACATTTTTTACCGCTTGGCTGTTTCAGCAGAACGAGATTCTATTTCAGAATTGTGGCAGCATGGTGGGACGGATATTTAAGTCAATAATCGTTGATATCAGCGTTATTGAGAGGAAAGCAGGGCGAGGTTATGCCCTGGAGCCGGGCATAAAAAAGCGACCCAAGCCCCGGAAGGCTGGGCCGCAAAGAGGGAATTAACCGTTTACTTTGTCAAAAGTTTCCAGCAATTCCTGCTCAGGAGCGGGAGTGGCCAGGCTTACACCAACGATGGCTATCGTGGCGAAAATAAAGCCCGGTACAATCTCATAAACATCGAATATACCGCCGCTGAGCTGCTTCCAGACCACAACGGTGATACCACCGACCAGAATACCGGCCAGACAACCCAGACGGTTCATTCGCGACCAAAACAACGACAAAATCACCGCTGGGCCAAACGCAGCACCAAAGCCAGCCCAGGCGTATGACACCAGGCCGAGTACTGAGCTGTCAGGATTCAATGCCAATGCCCAGGCAATCACCGCGATACCGGCTACCGCGAAGCGACCGATTTTAACCAGCAGGGCATCGTCGGCGTCTTTGTTGATCAGTTCTTTATAGAAATCTTCCGTCAGCGCAGAAGACGATACCAGCAGCTGAGAATCGGCCGTCGACATAATAGCGGCCAGAATCGCCGCCAATAAAATACCGGCTACCAGCGGATGAAACAGTGCCTGTACCAGATCCATAAATACGGTTTCGGAATCGGCCAGTGGTGTATCGAAGTAACCAATACCAGCAACACCAACCAGTGAAGCACCGACCAGACCAATAAAAGTCCAGGTCACTGCAATCCGGCGGGCCTGCGCAATGTCGTCACGACTTTTTATGGCTTTAAAGCGTGCAAGAATATGCGGCTGACCGAAGTAACCCAGTCCCCAGGCGGCGAGAGAGACAATCCCCATCAGACCCAGAGCAGTGCCATCCGCTTTGGTAAAGGCATCCAACATTTCCGGATTTTTTGCCGCCATCAGCGCACCGGGACCGTCGCCCACCGCGGTAAACGCCGCAATCGGTACTATAATCAGAGCGGCTGCCATTAACAGACCTTGCACCAGATCAGTCCAGGATACCGCCAGGAATCCGCCAAAGAAGGTGTACGATACAACGGCGATGGTGCCTACGGTTACGGCGATGGTGTAATCCAGACCAAATACGGTTTCAAATAACTTACCACCGGCAACCAGACCGGAGCTGGTGTAGAACAGGAAGAACAGCAGGATGAAGAAGGCGGCAATCGAGCGAATGAGTACTCTATCGCCAAAGCGGTTGCTGAAATATTGCGGTAACGTCAGGCTGTTTCCGGCCGCTTCGGAGTATTCACGTAAACGAGGCGCGACGATCAGCCAATTCAGGTATGTACCCAACAATAGACCTCCGGCCAGCCAGGATGCTTCCCAGCCTGCTGCGTAGGCATAACCCGGCATACCTAATAACAGCCAGCCAGACATATCGGAAGCACCAGCGGATAACGCCGAGGGCCAGGCACCGAGAGAACGGCCACCAAGAATATAATCGGATAAATCGTTGGTTTTACGATAAGCCCACAAACCAATCCAGAGCATTGCTCCGAGGTAGGCAATAAAAGTAATCAGCGTTGATACGTTAATGTCCATGCTGCACTCCTGAGTGTTTTAGTTTTCTGTGTCGTTTTTATAGTTAATGAACCGCCAAAGCGGCTCAGTTTTGGGTGACGCGAGGCGTCGTCTTTTTATTCATTAACAGACCCGTTAATCATCAGCATTCAGTGATAGCAACGTTGCGTTGCCACCAACGGCAGTGGTGTTGATGGTACGGACTCGTTCAGTGGCAAACCGCTTAAGATAGTTAGGGCCACCGGCTTTCGGACCGGTGCCGGATAAACCACGACCACCAAACGGCTGCACACCCACTACGGCGCCAATCTGATTGCGATTAATGTAACAGTTTCCCACCCTGACGCGGCTTTCGATATAAGCGGCCGTGGCTTCATTACGGCTGTGGATACCCAGCGTTAGGCCATACCCGGTAGCATTAATACTGGTTATTAATTGATCCAGTTCGCTGGCTTTGTATTTCAGTACGTGCAGTACCGGACCAAATTGTTCGCGGCCCAGGTCGGCGATATCGCTGATTTCAATGGCAACCGGAGCAACGTAATAACCGTTAGCCGCCTGCTCTGGTAATTGTGCTTCAGCCAGCACGCGATCGGCAGCGCGCCAGCGTTCAATATGATTCAGCAAGCCGCTGCGCGCACGTTCGTCGATGACCGGACCGCAGTCGCAGCTGTAATCTTGTGGATTGCCCATTTCGATGCGCTGCAATGCGCCGTCGATCAATTCGATAATGCGCTCTGCAATATCCTCTTGTACGCACAGAACCCGCAGCGCTGAACAGCGTTGACCTGCGGATGCGAAAGCGGAATCCATGACATCGGCGACCACCTGCTCTGGCAGTGCGGTGGAGTCCACGATCATGGCGTTCTGACCGCCGGTTTCGGCGATAAAGGTTGCCAGTGCGCCATCGCGTGCCGCCAGCGTGCGGTTAATATGTTGTGCGGTTTCAGTCGAACCGGTGAAAGCAATGCCTGTGATGCGTGAATCCGGCACCAGAGTATTACCAATGGTGGCACCAGAGCCACACAGCAGTTGCACAACATCACCCGGGACACCTGCTTGATGAAGCATCTTAACGGCGCGACCGGCGATTAATGAGGTTGATTCCGCTGGTTTTGCCAGCACCGTGTTGCCCGCAACCAAAGCAGCGGCCACCTGACCGATAAAGATCGCCAATGGGAAGTTCCATGGGCTGATGCACAGGAATACACCACGACCTTCATAATAATGTTCGTTGCTTTCCCCTGTTGGCCCTGGCAGCCGGGTTGGCAGTTGCATACCGTCGCGTGCCTGTTGCGCGTAATAACGGCAAAAGTCGACGGCTTCGCGCACTTCGTCAATGCTGTCTTGCAGGGTTTTACCGGCTTCGCGGGCACACAGTGCCATCAGTTCGTCGGTGTGTTGCTCCATCAGATCAGCCATGCGCTCAAGGCAGGTGGCACGCTCAACCACCGGGGTACGGTTCCAGTCGAACCAGGCGTTATCGGCGATGGTGAGTGCCTGCTGGGCTTGCTCAGCCGATGCCCAGATCACATCCCCCACTTTTTTGCTGCGATCGTATGGACTGAAGACACTGTGGATATCGTCACCGTGGGCGTCTTTGCCAGCAATCAATGAGGCTTGATGCCATTGTTTGTCGTCGAAGCTACGAATACTCGCCAGCAGTGGTTCGCGCTCAAATGCCACTGACAGGTTGTATCCCTGAGAATTGCGACGATCAGCGAAGACCTCAGCAGCACGAGGAATATGCGGGTTACGGAAAGAGGCATGACGGCTGGCCTGAGCCACCGGCGATTGCACCAATTGTGATACCGGTGTTTCGGCATCCACCAAACGGTGAACAAAGGAGGAGTTTGCGCCATTTTCCAGCAGACGTCGTACCAGGTAGGGCAGCAGGTCTTTGTGTGCACCGACCGGCGCATAGATGCGTACATTAATCTTGTCGTCGTTCAACAGGCGGTCGTAGAGTGCGTCACCCATACCGTGTAAGCGCTGGAACTCAAACGCCCGGCCCGGATTCTGTTGTGCCAGTTCAGCAACGCTGGCAACGGTGTGGGCATTGTGAGTAGCGAACTGCGGGTAGATGTTACCCTTAGTCGTTTCACTCAGCAGGTAACGGGCACACACCAGATAAGAAACATCGGAGTTTTCTTTGCGGGTGAACACCGGATAATCGGCCAGGCCTAATTGCTGCGCATGTTTAATTTCGCTGTCCCAATAGGCGCCTTTGACCAGACGAACCGGAATTTCATCGCCTTGCTCTGCTGCCAGCGCATTAAGGAACCCCAGCACCGCCGTGGCGCGCTTGGAGTAGGCCTGGACCACCAAGCCGAACTTATCCCAGCCTCTCACCGCCGGACTCTGATACACCTGACGGAACAGACGCAGGGATAATTCCAGACGGTCGGCTTCTTCGGCATCAATGGTCAGAGCAATATCATGCTGCCGTGCTTCTTCTGCGAGGCTTTCGACTTTGGCGCCCAGTTCCTTCATCACCAGGTGCTGGTGGGATTCCTCATAGCGCGGATGTAAAGCCGATAGCTTAATCGAAATACTGGGTGCTGGCCGGTCGTCACGCCAGTCTTTGTTGCCTTTGCTTTTGGCAAGCGTTCGCAGGGCATTGCGGTATGACACAAAATAGCGTTCGGCATCGGCGTCGGTAAAGGCCGCTTCGCCAAGCATATCAAATGAGTAGGTGTAACCTTTGGCGCGGTAACCTTTGCTGTTTTTAATGGCTTCGTCGATGCTGCGACCCAGGACAAATTGTTTGCCCATGATCTTCATAGCCTGGTTCATCGCGGCGCGAATCACAGGCTCGCCAGCGCGCTGAATTAAACCACTTAACAAGTTGCCCGCCGATGTTTCGCGATTGGAAATGGCGGTGATTTTACCGGTAAGCATCAGGCCCCAGGTGGAGGCGTTCACTAACAAAGAATCGGAACGACCCATGTGTTCGTCCCAATCGGCTGCCGACAGCTTGTCACGAATCAGCGCATCAGCCGTTTCGGAATCCGGAATACGCATCAGCGCTTCCGCCAGACACATCAGAACAACGCCTTCTTCGTTATCCAGACTGTATTCCTGTAATAACTTATCCACCGCATGAGCAACATCGCCATCGGCGCGGATCACTTCCACCATTGTACGCGCGCGCATCTCGCTCTTATGACGGAACTCGCTTTGTGCGGCAGGGTCATCGCTGCCTTCAGCCTGTGCCACCAGTTGCGACATGTAACTGTCTTCATCAACCGCGTATTGCTTTTCGATCACGTTAAACCAGTCATCGGCGGTCATCTGGGAGTGGTCTGCAAACAGTACCGCTGCATCAAAGTCGCTCATCTTGCGCACCCGTTTTTGTTGTTCTGTCGTTATACGAACAGGAAGTGTATTAACCCGTCGATCAAGGTTACGGGATGAGGCGGTGCAAAAACTTGTTTAAAAATCTGGCGGTTTTGTCAAAAACTACGGTTTTGGTGCGAATTTATTCGCAACGCTCACGGTTAGTCTAAAGCGAATGCTGGTGTTTGCGCTGATTGCGAAGCTGCCCGGGGGAGAGTTCGAAGCGGGCTTTGATGGCATGATTCAATGCACTCTGATTGGCGAAACCGGTATCGGCGGCGACCGCACTGATTGCCATTGAAGAGTTTTCCAGCAGCCAGGCTGCCTGTTGCACCCGTTGCTGCAGGATGTATTGATAGGGAGTCATACCGGTGAGCTGGCGAAAGCGCAGATGAAACTGGCTGGCACTCATGTGACAGGCGTTCGCCAGTTCTTCAACACTGAGTTTTTCCGTCAGCCGTTCGGCAATCAGCTGGTCGAGCATTGCCAGGTCGATACGGCTGGACGTACCGGGAGCGAACTGGCGATAAGTTGCAATGCGGTGAAATAAACTGTGGAGCAATAACCCACTGACGTGTTGCTGCAATTGCACATCGAGTGGACGTTGTGTGAGTTCCTTGGCCAGGCATCTCACCAGCGATCTGAGGTTATCATCCAGCTCGATAAAACGTGGCTGAGCAAACAGCTGATCAAACAAACCAGCATCGATCAAATGGTTGGAACCGTCATGGCCGCTGACGTCGATTACCACCACCGTATTGTTGCCCTCGCCGTAAAAAGCATGATCGCAATTACTCGGCACCAGACAACCAAACCCCGGACCAAAATGCAGTTGCTGATCCGGTGGCAGATCAAACCAGACCTCACCGGTTAATCCCAACACCACCTGATGGTGATGATGGTGATGTCGGTGAGGCTGTGATTCGAGTGACTGTACTCGGCTGGCACCAATGGTCCACATAACAATTTCCAAACGTCAGAGGGTTAAACCCTAAGGGCTACCGTGGGATTTTTCCATTCGGGAAATTACGCAATCAGGCGAGCCTCGCGACAGAAAGTAAAAACGCCCCGCTGACGACATCAACGGGGCGCTTGTCTGATCAATGATATTGATCCGATCTTCAGTGGCTTATTTGTATACCGGCAGCTCGGTACACAGTTCAACCACTTTCTTCTTCACTTCGGCTTCGACGGCTTCTGAATTACCATTCTCCAGAGCGTCCAGTACATCACAAATCCAGTCTGTCAGGGCTTTGCACTCGTTTTCTTTGAAACCACGGCTGGTCACTGCCGGAGAGCCGATACGCAGGCCGGAAGTAACAAATGGAGAACGAGGATCGTTCGGAACAGAGTTTTTGTTCACTGTGATGTTAGCGCGACCCAGAGCGGCGTCAGCGTCTTTACCTGTGTACTCTTTACCAATCAGATCAACCAGGAACAGGTGGTCGTCGGTACCGCCAGAAACGACGTTGATGCCGCGGCTGATAAAGGTTTCTGCCATTGCCTGAGCGTTTTTAACAACCTGGGCCTGGTAGGCTTTGTAGTCTTCAGACATGGCTTCTTTGAAGCAAACGGCTTTGGCAGCAATGACATGCATCAGCGGGCCGCCCTGAGACTCAGGGAATACTGCGAAGTTCAGCTTCTTGTTCAGTTCTTCGTCTTCTTTCGCCAGAATCAGGCCACCGCGAGGTCCGCGCAGAGTTTTATGGGTTGTGGTGGTGACAACATCAGCGATGCCAACCGGCGTCGGGTAAACACCACCAGCAACCAGACCTGCAATGTGGGCCATATCTACGAACAGATAGGCCCCTACAGCGTCGGCAATTTCGCGGAACTTGTTCCAGTCAACGACACGAGAATAGGCTGAGAAGCCAGCAACGATAATTTTGGGTTTGTGTTCTTGCGCCAGACGTTCAACTTCGGCGTAATCGATTTCACCGGTTTCCGGATTCAGGCCGTACTGAACCGCGTTGTAGATTCGACCTGAGAACGATACCGATGCACCGTGAGTCAGGTGACCACCGTGTGCCAGGCTCATACCCAGAATCGTATCGCCGGGCTTGCACAGCGCCATGTAAACTGCGGCGTTTGCCTGCGAACCTGAGTGTGGCTGAACATTGGCGTAAGGTGCGCCAAACAGTTCTTTGGCACGATCGATTGCCAGTTGCTCGATCACATCGACGTGTTCACAACCACCATAATAGCGCTTGCCTGGGTAGCCTTCGGCGTACTTGTTAGTCAGCTGAGAGCCTTGAGCTTCCATCACGCGAGGGCTGGTGTAGTTTTCAGAAGCGATCAGTTCGATGTGGTGCTCCTGACGCGCGTCTTCCGCTTGCATCGCTTCCCATACGGCTGGGTCGAAATCGGCAATGTTCATATCACGGGTAAACATTCGGCTATTCCTCATGTGAGTGTGACTTTTATGTCAACAAGACTTAGGTGAATAATTTTGAGGGCGGCATTTTACCTGAAAGTCCGGCTTCTGGCACTTGAAATACCATCATAATCAAAGCAATCGTGATTCATACAAAATCATGAATATCCTGTCGAAATAGTCAGGAAAAATAAGAGAATTTTTGACTAACCCCTGAATTGATATCGGCGGGTTACGTTTCGAAACAGTTCCAGTGGTGTCGGCTTGTTAGCATGGAACGATGAAAAAAACAGCAGTGACTGTGCATAAGCAAACCGTGATGGCGAATCGTGTCGGGTTTCGCATATGGGCAGGAAAAAATAATAAAAATGCGCTGATTCCTCAACTGGAATCGCAATACGTCAACCTTGATGAGTACACCAGTGATCGTGTGCCGCTGGAGATTATTACCCGCGAAGTCCGACTGGCAGCTGAGTTGGCACAAGAGGCAAATCTTGGCCTGGCCGTGATCGATCTGATTGATATCCGCATTACCTCACTGGGTCGGGCAATCCAACAGGTGATAAGGCCGCTGCAACAACAGCAACTGGCGCTTCCTGTGGAAGTTTTATTGCATATAACCGGGCGATACTTTCAGGTACTGTCGGAAGTGGTGGCGGTTGATGTGTGTCATCAGCGTGAAGGTATTTGTATGACTTTCAGCCCACGTATGCCAGACATCGTCAGCTACCACCAGGTTGAAGGAGCGGTTTATGGTCTGGTCAGGTTGGTAGCCCATTTCAATCAACGTATGCCCGATGTGGTGCGTTTTTCTCATGTGCCGGATGCATTGAATTACGATATGTACCTGCAGTGCTTCGACTGTTTGCCAGACTTTGCGTCGGATCAGACACAACTCATATATCAACTCCAACCGCAACAGGAAGTGATGTCGCTGCCTTTGTTGTTATCGCCGGTTATTCATCTGCACGAGAAACAATTTCCGGATTTAAATTACTCCGAGCGTATCCGGCTGTTATTAAACACGATACTGGGCGTGATAGAACCCACCCGAGATAACATCGCCAGCATCATGAATTTAAGTGTGAGCAGTTTGCAGCGGCGCTTAAAACAAGACCAGGTCAGTTACCATCAGTTGTTACTGGAAGTACGCCAGCAACGGGTAAAAGAATACATTCACCAGCCAGGTATGACGTCAGAAAAGCTGGCATTTTTGCTGGGTTACAAAGCAAAAAGCCAGTTTCTTAAAGCCTTTCGCCAATGGTTCGGAAAAACACCGCAGCAATTTCGCTGCGGGTAAATCTGGTTGACGACGATTCCTCACTGTCATTGCCCTTGCTGTGCAAGGGTTATTAACAGCGAGGGTTTTTGTTTACAGGGAGTTGTAAGCATCACAGCCAAGGGCTTCAAATTCCTGCTGAGTGTAATACGTAACTTCAGGTAGAAACTCTGCCATTACTTGTGCTTCATCGCCGGGCGTTGCCGTTTGTTGTACGGTTTTATTGAAACCATTCATCGGCAGCATATTGCGGATAATCAGCAGGCCGTCGTTAATGCTGTTCTGCTTGCCTGGAATCAACGAAAAACCGTCACCACTTTCTGACCATTTCAGATATTCGATACCGCATTCTTTGGTAGCATTTTCAGGTCGATCCTGCTCCCAGCTGGTGACAATAGTGAACTTACCATCCGGATTAATGGTGATTTGTTCGTCGTATAAACATTGCGTCACTTTCTGCGAGTAATATTCATTCTGGCAGATCGACCAGTAACGCAGCTGCGCATCGTCGGTGTCAAAGGTATCTGTTCCCTCTAATGTTTGCGGAACTGCCGGAATTTTTCCCCGTATGACCGCAATGGGTTTAATACTGCGGTCAATAAAAGACGACATATATTGGTTGTCTAAATTTGCAAACCATCCCACCTGACGTTCTGGTTTTGCAACACCGGGAACGCCATAACAGCCGCCAAAGAAATTACAGGCGACGCTGTAAGTAAAATTATAAGCTGCTTGCCACACGGGTATTTCTTTTGCGGGGTTAAATTTTCGGGCGGCGTATTGCCCGGCGGGTACTAGCGGAATCTGTAGCAGATTGGGATCATTGTCCAGCTCATCGCAAAGTGCCTGGCCGGTCAGAGTTTCACCACTGTTTGCCAATGTAACTTCTGGCTCGGGTAATTTCACCCCTCCCGTCATTGACTTGCCATTGTCTGGTACATACACACGGTACAGTAAAACGGCTTGATCGTCAGTGGTGTGATCATAGAGCGTATTGGTCGCGCGCTCTGGTGGTGGTGAACCAGCGGCAATGGTCAACTGATAACCACGCTGCTCGGCATCACGTTGATTACCATTAACAAAAGGGTTTATGGCTCCCTGATTCGCAATGATGCTGCTATCGCTGATGGCGTCCATCGGCGCTGCGGCGCTGTTGTAGCTATTGAGAGACATATAACGTGCGAAAGGAAAGTCACCTTTGAGTTTCAGTGTTGCACCCTGTGGCAACTTATAGCGCGAACTCCAGTAGGTTGCGCCGGTATCCGGATAAGCAAAGTTGCTCTTCGGGTTTTCTATGGAATAAGGTCCCTGCCAGAAACAGCTGCTGGTGGCAAAAACCGGACTATCAACCTGGCTTTGGTTGTTGTTTGCATTGCTGCTGGAATTGTTATCATCGCTGCCGCATGCGGACAATAATGCAGTCGCCAGCACAAAATTGGCGATACAAAATGATTTTTTATTCATCGTGATTCCTGTATTTATTTTTATGGTCGGGAATCTGATGGTAGGGAAGCACGCTGTTTATACGGATTGCAAAACGGGTCAGAATACACTTTTACAGTCGCAATTCGGGTCATTGATACACATGATCGATGCGGTCATCCCGGATCATTCTCTGTTGTTGTCAGTTTCTGTAGGAATTCGGTTTCTGGTAAAGGTTTACTGAAATAAAAGCCCTGAACTTCCTCGCACTGTTCCTGTTGCAGGAATTGCAATTGCTCTTTGGTTTCTACGCCCTCTGCAATAACACCCAGGCCCAGATTATGGGCCATAGCAATGATGGTTCGGGTAATCTGAGCATCGTCAGAGTTATCGGGCAGGTTACGAATAAAACTCTGATCAATTTTCAGTGTATCGACGGTGAATTGTTTCAGATAGTTGAGCGATGAATATCCGGTACCAAAATCATCAATGGCGGTATGAACGCCGATATCGCGCAATGCTGCCAGCACGTCCAGCGTGTGCTCAAGATCATCAATCAGGATACTTTCGGTTAATTCCAACTCCAGCTGCCCGGGACGAATACCTGCTTTATTGATAGCGGTTTCGACAATCTGAATAAAGTCTAATTGTTTGAATTGACGTGCTGAGACATTTACGGCAATGCGTTCAATCTGAATGCCTTGTTTTTTCCAGGATGAAAATTTCAGGCACGCCTGTTCAAGCACCCATTGACCAATCGGAATAATCAGGCCGGTATCTTCAATAATCGGGATAAATACGCCCGGAGAAATTATGCCTTTGTTGTGGTGGTTCCAGCGCAGTAAAGCTTCCGCCCCGACCACCGTTGCGTTGTGGCTGAGATATTGTGGCTGGAAGAATAACTCCAGCTCTTCGCGCGTTAGTGCGTGACGTAAATCATTTTCCAGTTCCAGCAGTTCGACCGCTTTCTGATTCATCTTCTGATCAAAGAACTGCACATTATCACGGCCCAGTTCTTTGGCGTGATACATCGCCATATCTGCATTTTTAAGCAGTTCTGTCACACTATCGCCATCGTTAGGATATACCGAAATACCAATACTAGCGCTGATAAAAACTTCACGCTGACCGAGTTTAAATGGCTGATGTAAGGTATGCAAAATGCGCTCACCAACTTTAACTGCTGTGTCGGCGGCGGATTCACTGTCGCGTTGCGAGCTGATGGCTACAGTAAACTCGTCGCCACCCATACGGCAGACCAGGTCGTGCTTTTTAACGCAGTGACTTAAGCGACCAGCAACTTCTTTCAATACCTGGTCTCCGGCCGGGTGTCCCATGGAATCATTAATGGGTTTAAAGCGGTCGAGATCGATAAATAACAGCGCTGCCGACTGCTGATTCTGTTTCGCCTGTTCCACCATAATGGCCAGTTGTTCGTGCAGTTGGCTGCGATTTGGCAGGCCTGTCAGCGGATCAAAATACGCCAGTTTATGAATCCGCTCTTCAATGGCTTTGCGGTCACTGATGTCCGACATAATGATAATCAGACTTTGTACAACGCGGTTATGATCACGTATAGCACTGACACCCGCCCATCCAGTCCGGACTTCACCATCATCGCGCTGATAGAAGATTTCGCCTTGCCAATAGCCGTTATGTACTAATGCCTCACCGATTTCTTCAAAGAAATCAACGTCGTGTCGATCCTGTGAGATCAGAAAGTCTGGTGTCTGGCCAATAATGGTTTGCGGATCGTAGCCAGTGATTTTTTCGAACGCTTTATTGGTACTGGCAATATTCATCGAGCGATCGATAATTAAAATAGCTTCGTTGGAGTTTTCGAATACTTCGGCAGCCAGTTGCAATTCGCGTTCAAGTTGTCGTGCTTCAGTGACGTCGCGGGCGATACCGCTGATCCCTTGCAGTTCTCCCAGATCATTCCAGAGTAAACCGGCACGGATTTCGATTACAATTTCTTCACCAAACTTGCTGCTGGCTCTCATATCCTGGCGGATAACGACATTTTTCTCGGCCGCAGCGGTTGGGCTATGTAAAGCAATTTTAATGTGCTGACGCAGTGTCTTAAACAGCTTACGAATATCGCTGCGGCGGAAGACGACTAATACGCCACTACGCAACAATTCGTCCGGTTTATAGCCAAGCGTTTTTTCTACGGATGAACTGACAAAATTGAAATTCAGTTCAGCGTCGGTGGCCCAGATAATATCGGTCATATTTTCTGCAAGCAGACGATAACGACGTTCACTGTCGATAATACGTTCCTGGCGCTCAATATCCTCGGTTACGTCACGAGCGGTACCCACAATACTCTCTACCGCACCATCATCGCTGCGTGAAAAGCTGGTGCAGATAAAGTTCACCATCCGTACGCTGCCATCGGCATGGATAAAACGACCGCTGAATTCTGCTGTTTCACCATCTTCCAGTGTGGTCAGGTTTAACAGGTTTCGTTCCAGGTTTTCACTTTCACTGACATCAACCAACGATACCCAATTGTTGCAGGCGCTGTGATTTGCCGGGTAGCCCAGCATTTCTGCCAGAGAGCGGTTTCTGAATACCAGTCTTGGTTTATTACCCCCATCAGGTTCGACCACATAAACCAGATCGGGCATGGCATTCATAACCTTACTCCAGAAGGCCTCACGCTCGTAGGTTTCTTCAACAATCCGGTTACGCTCAGTCACATCCAGTAACGTCATTAACGCCAGTCCGTCGGTGCCGGAGCGCATGCTTAAGTGCGCCCAGACATGAAGGTTGTTCCCCTGAAAGGTTTGTAGTCGCAGTTCGAATTCCGTTGTGGTTAATTTCAGCAGGCGAGCACGTTCGATACCTTTATGAAATTCATGGGTGGTGTGAGCAATTAATTGACGGTATTCGCCCAGCAGCTGATTACGATCACGTGACTGGAATAAGGTAACGGCAGCCTCATTTGCATTGATTAAATACAGCTCACTCAGGTCACCTTGATAGCGTGACATATCTAACAGACAATGAGCGACGCCTGCTTCCTCGAATAGCGCTTTGTAGCGACTGCGGCTTTCCGTAAGTGCCTGGGTTGCGGTGACGGACTCTGTGATATCACGCAGCAACCAGACCACACCTTCAATGGTATTGCCGTTATAAAGTGGATTGTAGCTTTGCCCGAAAATACGCTGCTCAGTGCCAAAATCAGCGACCAGATGATATTGGCTGTCACGCGGTTGATTCGGGTTAGCAGCCAGGTTGTTATAGTCCTGATTCCACAGTGCTTTACTATCAGGCCAGACATCTTGCAACAGTAAGCCCTGATATTCATGACTGCCATTTTCGCGAAATAAAGCGGCGGCTTTAGGGTTAGCGTAGTTGATCCGTCCATATTCATCGGTGGAGATCAATGCTTCATCGATCGACATTAATGCCTTATCAGCACGACGCTCGGTTTCACGACGAATAGATTCCAGCTGCAGCGATTTTTCTTCAGTACGGCGCAGGTAACTCCAAAGCAAGAAGGCCAGCGTTGCGAAAATGGCCATGGTCAGCAGTGGCTGACTGAGATACTGCAAGAGAATGGCTTGGCGTTGCTGTGGCTCAGGCAACGCGATGATATCCCAGGGGGTATAAGCCAGTTCAGCGCGCGCCAGAATGCGCTGCTTTTCTTCATCCCGTAAACTCGGCTGGGCGTCCGAATCGGCGTAATAAAGTTCCCGGATCGAGATCTGCTCGCTGATGCGTTCGATAATGGCTAACTCAAAGCCTGGGAAATTACCCTGAAAAACAATATTTGACAGTTTACTGTAGGAGCGGCGTATCACCAGTTTGTAGGAGCGATTATCCATTTCGAAACGGGTAAAAATGTAATAACCACCGCGACTGCCATAACGTAAGGAGAAAACCCCGTCCGGGCCAATATCGGGTTGTGTGCGATTACTGATTTCGGCGATTTCATTACGATTGAGCAGTTCGCCGTAATGTCGCTGATATTGGCCATCTTGGCTGTATACGAAAAAGCCTGTGATGTTGAAAAACGCGCTGAGCATATCCTGCCACAACAACTCATCGTTATCCGGAGTTGGTGCGTTTAAAAATGCAGACAGCTGCAGAGTGTGGCTGTTGGTAAAGACTTTGTTGGCATGCAAACCAGCCTGTGCCAATAAACCGGCCTGGTCTGCGTAGTTATTAACCGTTTGTGTCAGGCTATCAGCAAAACGTTGCTGTTCTTTTTGCCACTGGCTGTAGGCATTGTGTAATAACACAATAACCAGGAAGGCGGAGCTGAGTAAAAACAAAAGGAAATTCAAGCTGCCGGACGAGTGCTTGATGATTTTGTTATAAGAGGCGTCTGGTGCAGAGAAGTCCATCAACGTCAGGTTCTTACCGATAGTAGTCTGTCCACAGTATAGACACCTATTTTAGGAACGCGTAGCTCGGTATTGTATCGGTTAAGTTATCAAAAAGCTGGCGTATTGTAATAATGATCACAGGATTGCATTGCCAAAAGCGGCGCTTTTCAGTAGCGTGCGCCGTTATTCTTTCAGATTATTTATCAGGTAAACCAGATGGCTCAATACGTATTTACCATGAACCGTTTAGGCAAGATTGTGCCGCCTAAGCGCCAGATTCTGCGTGATATCTCTCTTTCCTTTTTTCCAGGTGCCAAGATTGGTGTTTTGGGTCTGAATGGTGCGGGTAAATCCACTTTGCTGCGTATCATGGCCGGTGTTGATACCGATTTTATCGGTGAAGCGCGGCCGCAACCGGAGTTAAATGTCGGCTACCTGCCGCAGGAGCCGGAGCTGGATCCAAATAAAGACGTCAAAGGTAATGTTGAAGACGGTTTGTCTGAATTGATGAACGCCAAAGCGGAGCTGGATGCTGTGTATGCGGCCTATGCCGAACCGGACGCTGACTTCGATGCCTTGGCAAAGAAGCAAGGTCGTTTAGAAGCCATTATCGAGACCGCGGGCGGTCACGATGTTGAGCGTCATATGGAAATTGCAGCTGATGCGTTGCGTCTACCGCCATGGGACGCGGATGTGACTAAGTTATCCGGTGGTGAGCGCCGGCGTGTGGCGTTATGCCGTTTGTTGATGTCTAAACCGGATATGTTGCTGTTGGACGAACCAACGAACCACTTGGATGCGGAATCGGTGGGTTGGCTGGAAAAGTTCCTGGAAGAATATCCAGGTACCGTGGTAGCGATTACCCACGACCGTTACTTCCTTGATAACTGTGCTGAGTGGATTCTGGAACTTGATCGTGGTCATGGTATTCCGTACCAGGGCAACTACACCTCCTGGTTGGAACAGAAAGAAAAGCGTTTAGAGCAAGAGAAGAAACAGGAAGAAGCACATGCTCGCGCGGTAAAACACGAACTGGAGTGGGTTCGTCAGGGCGCCAAAGGTCGTCAGTCGAAGAGCAAAGCGCGTTTGGCGGCGTTTGAAGAAATGAACTCGCGTGAATTCCAGACCCGTAACGAAACCAACGAAATTTATATCCCACCAGGTCCACGCCTGGGTGACAAGGTGATCGAATTCCATAACGTGACCAAGTCATTTGGCGATCGCGTGCTGATCGATGATCTGAGCTTTGCCGTTCCAGCGGGAGCTATTGTCGGTATCGTGGGTGGTAACGGCGCTGGTAAATCGACGCTGTTCCGTATGATTGCCGGCACTGAGCAACCGGATTCCGGTAACGTGGTCATGGGCGAAACTGTAAATCTTGCATTTGTTGAGCAGTTGCGTGATGAGCTGGACGACACAAAGACCGTCTGGGAAGCCATTTCCGATGGCCACGATATGCTGAACATCAACGGCAAAGAATATCCGAGTCGTTCTTACATTGGTCGTTTTAACTTTAAGGGTGGCGATCAACAAAAACGCGTGGGTGATCTGTCTGGTGGTGAACGTGGTCGTCTGCAGCTGGCTTACACGCTGAAGCAGGGCGCTAACGTATTGCTGTTGGACGAACCGTCCAACGACCTTGATGTTGAAACCTTACGAGCTCTGGAAGAAGCGGTGTTAGCCTTCCCGGGTTCTGTGATGGTGGTATCCCATGACCGTTGGTTCCTGGATCGTATTGCGACACACATCATGGCGTATGAGGGGGATTCGAAGGTCACTTTCTTTGAAGGTAATTACACCGAATACGAAGCGGACCGTAAGAAACGCCTCGGCAACGAAGCTCAGCCTAAGCGTATGAAGTACAAGCGTCTGGCGTAAGCCGTGTAATCTGTGTTGCAGGTTAAGCACAAAGAAACATTTGAGTATCGGTTATTTTTCCAAAGCAGCGGTGGCACGCCGCGTCAGGATCTAAGGTCATGGATGGCCTACAGATCCGGCGATAGAAAAATAACCGGTACTTAAATGATAAATAGCTCTAATTATCTCCCTCCAATACATAACACTCGTTTGCTAATTCCCTTAAATCAGCTAAACCTAAGTCAGAGGTATCAGTTGAGAGTTTATTTCCATGGAGCAGCGCCAGTTTAAGCGTGTTCACTTCTTTCAGCGTGTTCAGGTGATCACCCATGAGCAGCGCCTGGAAACCCATTGTCTGGACATCAGCCTGCGCGGCATTTTGTTGGTACGTCCCGAGGGAGTTAACTGGCACCTTGAGCAAACCGTGCGAGTGAGTCTGATATTGTCAGAAAACGAAACCATTCAGATGGAAGGCTCGCTGGTTCATATTGATGATGACGTTGTTGGTTTTGCATCTGATTCGATGGACCTTGATAGTATGACAACCTTGCGCCGCTTACTGGAATACAACCTGGAAGATCCGGCTGAGATGAATCGCGAGCTGGGTGAACTGATTCGTAACCACTGATGCCTCCATCACCGCCAAACGAAAAATGGATAGGTTATACTGCAGCCTCAATTTTTCGGGGGCTGTTATGACCGCTGTATTTTCTCCTGTAATCCGTGACGCTCAGTCCGGACCGACCATTGGCAAAGTTGTGTGTGTCGGGCGAAATTACGCCGAACACGCCAAAGAGCTGAACAATCCCATTCCTGCTCAACCCATTCTGTTTATGAAGCCCGTCAGTTCCGTTGTTGATATGGGCGAGACACTGAATATTCCAGTGGATCAGGGCAGTGTGCACCACGAACTGGAAATTGCGTTATTAATTGGGGAAACGCTGAGCCAGGCGGATGAGCAGCAGGCGGAGAAGTCGATTCAGGCGGTTGGTCTGGGTTTGGATTTAACCCTTCGTGATGTGCAGGCGCAGTTAAAAGATAAAGGTCATCCTTGGGAGCGCGCCAAAGCATTTGACGGTGCCTGCCCGATTTCCGAATTTGTCAGTGTCGATCAAATCAGCGACTGGAAAAACCTTTCATTGCAGTTAATCCGTAATGGCAAGTTGCAGCAGGATGGTAACAGCCGTGACATGTTATTTCCGATCCTACCCTTACTAGCCCATATCAGTCAGAGCTTTACCCTGAATCCCGGCGACATCGTATTAACCGGTACACCGGCGGGAGTAGGCCCGCTGGAAAGCGGTGACCAGTTGACCGCACGTCTCGCGGATATGATCGAAGTCACTACCTCCGTTAGCTGAACAACTGCTGTTCTAGCGAGCGACCATGGCTGAGCTGGCGATAACCCAGTTGGTGTTCGGCCAGTAACTGCAGCAGGTGCTGGTCGACAATGGGATTGAGCGCTGCGTCGTAATCAATGAAGATTTCTTCGTGTTTGGCGCTTACCTGTTGCACACCGGATAACTGTCCTATTGCCGTGATGATCTGATGATTTTCCTGCCACAAGCGTAATGTGATATTGCCCTGAGCCTGCTGCTCAATATTCTGATCCAGCCGCAAGCGACCTTGTTCCAGAAACAGCACTTGGTTACATAACCGTTCCAGCTCATTCAGGTTGTGGGAACTGATGACAAAGGTGGTTTGATCCGACAAGTCGCGGATCACCTCGCGAATATTACGCGCATTCTCCGGGTCCAGTCCGGCCGTCGGTTCATCCAATAACACCAGTTGCGGGCTACCAATTAATGCCTGGGCGATACTCAATCGTTTACGCATTCCATGGCTAAGTGCCGTAGGCAGTGTATTTTGTTTATCCTTCAGGCCCATTAATTCCAGCACCCGCAGACATTCATGGTTGGCTGCTTTGCGGTCAAAACCCTGTAGCCGGGCAAAAAACACCAATTGCTCCAGTAGGGTTAAATCCGGGTCGAACAATGCATCCTGAGGTAAGGCTCCCAGCTTGCCGGATAATGTGGCGGCTATGGGTGTCTCACCAAAGATTTCCACGTCTCCGGCGGAGGCATTTTGATAGCCGCATAAAATACTGAACAGCGTGCTTTTGCCAGCGCCGTTCGGGCCAACCAAAGCCACCGGGTTACCGGCAGATATTTCGAAGGAGACATCGTCCAGCGCTTTGGTTGCGCCATACGATTTGCACAGATTCTGGCAACGAATTAATACCGTCATACACTTTGTCTCCGAAACAGCAGATAACCGACGATCATAAATACCAGGCTTTGTGCGATCGGGTAAGCGAGTAAATCCCAGGTATCCGGTGGCAGATTATTCAGCATCTGTGACAACTGATTGCCCGGCACTAACAACGCCAGATAGTCCAGCCCCGGTACTTTGGTGCCTAACCAGCGAAACACACTTTCACCAAACGCAAACAACAACATGGCGATGATGGTAGCTGTACGGACTTTATTCAGCAGTACCGATAGCAGAGACATCAGCGCAATAAAAGGCATCACAATAATCAATAACTGGACACCAGTAATGAGCAGTGTGTGACTGTGGACCACAATGAACCCGGAGTCGCCAGTGCGCAGAACTCCCATCATCGACGCGGAAAAAATGGTCGCGATAATTAACAGCAGCTGGATGATAAGTTGCCCGGCAAAACGACCAAAAAATAATTCGTCCCGCTTGGCGCGCAATAATAAAAAACGCAGACCTCCACGCAGCCGTTCACTGATCATTTGATCGGCCGCCACCAGAATGGCGAAGGGTGGTAGTACGTAAAGCGCCAGCGCCCAGTAGGCGCCCAGTTCTGGCAATACCCAGTTTGCCAGGTTGTCCAGACCCACAGCACTTACAATACCTTCCACCGGACTGGTTGGATCAGAGAAGGCTTCGGCACTTTTACGGATTGGGTAATACAGGAATAAAATCCAGATTCCGAGACTGGCCAATAAACCGAAGGTACCTGCTCGCGTTTGCAGTGGTTTCACAATCTGTTGCTGAATAATCAGCTGCCAGGATGACATGATGACCTCTCGGGTTCCGTTAAGATGGACGTATTATGTCTTGGCTGGTGGTGAAGAAAAAGCCCCGGCCGGAGAACACCGGTCGGGGCTTTTAAAACGCCATATTTCTCAGG
The DNA here is from genome assembly GCA_022448365.1 of Saccharospirillaceae bacterium. NCBI lineage: Bacteria > Pseudomonadati > Pseudomonadota > Gammaproteobacteria > Oceanospirillales > Saccharospirillaceae > Saccharospirillaceae bacterium. Next base: position 1,333,795 of record JAKVCS010000003.1, on the reverse strand, counting down.
TAGACATCAGAATGGGATGTCGTCGTCAAAGTCGTCGAAGCTGTTATTTGGTTGGGGTGCTGATTGTGGCGCCTGTTGCGGTGCTGGCTGTTGGTAACCACCTTGCTGCGGAGCTGCCTGATGTGGTGCCGCAGCGGGTCGTTGTTGTGGCGACGCCTGAGGTGCTTGCTGTGGCGCCATGCCCGGTTGTTGATAACCGCCTGCTGGATTCATTGGCTGCTGGGCTGCCTGCTGTGGCGCTGGTTGTTGATAGCCCGCTTGCTGAGGCGCCTGTTGTTGCGTCTGTTGTGGCGCGGCTGTCATACCGGCCATCGGTGCTGCTCCCTGATTCATCATCTGACCGGCAGACTGGAAACCACCGGCAGGTGCACCCATGCCACCGCCCATATTATCGCCACGACTGTCGAGCATCAGCATGTCGTTGGCAATGATTTCCGTGGTGTAGCGTTTGACACCGTCTTTCTCCCACTCGCGGGTACGCAGCTTTCCCTCGAAGTAGGCTTTGGAACCCTTTTTCAGATACTGCTGCACAATTTCAGCCAGCTTGCCGTACACAGTGATGCGGTGCCATTCTGTTTGTTCAACTTTCTGGCCGCTTTGTTTGTCGTTGTAGCTTTCGTCAGTTGCCAATGACAGATTGGCAACGGCATTGCCGTTTGGCATAAAACGAACTTCAGGGTCACGACCCAGAGTACCGATAAGTGTCACTTTATTAAGGCTGCGACCCATGCTGTTCTCCGTTTTCAGAATTAATGATGGCTGAGGCCTGATTCATATCAAAGGCTTCAGCGCTGACTTTTAAATAAATGGCGCCTTCACTGGCAAGCAGACTGACCTCAGAAACACCGGTCAGTGCCGTAAGTTGTTTAAGTTGTCGTTCGCTGGTTGTGTTTCTCACCGCCATGCGCACGCTGGTCAGATGTTGTGGCGGTGATGTGAGCCAGATAATCACCGCCCAAATTATCATCAATAATGCGAGGCCGACAAACAGGATTTCCCTGTCAAAATCAGCCAGTATCCAGCCACCCAGACTACCGCCAACAAAGGCACCGAGAAACTGCATGCTGGAATAAATACCCATAGCGCTGCCTTTGGCACCGGCAGGAGCTACCTTACTCAACCACGATGGCAGACTGGCTTCCATCAAATTAAAGCCCCAGAAATAGAGCAGCAGCAATACTACCCAGTGCCACAGACTGTTGGCCATGCTCATCAGAAACAGCGTCAGAGCAATCACGCCAGCACCTGTCAGCACCACGCTTTTCATCTTGCGGCGTTTCTCGGCCACAATGATAAAAGGCACCATCAGAATAAATGCTACAACCAGAACCGGCAGATACACCCAGCTGTGTTGCTCCGCTGCCAGGCCTTGTTGTTTCAGTTGCAGCGGAATGGCAACAAAAATAGCCACCATCAGTGCGTGAAGAATGAAAATGCCGATATTGAGGGGCCAGAGTTGGCGGTTACTCAGTTGCTTTCTGACCTCACTGAGTACCGCACTGGAGTCACGGTGCACCAGCTGAGCCGGGTTAGGAATAGCAAATACAGTGACGAATACACCGCCAATGGCCAGAATGGCAGTAATAAAGAAAATGGTGCTCAAGCCACCGATACTGGCCAGCCAGGGACCCAGAACCAACGCAACGGAGAAGGACAAACCGATGCTGGCACCAATAGACGCCATGGCTTTCATGCGGTTTTCTTCGCGGGTCAGATCGGTAACCAGCGCCATAATGGCACTGGCTATGGCACCACCCCCTTGCAGTGCGCGGCCAATGATAACGCCATAAACACTGTCTGCGTTGGCGGCAATCAGGCTACCTGCGGCAAAGACAATTAGTCCGCCAATAATCACAGGTTTTCGACCGATACGGTCCGACAAACTGCCTGCCGGAATCTGTAGCAGCGCCTGAGTCAGGCCATAAATCCCCATCGCCAGGCCCAATAGCTCGGGTGTGGCCCCTTCAAGTTTCTGACCGTCGAGCATCATCACTGGCAGCACCATAAACAGACCGAGCATGCGCAAAGCATACAAGGATGCCAGCGACACAACGGCGCGTTGCTCTGAGGATGATAGTGCTGCTGCTTGGGTCAAAACAGTTCGGCTCTGTGACGGATTGAAAAAGGGCGATAGTGTACCAGCTCAGGGCGGATTTGATTAGCCATTAACAAGGGAATCGGAAGACATTCGAAATTGATGCTGCCTAAAGCCTCAAACCGGCCGGACTTAATGCATCAAATTGCGTAGAAAGTACTAAAAAAATTGCCGTCTCCGAGTAGCAATTTATGTCAGATTGCGTACACTCGAAGCCTTCTGGTGGTGGATAACCAGAAGCATGGAGCATCACGAGTTAACGGATACACTACTACAAGGAGTTCACTTATGGAAAAGACGAACACTGTCCCTGGCCGCCGTATTATCCTGTTTGGCCAGCAGAATCTGCAAAACTCAATACTCATCGGCTTTATTCATCAACGTACTAATATCGACTGTCAGCTGGTTAACCAGCCCCAGTGGCGTGAAGAATGGAACTCCTATCCGTGTAAGACCCTGGCATTGATTGATGCTGAAAGTGCGCGTCCCGAGAAAATCCAGGAGTTGTTGGAGGCGATCTACGAACAACCGATGGATGTCATGGTTGCCTTCTTCAATACGCCTCGCGGTCACGCGATGGAGCGTATGATTGTCTGGCCGATGGTAAACGGTCTTTTCTACCGTGATTCTTCACAACAGCAGCTGAGTAAAGGCATTCAGGGTATGTTTGCTGGTGAGTACTGGCTGCCGAGACAATTAATGGCACATTATCTGGAACGTACTCGTCACAAGCCACGCCGTATGTCGGCCCATGCTGCCTTGTTGACTAAGCGCGAAAAACAGATTCTGAAGCTGACGGCGACCGGTGCAACTAACACGGAAATTGCCGAACAGCTGAATGTGAGTATGCACACCGTGAAAACTCATATTTACAATCTGTTCAAAAAGATTGGTGCCAGTAATCGCATCCAGGCCGTCAACTGGGCGCAGGAGAATATGGACGAGCTGTTGCATGAGATGGCGGAATAAAGCCCGTTTTTGCTACTGATCCAACCTGATAGTTAGCTTACAATAGCGACTTTCTCTCAAATAGATGTGAAAGCCGTTTTATGGATAAGATTCAGGTTCGCGGTGCTCGTACCCATAACCTCAAGAATGTTGATCTAGACATTCCGCGCGATAAGCTCATTGTTATTACCGGATTAAGTGGTTCCGGTAAGTCTTCCTTGGCATTTGATACGTTATACGCCGAAGGTCAGCGCCGCTACGTTGAGTCCTTATCAACTTATGCGCGCCAGTTTTTATCCATGATGGAAAAACCGGAAGTCGATCTGATTGAAGGGCTTTCTCCAGCGATTTCGATTGAACAGAAATCGACTTCACATAATCCCCGTTCGACGGTCGGCACAGTCACTGAAATCTACGATTATCTACGCCTTCTGTTTGCCCGAGTCGGAACTCCGCGTTGCCCTGATCATGACGTTGCACTGGAAGCGCAAACCATCAGTCAGATGGTTGACTCGATCATGGATTTGCCGGAAGGCAGTAAGTATATGATTCTCGCTCCCGTTGTTCGTGATCGTAAGGGTGAGCATCTGCACGTATTCGAGAGTTTACGTTCACAGGGGTTTATCCGTGCCCGCATTGATGGCCTGGTGTGTGATCTGGATGATGTTCCGGAATTGGATAAGCGTAAAAAACACAGCATCGAAGTGGTGGTTGACCGCTTTAAGATCAAAGACGGCATTGAGCAGCGCTTATCCGAGTCATTGGAAACCTGTATTGAACTCAGCGGTGGTCTGGCGTTGGCAGCGTCTATGGACGACGAAAAAACGGAACCACTGTTGTTTTCATCACAATTCTCGTGCCCGCACTGTGGTTACAGTTTGTCTGAACTGGAGCCTCGTTTGTTTTCATTCAACAACCCAGCAGGTGCTTGTCAGAGCTGTGATGGCCTGGGTGTTAAACAGTATTTTGATCCGGATTTGGTGGTATTGGATCCCAGTCTCACGGTTGCAGAAGGTGCGATCCGTGGTTGGGATCGCCGCAGTGTTTACTATTTTCAGATGATTACGTCGGTGGCAGAACACTTCGGTTTCGATATCGATAAGCCGTTTAATAAACTGACGAAAAAACAACAGAAAATTCTGCTGGAAGGTTCGGGCGATGAAGAGGTTCGCTTTAATTACGTAAATTCCCGCGGCGATCAGATATTTAAAGAACATGTATTTGAAGGTGTGCTGCCCAACCTTGAACGTCGTTATCGTGAAACAGACTCGCAGATGGTACGCGAAGAGCTGTCCAAATATTTAAGCGTTCAGCCGTGTCCTTCGTGTAATGGATCGCGTCTTCGTACCGAGGCGCGTCATGTTTTTGTTGGTGATAAAACCATTCACGCCTGTACTGCGATGCCAGTGGAAGAAGCTCATGAATATTTCGCGGGCCTGCATTTGGATGGTCATCGTGGTGAAATTGCTGAAAAAATTCTGAAAGAAATCCGGGAACGTTTGCAGTTTTTGGTTAATGTTGGTCTTGAATATCTTACGCTGAATCGCAGCTCGGATACATTGTCTGGTGGTGAAGCTCAGCGTATTCGCTTGGCATCGCAAATTGGAGCGGGCCTGGTCGGGGTAATGTATATCCTTGATGAGCCATCCATTGGGTTACACCAACGCGATAACGATCGCTTGTTGAAAACTTTGTTTCATTTGCGGGATCTTGGTAATACGGTGATTGTGGTCGAGCACGATGAAGATGCGATTCGCAGTGCTGATCATTTAATTGATATTGGTCCAGGAGCGGGTGTTCATGGTGGTCAGGTCATTGCACAGGGAACACCAAAGCAGGTTATTAAAAATAATGCTTCCGTTACTGCTCAGTACTTATCCGGTAAAAAGCAAATTGAAGTACCCAATGAGCGCACTCCCTACGACAGCAATAAAGTTCTGACATTAACCGGCGCAACCGGCAATAACCTCAATAATGTTGATTTAACTATCCCGCTGGGTTTAATGACTTGTGTTACCGGTGTTTCCGGTTCTGGTAAATCAACGTTAATTAACCGTACTTTGTACCCTCTGGCGGCAACAGCCTTAAACGGTGCTACCACGTTAAAGGCTTCAGACTATGAATCAATTGATGGCCTGAAGCAGCTGGATAAAGTAGTGGATATTGATCAGAGTCCGATTGGTCGAACGCCTCGTTCTAATCCGGCAACGTACACAGGAATTTTCACTCCGGTGCGTGAGTTATTCGCCGGAACTCAGGAAGCGCGCTCCCGTGGCTATAAAGCCGGACGTTTTTCGTTTAACGTAAAGGGCGGTCGCTGTGAAGCCTGTCAGGGTGATGGTGTTATTAAAGTTGAAATGCATTTCCTGGCGGATATTTATGTGCCGTGTGATGTGTGTAAAGGCAAGCGCTATAATCGGGAAACACTGGATATTCGCTATAAGGGTAAAAATATCCACGAAGTTCTGGATATGACGGTAGAAGATGCACGTACTTTCTTTGATGCGATTCCAGCGGTTGCACGCAAATTACAGACTTTGATGGATGTTGGTTTGAGTTATATCAAACTTGGTCAGGCGGCGACCACGTTGTCCGGCGGTGAAGCCCAGCGTGTGAAGCTGGCGAAAGAACTGTCCAAGCGTGACACCGGCTCTACCCTGTATATTCTTGATGAGCCGACCACGGGTTTGCACTTCCATGATATTGAGCAGTTACTGGCGGTATTGCATCGTTTGCGTGATCACGGCAATACGATTGTTGTGATTGAGCATAATCTCGATGTGATTAAAACCGCTGACTGGATTGTTGACTTAGGGCCCGAGGGGGGCTCGAAAGGTGGCTACATTATCGCCGAAGGTACTCCCGAGAAGGTTGTAAAAGAAAAAGCTTCGCACACAGGTCATTTTTTGAAACCTTTGCTGGCTGCGAAAAATTAAGATGGAATCCGGTGAAAAACGGGCGCTGTGCACAAAATGCAACAGGCCCGTCAAAGTCTGTATTTGTGATGCTTTAGTTGAAATAGAGGTACCGCTTGAGCTGATTATCTGGCAAGACCCAACGGAAGCAAAACATAGACTTTCGACTGCACCTTTATTGCATCTGAGTATCAAAAACAGCCGTTTATTGGTAGCGGATGAGTTAAGTCCGGAAGATGTGTTTAACGTTTCGGACTTATCTCAATGCGCCTTGTTGTATCCGCTGGAGAACGGTCAACAATTACAGGCTGATCAGCAAAGCCAGGTAAAAAAGCTACTGGTGTTGGATGGTACCTGGAAAAAGGTACGACGGTTATTTCATCTCAATCCCTGGCTGAAAACTCTGCCTTACATTCAGATAATGCCAGAGTCATTAAGTCGCTATACGATTCGGAAATCACCCCGTTCAGATGGGTTATCTACCATCGAAGCGGCTGTTACCGCATTGAATATGATTGACAGCAGCAGGGATTATCAGTCAGTTCTTAATGTTTTGGATCGGATGGTAGAATTACAACAACAATATACATCTGCGCAACGCAATTGTTCCCGAAATAACGTTCCATGACTCCGTATATGGGATAGCTATTTCTATTGATAATAACCAACTCTTAGACTTTCTTTCAGGGTCAAAAATTGGCCGGTCTAATTAAGGCATAATCCGGGTGGGATGCCATGGACTGAGCTTGTGAGACACGCGTGGTGCGCTGAGGGTATTACTCAATAAACTGCCATAAAAAAACCTCCGGCATCAATATGGCGGAGGCTTTCTATCAGTTCACAATATTTTTCAGAATTTATGAATCACTTTTACGGAACCATCCACGACTGAGCTATCAACATAGCCAATCAGATTCGGGTTATTCGCTACCAGATCCTTCACCGCTGCATCATCACCGGATTCTTTCGGAGGTGTGCCTTTACCGGTAAAAATTAATCGTGACCAGTAAGCTTTGAGCTGACTTGAGCTTTTTCCCAGAACGGTACTATTAAAGGCTTCACGGCTCGCAGTGCCTGCATTCTGATCAACCGGAACTGCTTGGCTACCATCTGGGAAGTTTTTACTTTTGCCCAGAAAAACCCGGGCAATTGTATCCTGATCCAGATTTGCATTGCCATTACTGGCACTGACAATAACGGATACTTCGGCACTTGTAATACTGGCGATAAAGACTGCGGAAATGGCCAGCGTTTTAAGGAACGTATTGACTAATTTCATAGGGATTCTCCTTAAAATACCAGATCAACAGCAACACTATACAGCATGGCAGACTCGCCATCCTTCCCAAGCCTCAGCTTCTCATCTACGTACTGCGCTTCGACTTTAAAGGCTGTACCTGCATCGTAGTCGAAGCGAGCGCCCAGAATAATGCCGCTCTCTTCACCACGTAGGCTATTTTGCAGTGTCCCGATCGTACCTGATCTCTTCTCACCTTTATTTGAAGTGTAGGTGAGATGCATCGTTGTATCATCAAAGCGTTGTGCCAGACTGACCAGATAAGCGGTATCGTCCAGGAAAAGCTCAGTTTCATGATCCAGAGAAGTCCATTCAGTAATGAAGGATGTCGATCCATTGTCGTAGGTAACGGCGGCTTCGTAGAATTTAGCCGTGTCGCCGTCAGGCATAAACTCATCCGACAAACCGCTAGCCGCAGCGCCTGCGACCAGCATCTCGAGTGGGTCACCTGTGGGGTTTGCCGCCAGATCAGGCAGGTACAGATCAGCTTGGTGATAGCTTAGCCGTGCACCCCAGTTACCCTGGCTCAGATTCAATACCGCCCCAGTAAAGTTTCGCAGTTCAATTTCAAAAGATTTCTTGACAGGGGCAAACGAGCCATTAAAGCGTCCGTAATACACCTGAACAGAGCCATCTATAGAGCCTGAGCTGAAGCTGCGTGTCAGGTCGATACCGTTCACTGACGAGAAAACATCCAGTCTCGAATATACTTCGCTTGGTGGTCTTACCCAGTTGTAGGCGTAACCCACCTCAAGAAAATCCGAGTAGTAAAAGAAAGGAGAACGGAGGCGCCCGATGCGCAGATCGGTATTTTCATCAGCAGAGTAGGTTACATAGGCCCAGGAATTCTCGGTCTTATAGTCCTCTGAACCCCGAGCAACAAATTGTGTTGTCGCAGAGGTTGAATCATTTACCTGCTTGCTGACTTGCAAAGCGACGGTAGTGTCCTGATTAAAAGAGAGGTCATCATCATAACCGGCTGAGGTAACATCTTTGTTGGTGAGCACACCTGCTCCGACACTCATAAATCCGTTTATGTTCAGATCATTTGCAAAAGCTGTCTGGCTACTGGCCAGCATAACCGCTGCGAATAGCGGTCCTTTGCGATTTATCATGGAATAAACCCTCACTTGTTTGGTTTAGTAGAACTGTAGTAAAGGTCGAAAATAGTGCAAATAATTACGGTATTATTTATCAGTTATACAGCGGGTTAGGCTTGTTCTTTCATCGCCGTGATGTGTTTTATCTGTCGCTGAATCAGCGACTGATTTTTTTCCGGCAATTGATTCAACCAGTAACTTGGCACTTCTTTGCCGTGTAAATCAGAGATGTCTGGGCCACTACACCAATCTATGTCGTTGTGTTGGGCGATTTCATCCAGTATCGACTGGCTGGCAAGTAAACGTCTTTCTTCGCCATGTTGAGCCAAATGCGACGCCCAGTGGATGGTATCGCCAACGAGACTTCCCTGCAGTTGTTGTTCCTCACCAATGGGTGTTAGGAGAACGGAACCAAAGTGCGCCGCGATGCGGAACTCCAGCGGTAGTAAATGATGGTCATGGTCATGGTCGCGCAAATGGCTGACCAACCCAAGGAACAGCTCTGCTGCGTATAGGCAATGCAATGCATCCTGCGGTGTCGGTTCCGGCAGTCCGAACAGCATAACTATGCCGTCTCCCTGAAACCTATCCAGCTTACCGTTGTACAGTTTAGCCGCCTGACTCAGAAGTCTGTGATACTGGTTCAACAGTGATGATAGCTCCGTTGCGCTCAGTCGGTTTTGCAATATTTCCAGCTCTTGTATCTCGATATACAGCATCGCACAGGACTGATAACGAAAGTGGTGTCCCTGATTATTCGGTTCGGTGTTAATAAATTGCTCCAGAGCTTTTTCAATCGCCCGACGCTGTTGTTCTGTCTCAGCAATATCCTTTAAGGCATTGTGTAATGGTTGCAGATCCTGAATGTGTGGCGCTTCCAGTGTAAAGCTATCTCCACGCTGCCAGTCTTTGAGCTTTGCTGGTAACTGGCGCAGATATAACAGGTTTCTCTCGCTGAGTTGATAGGCCAACAGGGCACCAATACAGGCCAACAAGGCACTGGCCAATAAATTCATAGCGAAGTCACGGCGCAAAGATTGGCTTGCGGCGGCATTGTCCACCGCCGCCTGGATGCTGCCAATTGCCAGCTTGTCCTGAGTGATGCTTTGACTCGTAATCATGGCAGTACTGGCAAAGCGCCCGGTTTCGGCAATGACCTGCTGGTCGGTGTTAAGAATCCGGATGGCCTGAATAAACTCGCCACGCTGCCATTCATTCAGCGTCAGGTTCATGCTGACACGATCTTCATTCAGCAAGCTGGGCGCTAGCGCTACTGCCAGTCGTTTGAGTTGCAGTTGCGATTGCAGCTGCAGCGCCTTTTCACTGTTGTTCCACTGAGTGTGGAATGTCAAAGCACTTATGGCCACTGCGGTAAACAGAATCATCAGCGCGGTGAACAGGCCAAAGGCTTGACTCAGATTCAATTTTAGCCAGATCGATGTGGGGTTAGCCATTGTGATACTCAAACAATTTTTCTTTATGATGGTATTATATGCGCCGCCTGACGTAACGCCAGCGGAAGCAACGTTCTGCGGTGTGTATTATTTGACCAAATAGTTGATGATGGGGAACCTCCATGAGTGATGTGAAACAGTCTCTGAAAGATAAGCTGCAAGAGTTAGAAAAAGGTCTGTACCTGATGAGTGTGGACCGGGTACGTGCATTATCAGCACATGAAACTGTCGATCTGATTGAAGAGCTGCGTGGCGTTGTTGCTGCTGCGAAAGCGGATATAAATAAGCTTTAACTGAATTTAAACCAGGGGTTATCCGTGACAGAATTGGTTCTAATCCGCGTGACTGGGGCCGATAAGCCCGGGTTAACTGCCAACATCAGCGCTATTCTGGCGCAATACGATGTAACGATTTTAGACATCGGTCAGGCTGAGATTCACGACACTTTGACGTTGGGTATTTTAGCCGCCATTCCTTCCCGGGCAGAGTCTGCTCCGGTTCTTAAAGACGTATTGTTTAAAGCGCATGAACTGGGCTTATCGGTACGCTTCACGCCAGTCACCCCTGAAAGCTATCACAGCTGGGTGACACAACAGGGCAAGCCACGTCATATTATTACGCTGCTGGCGCGCGCTATTGAAGCGAAAGCGATCGCTGCGATTACCGCCATTGTGGCTGAGCATAATCTCAACATTGATCAGATTAACCGGCTCTCAGGACGTGTCGATCTGGATCAGGCGCCAGAGCAGGAAAATACGCGTGCCTGTGTTGAGTTTTCTGTACGTGGCGAGGCTGATCAGAGCCAGATGCGCGCTCAGTTTTTGCAGGTTGCCAACGATCTTGGAGTCGATATTGCTTTTCAGAAAGATGATAAGTATCGCCGTAGCCGTCGTTTGGTTGCGTTTGATATGGATTCAACGCTGATTGAAGCGGAAGTAATTGATGAGCTTGCAGCAGCTGCCGGTGTGGGCGAGCAGGTGGCAGAAATCACTGAGCGAGCGATGTCAGGAGAGCTTGATTTTAATCAGAGTTTTGAACAACGTGTGGCCTTGCTGAAAGGTTTGAATGGGGATGTCTTGCAGGGAATTGCTGAGCAGTTGCCGGTAACGGAAGGCGCTGAGCGATTGATTCGTAACCTGCGTTCTCTGGGCTACAAAACGGCAATACTGTCGGGCGGCTTTAACTATTTTGGTCGTTATTTGCAGGAAAAATTAGGCATCGATTACGTCTTTGCTAACGAGCTCGAAATGGAAGATGGCATTGTTACCGGGCGAGTGACTGGTAAGGTCGTGAACGGCGAGCGCAAGGCTGAATTACTGCGTGAACTGGCAGCAAAAGAAGATATCACACTGGAGCAAACCATTGCTGTGGGTGACGGTGCAAACGATCTGCCGATGTTGAGTATTGCTGGTTTAGGGATTGCGTTCCGGGCCAAGCCCCTGGTGCGTGAGAATGCCAAAAACGCGATCTCAACCCTGGGTCTGGATGGCATTCTCTATTTGCTGGGCTATCGTGATCGCGATATTGGTTAATCAATGTCCACCTTTGGGTCTGAAACAAAAAGCCGCAATGATTGCGGCTTTTTGTTGGTTATCGGATTTCAATGATTATTCGTCGTTAAAGTCGTAAGCCATACCAGACTGTGGCGCCTGAACATAATGACCCTGGATAAAATGCGCACCAAGCTGCCATAGGTTGGCAACCGATGAGGCGTTTTCTACCAGCGGTACAATGGTTTGTTTCTCTTCCTCATGCAGCTGGCCTAACAGCTCTTTCAGGTGCTTCTGAGCATCTGGATTGCCCCCTAACTCGCGGGTAAATGAGCCATCGATTTTCACATATGTCACTTCCAGATGCTTGAGAATCTGAAACGGTTTCAGTGCACAACCAAAGCGGCTCAGTGCTGTTGGAATTCCACGCTCCAACAGTGAATGACTGAACTCCTGGCATTGCTTGAGCATTTTACCGGCGTCTTCCTCATTAAATTGGAAGATGGCGGCCCCTTTGGGCAGCTTGGCCGCATTTAATGCAACGCTGATCCAACTGGCCAGGCTCTCATCCGATAAAGAAGCGGACGATAAATTAATGAACATACGGGTGTTGTGACCATTTGCCCGGTGCTCGCTGAGTAATTTGGTGGTGTGTAAGACGACCCAGCGGTCAATCTTGCGCTTCAAACCATCATCAATGTCAGGGTTATTCAGGAATTCACCGGCAGAGATAATGTGCCCATCGGCCTGTGGCAAGCGCAACAGGGTTTCGTAATGCTCGGTTTCTTCGCCGCGCAAATTGATGAGTGGCTGGAACAGCAATTGGAAGCTGTTATTCTTCAGCGCTCCTGCAAGCTGAGCTTCAACATTCACTTCACCGGCTTCAGGTTCATCCGGTTTTTTGGGCATATACAGATGAATGCCGTTTCCGCGCTTGTGTTCTTCCTGTTTACGCACATCATCTGAAGCATGGTGTGCTTGCTGCAGGGTGTCCTCGGGTTTTGAGCTGTTTTCAGTAATCAGCGCTATCCCGATACTGGCGGTGACGGTAATCGTACGTTTGTCGATTTCAATAAGCAGATGCTCAATGATATCGCGCAGTTTTTCAGCTAGCTCCAATGCCTGCTCGGCGTCAATCCCCATACCAATAAAAGAGAAAATATCCTCACCAATACGAGCAAGATGATTGTTATCCGGCAGACTTTTACGCAGTTTCTCTGCGACCTCTGTGATCACTGTATCGGAGTGGTTAATGCCGATGTCACTTTTTACTTTATTGAATTGATCAATATTGATGTAAAAAACCGCACCTCTGGCTCCCTTAAGCACGGCACTGTCGACGGCATTTTCCAGCTGTTCGTTAAAAAAGGTTTTGTTGTATAAATTGGTGAGTAAGTCACGGCTACGGATGGCTTCCAGCTGTGCTTCCAATTCCTGGCTATCAGCCTGACCGCGAATCGTGACCTGAGTGCATTCCTCCTCAGCGTAGGTTGCTGAGGAAAAGCGCATACTCATGGCAAACACATCACCGTTGCCATTAATACCTGAGGTTTTCAGTTCGCCGGCCTGCTGCCCCTGATCGTAGCTTTTGAGGAATTGTTTAAATTGCTTTTGACCTGAAGCATCCACCATATCCATGATTGGCATACCCTCCAGATCATCGGCGCAGTCGTAACCAAACAATTCTAGATACGCGAGGTTGGCATAAACGTGCATACCGTCGTGAATGTAAGCAACAGCATCTTTTGAACTTTCCAACAGCGCCTGTGCGCGCTTTTCTGAATCGCGCAGTTTTACTTCCAGCATGCGCTTTTCACGACGCGTTTGCAGATGTTCCAGTTCGCGCTGAATGACCATCAGCATGATATTGGACTCTTCCAAAGGAATAATGGTGGCTGCGCCTTTTTTAAAGCAGGTCTCGAAGGCAATCGCATCGATTTCTTCATTAGTGAGCAAAATCAATGGCAGGTCTTTATTCAGACGTTGAATCTGGCTTTGCAGTTCTTCCCACTGAATGTTTTGCGCGTGTGGCTGTGCCAGCACCAAATCCCAGCTTTTATCCTGCAGTTGATCGACAAAATCCGCTACAGAACTGACCTGATGTGCTCTGGTCGCGCTGCCAGAGTTACGAAGCATGCTGACGATATTTTCAGCATGATTTTGAGATTCGGTCAGAAGTAGTAGATGGATTGTATCTCGATTCACGAATGTACCAGCTTAAAGATAGGGGGCTGTCGATTATAAGTGTTAGGAAGTAAAAAAAAACGTCCAGTTGTGACAGTAATTGTCATAATCCGAAGCATCTGGTCAGCTTTTACCCGGTTTTACAACTTATTCCAGATCGAGTCGAAGTCATCATCAGTAACACCGGGAGCAGGTTGCATGGTGCTCTGCTTTTGACTGGTATTAAAGCCCACCATCCGAAATTGGAATTGCCCGAAGCTACTGGTCGAGGTCAATCGCTTAGTCAGCTGATAGCGGCCTTGTTCGCTTTCAAACATCAGTTCAACCTTATTGCCGGTTCTGAACGGCATTCTGGGTAACAATAATGTTGCTGGCTGAGCGATTGCTTTAATCGCGGGTAGTAATAATGCACGCATCAGGGGACCGTTGTTACCGGTTTTCTGGAGAATTCTGGCGGCGCCAATTTGTGCTCGTGGTGCCAGTAACTCGATACCCAGTTGCGTACCCTGATCGCGCAGATGGCGAATCCAGCGGATAACACCGATTGACCAGTGTTTCACTCCTTTCTCCTGAATACCAATCAATTCTCCGGCCTGAATGCTGGGCGGTACATTGCCTTTCCAGTGAAGACAATAACCACCGGGGCTGGTATTGATTAGCTCGACGGAGTGCGATGGGTATTTGGCCTTTGTCTCAGCCTGATCATCGTCGTCTTTATATTTGTTGATAAACTCGATAGCATCCAGATTGAGGCTTGGGTTGTCGGCGATTTTTGCTCCACCGGCATCGAATGCATCTGCCCAGACATCATCCGAACTGGCTTTGCCGGTGTCGGCAGCCTGCTGCACTTCATCATGCATCGTCTTGGGTTTGAAGCGCGTCAGCATCAGGTCAAAATCGAGCAAGCCACCGCTGTAATAATGCGTTGCAGACAAACCAATGCAGAGTCTCAGCGAGCCCTCAGTTGGTGCACGACGGAATGAGCGTTGCCAGTGAATGCCCCAGGATTGAATCGCATGGGACAGCAGGTTGTCGGACAGTTTCCCCGGAACCGTGATGGTGTTATTACCATTCGGGTTGGCTGCCCAGAGTTTAAGCGCTTTCACCAGCTCTGCGGTGTTCAGGCTACGAAACAACGGCTTCTGTGCGTCGCGTAAGTGCTGGCGATATTGGCCGGGTCGGTCGCGGTGCAGGTTGATGATGAACAAAGCGGATTCATCTTCAGCATGCGTCAAGCCGACAAATTCAGCCCAGAGTTCGCTGGCATCATAGAGCTGTATCAGATCTTGTTGACGTAAATTATTTGGTTTAGCGGTACCGAGCAGATGGGCACGTATATAAACATCTTTAATGGTAGAGCTGGACAGAAACCGAGTCTGTCGATCACTGACTTTGTATTGAGTCAGGCCATGCATTTCGGCCAATAAGAGCAACTGATTAATTTCCAGCCAGGCATGTTCGGGTGGCTGACAGTAGAGTTGGAATGCTCGCAATATGGTTTGATTGGTATCCGATATCGCACGATGAACGGCCAGTGTCACGATTTTTGCTGGTTTATCAGTGGGTCTCAGGTTAGCAATACTGTGTGCCACAACCAATTTGTAGCCTGTAGCCAGATGTACCTGAAGTGCCTGACTGAGGTTAGCAATTTTCAGCTGCTTCTCGTTCAGTGATATTGATGACTGTAAAAAGTGTTTATTCAGCAGTGTGCAGATGGAGTAAATGTAGGGGCGGACAACTTCTAATACCTTGAACCGTAACAGGGGATCTGTGTCCCACTGGTTCAGTTCGCGAATGGCATGATACAGGCGGCGCGCAGATTCCCCGGTATTAGCCATTGGGAGTTCTTTGGCCCACTGGGTAATGCCTTCAACGTTACCGGCACAGATACTGGGCTGAGCCAGTGTTGTGGCCGGGATGTGTAATTTGATTGGCGCTTTTGAGCTGTCCATGCGTTCCTACTGTCGATTAAAAAACAAACGATCAACCAATTTTCAATGAGTGTAGCTGTTCTACAGTATAGACAATTTGCTGTAAGTGCATGCTTACACTCAGGAAATTTGCTGGCGACAAAGGTAAAACCGTGTAAAACATGCGTCTGAGTCCGTTACGACGCTGATTTTCACTGCCATGAGAGTCATTTTTATATTATCGCCGTCTTATGGGCCTTTCCGCCTTCTTCCCTGACCAGCTTGGGAACCAGATAGCCGGGTAATTCGCACATCAGTTGTTGGTGCAAAGCTACGGCTTCTTGCTCAGGAATATCAAAATGGCTGGCGCCTTTAACCGGGTCGAGCAGGTGAAGGTAATAAGGCAATATGCCAAATTCAAACAGTTGTTTGCTTAATTCAGACAAAACACTGAGCCGATCATTGACGTGTCTCAGTAATACTGCCTGATTCAGCAGAGTTACATTGGCGTCTCTCAGTGCTTGGTAGGCGCGTCGGTGCAGCGCCGATAATTCGTTTGGATGGTTAATATGCAGCACACAACTCGTGAATAAACGGCTGCGTTTTAGGCGATGACACAGTTCCGGAGTGATTCTCTGTGGGATGACTACCGGCAGTCGTGTGTGAATCCGTAACCGTTGTACATGAGGAATAGCCTCTATCTGATTGATCAACTCAGATAAATGATGATCTTGTAGCATCAGTGGATCACCGCCACTGAGGATCACTTCCTCAATCGTGCTATCAGCGGCGACATATTCCAGCGTCTGCTGCCATTGCTGGCGACTGACGCGATTCTCCTGATAGGGAAAATGACGGCGGAAACAATAGCGACAATTTACGGCGCAGCCGGATGCTGCCAGGAGCAGAACCCGTCCGTGGTACTTATGAATAATCCCTTGTTGAATATTGGCATGTTTCTCAGCCAGCGGATCGGTAACGTACCCAGGCGGGTTATGTAACTCGGCAGGTTGAGGT
The DNA here is from genome assembly GCA_022448365.1 of Saccharospirillaceae bacterium. Taxonomy (NCBI): domain Bacteria; kingdom Pseudomonadati; phylum Pseudomonadota; class Gammaproteobacteria; order Oceanospirillales; family Saccharospirillaceae; species Saccharospirillaceae bacterium. Next base: position 1,317,385 of record JAKVCS010000003.1, on the reverse strand, counting down.
AGTACCTGGAGTAGCAGTGGATCATTCGGGTTGCCTTGCTCAATTAAGTCAGCATAAGGGCTGGGCACCAATAAAGAAAAATCCTTGCTGGCATGCTCAGCATTGTGGCGCTGGTCCAGGTCGATTTGCAGGAACTCAAGCAGCTTATCAAGGTCTCGATAGGACTCAGCCAGGATCTGGCGCCAATCTTGTGGCTCTACAGCGTCGCTGGTTCGGGTTATGATATGCACTTTGATACGACTTCCTAAAAGTAATCAGGTTTTAAAATGGCGAATTATTCTACCAACGAATTCAAATCAGGTCTTAAAGTGATGCTCGATGGAGATCCTTGCTCCATTGTAGAAAACGAATACGTAAAGCCGGGCAAAGGTCAGGCATTCAACCGTGTGAAGCTGCGTAACCTGAAAAATGGTCGTGTATGGGAGCGCACCTTTAAGTCTGGTGAATCTCTGGAAGGTGCCGATGTGATGGAATATGACATGGAATACCTGTACACCGACGGTGAATTCTGGCATTTCATGGCAAAAGATGGCTCGTTCGAGCAACACGGTGCTTCGGCGGAGGCTTTGGGTGATACCGTTAAATGGCTGAAAGAGCAGGAAACTTATGTTGTTACTCTGTTCAATGGCGGTGTATTGACCGTTGCTCCACCTAATTTTGTTGAGTTGGAGGTGACTGAAACGGATCCGGGACTGAAAGGTGATACGGCTCAGGGTGGCTCTAAACCGGCGACTCTGACCACCGGCGCTGTTGTTAAGGTACCTTTGTTTATCAATATCGGCGAAGTGTTGCGTATTGATACCCGTACTGGCGAATACGTTAGCCGTGCTTAAGCCTCAGGCGTATTATTTGGAAGGGAGCCGCTTGGCTCCCTTTTCTTTTTCAGACAGCCAGCGAGCTGTTTTCTACATCGCGGGAATTGTTACATGCAGGATTGGCGTCCAGGGGCCAGCAACAGGTTGCTACAGCTACGGGCTGAATTAAACCGTGCTATCCGTGAGTTCTTTTATCAACGCCAGGTGCTTGAGGTGGAAACGCCAGTGTTGTGTCAGGCACCCGTTATAGATCCGAATATTGAACCGATCCAGGCGCAGGGGCGTTATTTACATACGTCACCGGAGTATGCGATGAAACGCCTGTTGTGTGCGGATAGCGGCGATATTTTTCAGATTGCGAAAGTCTTTCGCTGTGGTGAAGCGGGTCAGCGTCATAACCCGGAATTCTCAATGCTGGAATGGTATCGCGTTGACTGGGATCATTGGCAGTTGATGGACGAAGTGGCGGAATTATTGCGGTTGATATTTAAGCAATCTTTTCCTCGTCTTGATCTCAGTTATACGGATGCTCTTAGGCAGTTTGCCCAGATAAAATGGACTGATTGTGACGATGGTGCAGTTCGCGCCAGAGGTATTGAACTTGCCGGCGCTGATCTGGAACTGGATCGCGATGGCTGGCTGGATATTATTATGAGCCATCAGGTGGAACCTAATTTACCTCGGGATACGCTGGTTTTTATCTATGATTATCCGCCATCTCAGGCAGCATTATCCAAAGTCCGTGTGGACGAATCGAGTGCCCATGCTGAGCGATTTGAAGTGTTTTTAAATGGTGTTGAACTCGCCAATGGATACCACGAGCTGACTGATCACCAGGAGCAGAAAAAACGCTTTTTCGACGAATCAAAAGGGCGTGATATCGATCAGCGTTTATTGCAGGCGATGGCTTCCGGTATGCCAGAATGTGCCGGGGTAGCAATGGGCCTTGATCGAATATTGATGCTTTTGACTGGTTTGGAATTCATCGACGAAGTGGTGAGCTTTTCCTGGGATAGAGCATAATTCCGAAGAACAGAAGACATCGCTGTCAGTGCGTTTATTACCAGGAACGAACTCTCGCCTGGCATCGCCACGGGAATAGAGCAGTGTTCTCTGTACCGGGAAAATACTTCGCCTGCAAAACCGGGCTAAAAACACAAAAGCCGAACAACTTTGGGTCAAAGTGTCCGGCTTTTTATAGCTGTTATTGAGCCAGTTTATTCCAGTGTCATGCCGACGCTTTCGCCCATGCGCAGCGGTGATCCGGCCTCCAGTGTTTCCTGCCAGTGCATTTTGTCTTTTTCAAAACACAATACGACGGTTGAACCCAACAGGAAGCGACCCATTTCTTCGCCTTTTTCAATGGTGATTGGTTCTGGACTTGGGTACGAGGTGACGCGTAATTCGCGCTTCGGTGGTGTAACCAAACCATGCCAGATGGTTTCTACCGCGGCGACAATCATAGCGCCAACCAACACCATAGCCATTTGACCCAGCTCGGTATCAAAGATAGCTACAACGCGTTCATTACGTGAAAACAGGCGAGGTACATTTTCTGCCGTTGTCTGGTTGACCGAGAACAGATCACCCGGAACATATATCATTTCCCGTAAAGTGCCGGTAACCGGCATGTGAACGCGGTGATAATCTTTAGGTGACAAATAAATTGTCGAAAACTGCCCACCCATAAATGGCGCTGCGCGGTCGCTATCACCGCCTAATAATTCAATCAGAGAATAGTCTTGGCCCTTAGCCTGAAAAATACGACCGTTTTCAATAGGACCAAGCTGCGATACAGCGCCGTCAGCCGGAGACAGAATCATATTATCTCCGCTTGCTAACGGGCGCGCGCCTTGTTGTAACTCGCGGGTGAAAAAATCGTTAAAACAACGAAAATCCTCGGCATTTTGACGCTGAGCTTCGCTCATATTCACATCGAACTGTTTGATAAAAGCACGAATTAACGGATTTTTAATCCAGTCAATTTCTGTTGCTGCCAGTGCACCGATACCGCGCGATAATAAGTGTTGTGGGACCAGATATTGACTGGCGATAAATAATTTATCTTTTAATGATGTACTCAATGTATTTTCCTCAGGGCTGTTCGCCGGTGTTAATTGGGGTCTTTTCGTCATTGCCCCATTCCGACCAGGAGCCAGCGTACGCTTTGATGTTGAAACCTAAAATCTTTCCTACCAGATAGGTATAACCGGATCTGTGGTGAGTTTGGCAGTGGGTGACGATCTCTTTGCTTTCGTCAATGTTCATCGCTCTTAATAACTCACGGAACTCATCCAGATTCTTAATACGCAGACCATTGTTGGCATCCATACCGAGGGTCCACTCGTAATTTATTGCGCCGGGGATATGACCACCACGCGCCGAGAAAACTTTCTCACCTCTGTATTCCATAGCGGAACGAGCATCCCAGATTGCAAAGTCCGGATTACCGATTCGTTCGATGATCTGGTCCTTGGTTAAGGAAAATTCGTGCCGCAGAGATTGGATCTGGAATTGACTGGCAAGTACCTGGTTATTGCCCGCCTCAGTGGTCAAGCCATCTTTCAGCCAAGCGTGAATGCCGCCATTCACATAGGAATATTGTGAATGGCCTATTACATCCAGTGCCCAGATCAGGCGGCCTGCCCAGCCACCACCTTCATCATCATAAGCGATGACATGTGTATCCGATGTCAGACCGAGCTCACTGAACAATGCGCTCAGATCGTCGACAGAAGGCAATGCCCCCGGTGTTGGTTTTTGGCCAAGCTGCAGGCGTTTAAAGTCCAGATGAACGGCGCCTGGAATGTGGTGTTGCAGATAACTATCCAACTTACTCTGATCAATGATCAGAGTATTGGCCAGCGGCAGCTGAGCGGCCAGCTCTTTTGGCTCAACTAATAACGGCAGGATGGGCATAGAACTTTCCGGTTAGTGTGATCACAAAAAGAAAAGCCGTAGTGTATCTGAGCCGCTGACACTTGTCAGGGATGGGGAATGCTAATGGCCGCCCGCGCTGCCTGATCTGCGTTGTCTTTCGGTATTGCAACGCAACTCGGCTAAGCTACTGCTGGCTGTCTGGCACAGATTCTTAAATGCCATATATTCTGCCGGTATCAGCCCTTCTTTGCCGCCATCGTTGTAAGCAATAACAATCCCGATGGGTTTGTTACCGGCATTAATCGACATGGTCACCAGTTGTTCTGGCAATCGCTGCTGCGTTTGTTCCGGCAAGCCGCGCATGAATCGCGCCCGGTTCTCTGTGGTAATCAATAAGCTGGCAGGTTTTTCCAGCAGCTTGGCGAATATATTGGTTTTTCGCAGATCAATCGTCAAACGCCGAATCAGATCCTGTTCCGCAACACCTTCGGCATAGAATACCTTGAGCATTGTCTTGTCCTTGTTCAGTAGTGCAATGCAAGCACTGGATAAACCAACGCCATGACAAATTCCTTTCAGTACGCCGCGCATCAGATAATGCCAGTCGCCAAAGCTATCCGGACTGTGCTGCAGTTGCTGCATCAGTTTCTTCAGATAACTGTGGTCTGGTTGACGTTCTGGTCGTTCTGGCAAAGGGGTTACAACGGCTTTGGCCACCGCGTTTTCGCTGCTGCGATCAGGTTTAGGATCTGGTTTCTGTGGCACAATTTTCGGGTAATCAAAGGCAGTCGGCTCTGGGCTGAGCAGCAAAGCCAAGCCACTGGACAGCGCATCTTGTTGTCGCCGGCTGATTATCAGCTGAATTTTTCGCAGTTCGGCCATTTGCAGTGCCACCGGTTTTCCCAACCAATGACAGACGAGTGCCAGCCAGCGCTGCGAGCGCTTGCCCAGTGGACTGATATGCCAATGCCACACAAGACTGTTCGCCATGATCGACATCATATGCGGCGCTTGCATTTGATGACGTAATTTACGCTGATCATCGAGGTCGCGGGGATCGTGTTTGCGCAGCAATTGCCACTCGGGTTGTTTCAGCCAGTTTTGCGGGTAGTAACAGTCGATTGCCAGCTGCGGTAAACAAAGCGCTTCCGCGAGTTGCTGCCAGTCTTTGAGATGCTGAGAGCCAAAGCAATGGTTTGCCGCAGCAATCAGATCTTGTCCCTGGCTAAGGCTATGCAACCAGTTTTGAGACAATTCATCATTTAACAGCCATAACCACATCGGTGCAGCCGTCAACATGGCGCTCCAACGAGCGTAACTCACTGATTGATTACCTTTGATCGCTGCCCACTGGACAGCCAGTTCGCCAGCCATGCCTGAGCAGTGCACTGCACGGCGATAAAGTTGGTGTTGACGGGATTCGCTATCGGCACTAACTACGGGCAGCTTCTTAATCAGCTTGACTAATTCTTCCATGCCAAGCAGTGACAAACAGCTTGCGGCACCGGATATCTGTTCGCGGCAGTCCGGGTTTTGGCTCACAGCCGACGTTAGTAAATGCAGGCATAAAGCCGGGTCCTGTTCCACAATTTTGCTCAGGTCATCGAAATTAACCCGATTACTGCGCATTTGCTGACGCACCCGCTCGCGGCTCTCGGCCAGAATCGGGAAGTCGCGGAATTCTTTAATGGCCTTCCAGGAGATTGCCGAAGGCGGCACCAGTGATAATTGTGTCATGTCTCAGTTTGTGTAACAGCGAATTGTGACCTTTAATTACTATAGTCATTTTCCCTGTCGTCGCCGGATAAATTATACAAATGTCTTGTTCGATAATAACGATTCACCGAAGATCACGATCTTGTGGTTGCGGCCGATAAGGGGTTATCAGGAAGCTTAAGGACTGAATGAATGCTGTTTCTAATTGGGCTGTTTATCGTATTCGGAAGTGTTTTGTACGGCTATGTGATGTCACATGGGCAACTGCTTGCGCTGTGGCAGCCGTTCGAAATTCTGATTATTGTGGGTGCCGCGTTTGGTGCCTTTCTGCTGTCTAACCCATGGCATGTGATCCTTCGGTGTTTCAAACTGACGCCTCAGGTTATTCTTGGTGGCAAGGTGAACAAGGCCATGTATATGGATGTCCTGGGCGTTATTTATGACATTCTTAATAAAGCCCGGCGCGAAGGGATTATGGCGATCGAAGGAGACGTTGAAAGCCCGCAATCCAGTGCAATTTTTTCCCGATATCCGGCGATTCAGGCGAATCAAGAGCTGGCTAATTTCATTGCCGATTATTTCCGTATTATCGCTGCTGGCAACCTGACTTCGTTCGAACTTGAATCCCTGATGGATCAGGAAATTGATGCACGACTGCATGAGCTGGAGCAACCTGGCACAGCGGTAGGTAAGGTGGCAGATGCATTGCCTGGCTTCGGCATTGTGGCGGCAGTATTGGGGATTGTTATCACCATGGGGGCGATCGGTGGCGATGTTGCCGAGATCGGTAAACACGTTGCTGCTGCACTGGTTGGTACCTTTTCCGGGGTATTCCTGGCGTATGGTTTGGTGGGACCAGTAAGTTCAACGCTGCGACACTTGGCGGAGGAGGAAATCAAGCTGTATGAGGCCAGTAGAGCTTGTATCGTTGCATCGTTAAATGGTGTACCGCCGCAACTTGCAGTTGAATTTGGCCGAAAAGCGCTGTTTACCCACGGGCGTCCAAGCTTTAATGAAGTTGAAAGCAAAATACGTGGTCGCTGATGGAAAATCTAGGTCAGAATCAGAACATTGTTGTTCGCCGTATTAAAAAAGGAAAACACGAAGATCATGGTGGCGCCTGGAAAGTGGCCATGGCCGATTTTGCCCTGGCGATGATGGCACTGTTTTTGGTGCTCTGGGTAATTAACTCCTCAAATGAGCAGGAGAAAGAGGCAATCTCTGGTTATTTTCAGGATCCGTTAGCCTATGAAGAAGGCACAAAGGTGCCATCAAAATATGTGATTGATTTGGGTGGTTCACCGTCAGAAGCCGACAATGTGGCAGAATCTGAAGTCATTGATCCTGAGAAAATTCTTCAGGCCCGGGAAATCGAGAATCTGGCAGATGCGATTGAGCAGCGCCGCTTACAGGATATGCAGGCTAAGATCGAAGCGCGAATTGACGCCAGTCCAACCCTCAGTCCGTTTAAAAATCAGCTACTGCTGGATATCACCACCGAAGGTTTGAGACTCCAAATTGTTGATCAGACCAAGCGACCAATGTTTGACCCTGGCAGTGCACAATTAAAATATTATTCAGAAGACATCCTTTGGGAACTGGCGCCGATGCTGTCGACGCTGGACTATCGTTTATCCATCAGTGGCCATACCGACTCGTCAAGAGCGGCCGGTTTGCGTGAGGAAGATGATGTGAACTGGAGTCTGTCGTCTATGCGGGCCGATTCAGCCCGACGTGCGTTAATGGAGGCGGGGGTAGCGAAAATGCAGATTGCTCAGGTGATCGGTATGGGCGATACCGCTCCATTAAAAGCGGATGATCCGGGCAACTCAGTCAATCGCCGAATCTCAATCACGATGTTAAACAAACAATCGGAAGCCAACGTACGTGGGCGCGCCGGAGGCGCTGACATTGAATTTGTCAATGATGGTGAAGCGCCAGCCGAAGATGAACGCCAACCAACCATTAATAAGGCCGGTTCACTGCTTGACCAGTTGCGTAAGCAGCGTGAAAGCCAAGACAACAGCTATGATAATCCCCCTAACAAAGACGAGATATTCTGGTAGCACTGACGCAGGTTTATGGTTCGGCCTGCCGTGTTTTACATCAACTTACAGCTCAGTCAGTGTGTCCAGAATACGTTTATAGCTGTGGAAGCGTAGCTTGCTGATTTCGCCCTTGTCGACGGCTTCCAGAATTGCGCAGCCCGGTTCTTGTTCATGATGACAGTCGCGGAACCGGCAGTAGCCGCTAAGATGGCGGATCTCTTTAAAACCATGCAACACCTGATCCTCATTCATATGCCACAAACCGAATTCGCGGATTCCTGGCGAGTCAATCAGATCACCACCGGCGGGAAAGTGATAGAGGCGAGCGGTTGTGGTGGTATGGCGGCCTTTTTTACTGGCTTGGGATAAGGCGCCCACTTTGAGTTCTTCTTCCGGTAACAATGTATCAATGAGGGATGATTTCCCCACCCCCGATTGACCAACAAATACGCTGACGCGGTTATTCAGAAACTCTTTAAATTCACCCAGGCTGCTCTCTTCTTTGCTGCATACTCTGAGTGTCCGATAACCAAGTCCTTCATAGGTGGAGAGCAAATCATCAAAGCGCTGACGGCTGTTATCATCTAACAGATCAGTCTTATTCAACAAAATAATGGGTTCGATATAGCAGTTTTCAGCGGCCACCAGGTAGCGATCGATCAGGTTGGCATGCGCTTCCGGTTCCGGGGCAATCACCAGCACAATAAAGTCGATGTTAGCTGCAACGGGTTTAATCTCGTTGTAAGGATTTGGCCGCGATAGCTCCGAGCTGCGCTCCAATACGGTCTCTACCACGCCAGTACAAACAGTTTCGCCGGTGGCAACGAACAGAGTTTCCGGGCCTGGACGGAATACCACTTTATCACCGGTCACCAGCGAACCAAGGTTGGCTCGTAAGTAGCAGCGGTATTTGTCGCGGCTCTGGTCTTCCACTTCTACCTGGGTGCCAAAATGAGCAATTACCTGACCGTGGATTTCTTCGCCCAGCTCCCCGGCATTCAGTTGCTCCGATATATCACGTTCCTTGCGCTTTGCTCGCTGGGCTTTTTCCTGCTGGATTTTCTCAATGCGCCAGGCCTGACGTTTGTTCAGTTTGCGTTTGGCCATATAACTTCGGATACCGGGGTAAAGATTCAGGGCGATATTGTCCAAGCTGGCTGGGTGTGATGCAAGTTGTTAGACTTAGCGCAACTGAATACAGGCGAAAACTATGAGTCAGAAAGACAATCTTGTGTGGATGGATCTCGAAATGACCGGTCTGGAACCGGAGCAGGATGTGATTATTGAGATCGCGACGCTGGTTACCGATAAAGATCTGAATATCATTGCAGAAGGCCCGGTACTTGCGATTAAGCAACCGGATGTGTTGCTTGATGCCATGGATGATTGGAATACCAAAACGCATGGAAACTCTGGTTTGACTCAGCGTGTGCGGGACAGTGAGGTCACAGCGCGGGATGCTGAATTGCAGACGCTGGAATTTTTGCGCAAGCATGTAAAGCAGGGCGCTTCTCCGTTGTGTGGTAATAGCATTCATCAGGATCGTCGTTTTCTGGTGAAATACATGCCGCAACTGGAAGCTTACATGCATTACCGCAATATCGATGTCAGCACACTGAAGGAGCTTGCCAAGCGCTGGAAGCCTGAGGTGGTGTCTGCGTTCAACAAGAAAGGTGCGCACCTAGCATTGGACGATATCAAAGAGTCCATTGATGAAATGGCACACTACCGCAGTCACTTTTTATCGCTCGATTAAGCCGGGGAACTTACCTGATTCCTGGTGCAGATCAGGTCTTTGCATCAATCAGCGCAGACCTGATCTTTGTTTATTTTGGCACTCTCCTCTTTTGCAAACACTCCCCCACAGCTATCAAAGATTGATGGCTTTTCTTTCTTTTTTGGTTAAAAACCTTACAAAAAATTGTCATAAATGAGTTGAAAGAAACATTTGGTAATAAGCAAAGTATCTTTTATTATCTTTGTGTTGTCGTAATTTTCCAGTCAAGAAAGGGGAGAGCGTTGTGTCTCGACCAAGTCTAAAAACTCAGCGATACCAACAAATCATGGATGCTTATGAATACTGTGTTGGTCGCTATGGTGTTGAAGGAGCAACACTCGAACGTATCGCCACACAGGCGGGTTTGGCGCGACCTTTAATTCGCCATAACGTGGGTAACCGCGACGCATTGATGAAGGGTTTATTGCTTCGCTTTGATGAGAAGTGCGAGGCGTTTATTTGTCTTTTGCAACAACAATTACCAGAATCCGGGCGTCTGCCGTCATTGCTGGATCAGTTGTTTAGCGGCAGCAATGCTCATGCCGCGATACTGGCAAACGCGTTGGTGGTGGCCGCTGAAGATAATGACGAAGTAGCCGCAAAGCTTAAAAACTGGATCGAACGCTTCTCTGTTTTTATTCTGAACGAACTTCAGCAGGAAAGACCAGAAGTTGGACGCGATGAGCTTTATGCGGTTGCCTGTGGTATAGCCTCAATTTACGCCAATGTAGCGGCTTACTCACCGGTTTCTGATTTAAAAGACATTCGTCAGGCTTGTCGCACGTCTGCTGGTTTATTACTAGAGACGCTGGTAGCGTAACTATTCATCGGTGATCGCCAGCGTTGGGCCATCAGGCTGTCCTTATTTGCAATGAAAGACTGGGAAATGCAGACATTCTCTGTGAGTTTTGCGTCGTTGAATCAGTTGTATTTTCGGGTACTTTCTAACGCCGGATACGATGAAGACACATCAAATAATGAATAATCCAGTTTCTCAGCAGGTTGTGGTTTGGAATAAAAGAAGCCCTGCAGTACGTCACAGCCACATTCTTCAAGATAGCGCTGCTGCTCGATGGTTTCAACGCCCTCTGCAACAACGCGTAAGCCCAGCTCATTCGACATGGCAATGATGGCATTACAAATTGCTCTGTTATCGTTATCGTTGACAATATCTTCGACAAAATTCCGATCAATTTTAACTTCATCGATTGGAAATAACTTCAGATAACTCAGTGATGAGTACCCGGTACCAAAATCATCAATGGAAAGTTCCACCCCCAGGTCCTTCAGTTGATTGAGTTGTCGAATATTTCTCTCTGACCCCTCCATAACAATATTTTCCGTTAGCTCAAAAATAAACAGCTCAGGCCGTATTTGATATTTGTGAAACAGAGCGGTGATTTTTTTGATAAAACCTGGATTGTTAAATTGTGAGCTGCTGATGTTGATGGCTACTTTGATATTCAGAGAATTGCATTGCCATTTATCTATCTGCTGACAGGCCTGTTCCAGCACCCAATTCCCCAGCTCAACGATGAGGTTGCAGTTCTCCGCAACCGGAATAAATTCGCTTGGAGAAATCCATCCTTCTTCCCCGTCATTCCAGCGCATCAGGGCTTCCACAGACTTGATGCTGTTGCTTCGAACATCCAGCTGCGGTTGGAAGTACAGCTCAAAATCGTCATTTTCAATTGCTTTGCGTAGTTTATTTTCCAGTTGCAATTGGCGCACAGCCAGCTGGTTCATTGATTCTGAGTAAAAATGGTAAGTGTTCTTGCCAGCATCTTTCGCATAATACATAGCGATATCCGCGTGTTTCACCAATGTATCAGCGTCGCTTGCATCCTGCGGGAACGCACTGATGCCGATACTTGCTGAAACCTGAATATTGTAGCCATTTAGCACGGTTGGTTGTGAGAGTACCGAAAGCATACGCTTGGCAATTAACGCAGCGTCTCTGGCTTCGTGCAGATCTCGCAGTAAAACAACGAACTCATCACCACCAAGCCTGTATAAGTCTGCGTGGTGTCCGGCAGCATGATAAGGACTTAGCATATCGCTGCCGCGCAAATTTTCGGATAGCTTACGGGCTACGTCCGTTAATAGGGCATCACCCATGGCGTGACCCAGACTATCATTAATTCGTTTGAAGTTGTCGAGATCGACAAACATTACCACAACCATGTCCTGGTTTCGCGAGGCATTTTTGATTGCTTGCCTGATGCTTGTCTGGAACTTTCTTCTATTTGGCAGATCCGTCAGGCTATCGATATTCGCCTGATCAAAAAGAGCCTGCTCTTTTACTTTTAACTTCTCTGACATAATGTCGAAGCTGTTTGCCAGAAAAGCCAGCTCATCCTTGCCTTTCATATTTAACCGGTATGTGAAATCACCATCGGTAATATTGCGAATCCCAAGAACCAGTGACTTCAGTCTTCCGGCTAATATCCGGCCAATAATAATCGATATAAGTGCCCCGGCTAAAACAGATAGAAACCCCATCAGTAATAAGAACTGACTTTGATCTTGATTGGTAGCAATCATATTTTCTTGCGCACTGTTAATGCTTATACGCAATTTATTATTAAACTGTGAAACTGAATCGCGCATCCCGGACCAGGAATCCAATACATTGATTTCAGCTTCTGTTAACGACATCAATTGATTACTTGAGTAGCGGGTGACTTCGCCGTACTCAAGCAATGCAGTATAGGTATAGTCAAGTTCTGCTAACAGATAATCTATTGCGATAGCAGAATTCGTATCGATCTTTTGCAGCTGTTGCAGTCTGGACTTAATCGTATCAAGAGTCGAAAAAACAGTATTGAGATTTGACTCTTCTTTCTCGAGCAGGCGAACAAAGGCAATTTCAATCAGTATAACCTGATTTTCAGCTGCGCTTTTCGTTTTCTCATCCAGTGTTTTATCGCTTCTGATGTTGAGATTTATTTTAAGTAAGCTATCAATGAAATCATGTTCCAAGCTCACTAAGGTAGATTGTCCCGATGAGGTAGTTGAAAGTAAGGTTAATTTATCTTTTAAGCTATCAATCGCTGATTCATAAATAGTATCCGTGCTGTAAGCAAGTAAGTTTTCTAGTTGCTTAATTGCTAACAATGCATCTTCACGGAAGACTTTCTGACGGCGAATGTAGTTATAGAATTGTTGAGTGGCGGAATCCAGGTCGCTGTTTGTTCTGTAAACAATATCTTGTAATGGAGCTTTTTCTTCCAGTAGTGTATTCAGTTTTAACATCGTACTGCGACTGAAGTAAAACCCCATCGTTACGGCAAAAACAAGCAGTAGGGTTAACAGTGTAAACCCCAGATTTTTAATCGTATTAAATGACATAAAATCAGTTGTAACCTGCACGTTCCATCAACCGGGTTGCATACTTCTGTAGCCTCCCGGCATTCATGAGGTTTTGATTGTCAGCATCGAAACTACCCCAGGCCTTTACTATGTCTGATGCGGCAACTTTGGGATTAGCGGGGTATTCCATGTTCAAACGTGCAAACAAGTACTGTGCTTGTGTTTCAGTTAACCACTCAAGAAATCGAGTGGCCGCTGCTTTATTGGGTGAATGGCGAGTGATACCTGCACCTGAAATATTAATGTGCACACCATTCTTCTCTTTTGTTGGCCAGAACAGTTTTAATTGGGTATCCGGTTTGTTGAGTTGGTGACGACCAAGATAATAGGAGTTGATAATTCCGATATCGCACGCACCAGATTCTATCGCTTTGATCACCGCGCTGTCTTTTGGCAAAGGGGGTTGTGCCAGATTATTCACCCACCCTTTGACAAAAGACTCTGTGGTTTTAACGCCATACTGATTAATCAGCATGGCCACAAGTGACTGGTTATACACCTTTTGGGATGTGCGCAGGCAAAGACGTTTATGCCATTGCGGCGCTGCCAGCTGGGGATAAGAGACGAGCTCATCAGCTGAAACTCGGGTTGTGTTGTACACCAGTGTTCGTGCTCTTACTGATAGTCCGAACCAATGATAATCAGGATCACGAAGGTGTTCAGGAATGTTCTGTGTCAGGATGGCCGATTGGGTTTTTGCCAATAACCCCTGACGTGATGCAAACCATAAATCACCGGCATCTACTGTTATTAGAATATCCGCCTGTGAATGTTTACCTTCCGCTTTAAGCCGCTGAAGCAGGTCATCGGCCTTGGCTGTGACTGCTCTGATTTCCTGCCCTGTTTGCTGTTGGTACAGTTTCAGTATCGGCGTGATAAGGCTTTCCTCTCTGGCACTGTACAGTGTCAGGTGAGGTAGATTCGATGCGAGCAGCGTTGACGAGACGGACCACAGTAACAGTGCTTTCAGATATGTCATGGATAGACCGCGCAAGCTAAAAGTCTGATTATATGTTAATGAGAACCGTTATCAAATGAGTGGGGTGTGATGGTTAACAATAAATAACAGTCATTCAGATAACGGTTATTTTTGTAACGCAGATGTTAATGGTAAAGAAACTTATGAAATGGTGGGCCCGGACAGACTTGAACTGTCGACCTGCCGATTATGAGTCGGATGCTCTAACCAACTGAGCTACGGGCCCTGAGCTGGACGAATGATTCGCCCAAAAGAGGTTGGAGAGTATAACCACCCTTAGTAATAAGCGCCAGTCCTTTGATTTAACTAATAAAAAGCAACTACCCGAAAAACGAATGAGCATAAAAAAACCGCCAGATTGTTACAGCTGGCGGTTTTGGAAGGTCAGAAATCGCTATCGATTATTCGTCAATAAAGCTACGCAGGTGATCTGAGCGGCTAGGATGACGCAGCTTACGCAGTGCTTTTGCTTCGATCTGACGAATACGCTCACGGGTAACGTCAAACTGCTTACCGACTTCCTCAAGGGTGTGATCCGTGTTCATATCGATACCAAAGCGCATACGCAGAACTTTCGCTTCACGTGCTGTCAGACCAGACAAAACGGAGCGGGTTGCTTCAGTCAGTCCGTCATTGGTTGCAGTATCCATCGGAGATTCAGACTGGGTATCTTCGATGAAATCACCCAGGTGCGAATCTTCATCATCACCGATTGGTGTTTCCATGGAGATAGGTTCTTTGGCGATCTTCAGCACTTTGCGGATTTTATCTTCCGGCATATCCATGCGCTCGGCCAGTTCTTCCGGCGTTGCCTCACGACCCATTTCCTGCAACATCTGACGCGAAATACGGTTCAGCTTGTTGATGGTTTCAATCATATGAACTGGGATACGAATGGTCCGTGCCTGGTCTGCAATAGAACGGGTAATTGCCTGACGAATCCACCAGGTCGCATAAGTCGAGAACTTATAACCACGACGATATTCGAACTTATCCACCGCCTTCATCAAGCCGATGTTACCTTCCTGAATCAGATCGAGGAATTGCAGGCCACGGTTGGTGTATTTCTTAGCGATCGAGATAACCAGACGCAGGTTGGCTTCAACCATTTCTTTCTTAGCACGACGAGCGCGGGCTTCACCGATGGAAACCTTGCGGTTTACCTCTTTGATTTCCGGAATGCTCAGCAGCACACGTTCAGCAACGGTTTTGATCTTCTTCTGCGAGCGGAAGATATCCAACTTGTAGGTTTCCAGCTTTTTCGAATATGGGCGACCCGCCTCAATCAGCGTTTCAATCCATTCGTTGTTAACCTCATTGCCCTGGAAGCCTTTGATGAAGTCTTTACGATCCATGCCACATTTACGCGTCATCAGAACCATAATCTGACGTTCCTGGGTGCGGATACCATTAAGAGAGCTTCGGGCTTCTTCGACTAATGCATCGAAATATTTAGGTGTCAGCTTTATTGGAGCAAATACTTCAGCCAGCTTAGCCAGTGCAGCCTCAGACTCTTTGCTGGCACGACCATGATTTTCCAGAGCCGCTTCTACGGCATCGTTAGCGTCGGAGATTTCTGTGAAGCGACGAACGACCTCGGCCATATCAATACCGGATTGTTCTTCTTCGTCCTCGTCGTCAGAGTCTGAGTCGTCTGAATCATCGTCTGATTGTTCTGATTTTGCGGCTTCAGCAGCAGCTCCGGCCTGCGGGCCTGGCTCCGGATCTTCATCAGAAGGGTCAATAAAGCCGCTAAAGATGTCACCCACTTTGTTTGGGTCTTCTTCAGCATCTTTGAAGGCATTCATGATCACACTGACCGCGCCTGGGTAATAGGCCAGTGCAGACATGACTTCGCGGATACCTTCTTCGATCCGTTTGGCGATGACGATTTCGCCCTCGCGAGTAAGCAGCTCCACGGTACCCATTTCACGCATGTACATACGCACTGGGTCTGTGGTGCGACCAACATCGGATTCAACCAATGCGAGCGCAGCTGCGGCTTCCTCAGCAGCGGCATCATCGGCTGCGTCGTTAAACAGGGATTCGCCATCCGGGGCGTTTTCGGATACCGGGATACCGATATCATTAATCATTCGAATGATGTCTTCGACCTGATCCGGGTTAGCAATATCGTCCGGCAGGTGGTCATTAACCTGAGCGTAAGTCAGGTAACCCTGTTCTTTACCCTTGGCGATCAGTTCTTTTAATCGGGATTGTTGCGTACTAGCTGACATAGAAGCCTGTGTTCCGTGTTTTTAAGGCGGAAGAAAAACGCCAAAGTATAACTTTTAACCTGTCTTTAGGCCAGTAATCACGGTATTTGTTCCCGTTTTTTTTGGCTTTGGGTCGGCCAGTTACTTTGGTTGCTCACTTCGACATCTCAGCCAGGTTACGTGTGTCGTCATCGGTGGCCTGTTGCCTTATCTGTCCGATATGCCCGCGGGCGTTCACGTTGTGCGCTGTGCTGCTACAGTCGGCCTCCTTTATGATCGGAGGTTTGGTTAATATAGGGGTGAGTTGCGTGAATTCAATGGTCTGGTTTATAAACGATAAGCTTTTTTTCGCAGTTGTAGCTCTTTTAGTCTGGCTTTTTGCTCGTCAGTCATCATCGTTCGCGTGTCTTTACTCAAGTTCATCTGGTGTAGTTTGGCCAGTTCCGGTAACCAGGTACGTGCTTCCATCCTTTGGAAAATCCGTTTTATGTCATTTACAGATGTCATTGAATCTCTAGACGTTGTGTCGTTAGCTATCTGATCCAACATTGCCTTGTATGGCTTACCAATTGCCAGCATCAGTAAACCAAGGCTACTTTTTTGTGGTGACTCAGCCAAAAGTCGAGTGACTTGAAGTAGTAGCGTTTCGTAGTCGTTGACCGGATCTGCGCTGGGGATATCTAGGGATTCTGCATATGACGGGTTCTGAACTAAAGAGCGCAATGCTATATATGCGTGCTCCATATCTTGATCGGTGGGCTCAGATAAAGAGAATAAGTTGTGTTCGATGTATGGAGGCTCATCTTCTTTGATCGAAGGTTCTTGGCTTGGAGGTGGTGCCTCCGCTTCCAGCTTAGTCAGAGCGTGACTTTCGACACCGGTTTCTTCTTTCAGCTTCTGGCGCATCAGTTGGCGCAACATACCATCCGGCAATCGGTTTATCAGCGGTGCAGCCAGTTGATCAAGGCGTGCTTTGCCATCCAATGTGTCGAAATCGACCTGTTCTTTCAGATGAGCGAATAAAAATTCTGGCAAATGATCCGATTGATTGAGGCGTTTTTCAAAGGCGTCTTTGCCCTCAATTCGAACCAATGTGTCTGGATCTTCGCCATCAGGCAGAAATAAGAAGCGCGCTTGCAATCCATCTTGCAACAGCGGCAACACGGTTTCCATCGCACGTGCCGCTGCTGTGCGACCAGCCTGGTCGCCATCAAAGCAGAAAATCACTTCTGGTACGATTTTGAATAAGCGCCGCAGATGATGCTCGCTGGTTGCTGTGCCTAACGTTGCGACGGCGTAATGAATGCCGAATTCAGCCAGTGCCACCACATCCATATAGCCTTCTACGATCACAAACCGGGTCAATTTCTGGCGGATTTTACGTGCTTCATATAAGCCATACAGCTCCCGTCCTTTTTGAAAAATAGGGGTTTCCGGTGAATTCAGATATTTCGGTTTTTCGTCACCGAGAACACGCCCACCAAAGGCTATTACACGTCCACGGGCATCACGAATCGGAAACATAATACGATCACGGAAGCGATCATAGGTACGGTACTCTTTGCCCGGTTCGTCCTTTTCAATCGACATGCCGCAGCTAATGAGCTGTTTAATGATCTCTTTGTTGTTGTCTGGCGCAAGATGCTTTTGCAGATTATCCCAGCCGGGTGGGGCATAACCTATCTGAAAGAATTTCGCGGCTTTTCCCGACAGGCCACGATTCTGCAGGTAACTGATCGCTTTGCCCTTGTCCGCATGATTACGCAGCATTTGCTCGAAGAACCCGGCTGCCTTGTTCATCTGGCCAAACAGTGGTTGATGTTGTTGCTCCTGGCGGGCCTCGAACGACACTTGTTCGCGGGGTACTTCCATGTTTGCGTCGGCAGCAAGCTTCTCCACCGCATCCGGAAAGCTCAGGCCGTCGAATTCCATGACAAACTTCAGCGCACTGCCGGTAGCGCCGCAGCCGAAGCAGTAGTAGAACTGTTTGTCAGGGCTGACGGTAAACGAGGGTGTGTTCTCATTGTGAAACGGGCAGCAGGCGGAGTAGTTTTTTCCGGTCTTCTTCAATTTGACACGACTATCCACCACGTCGATCACATCGACACGGGATAACAGGTCATCAATGAAACTTTGGGGGATGCGTCCGGCCATGGATAAATACTATCTACGTTGTTTCTACTGCGATTTAAAACCGTCTGTGAATACCTAGTTATAACGTATAAGCGCTGCTTTTTCGCCTGCTTTCTATCGGGGTGGGCCGCAGCGCTAAGCTGTCCTGAAACCGTTTGTGGCAATACAGAGGGAGTAGATAAACAAAAACGCCATCAATTCTCATTGATGGCGTTGGCACAAAATGAAGTAGCAAAAATGCCTGTCGCTGGAATCAGCCCAGTTGAGACTTCACCAGTTGACTGATCTGGCCCATATCGGCACGACCCTGCACTTGTGGTTTGAGGATGCCCATAACTTTGCCCATGTCCTGCATTCCTGCAGCACCGGACTGTGCAACGGCATCAGCCACCAGTTTGGCCAACTCTTCTTCGCTCAAGGCTTCCGGCAAAAACTCGCTGATTACGTCAATCTCGTATTGCTCGCCTTCTGCCAGCTCGTCGCGACCTGCATCTTTATATTGAGCAATGGAATCACGACGTTGCTTCGTCATTTTGTCGAGGATTGTCAGAGCGCGAGCATCATCGACTTCGATGCGCTCATCCACTTCAACCTTTTTAAATTCTGCAGTGATCAGTCGCAGCGCACCCAGACGAGGTTTGTCTTTGGCGCGCATGGCGTCTTTCACAGATTCTTTAACGGTTGTGACCAGTGTGCTCATATTATCCCCTGAGACTGATTCGCTGATTAGTACAGGCGAGTCATCTTGCGTTGTTCGCGCTGTACCTTTTTCAGGTGGCGCTTAACAGCAGCAGCAGCTTTACGCTTACGAACCCATGTTGGCTTCTCGTAGTGCTCGCGACGACGTACTTCAGACAGTACACCTGCCTTTTCACAAGAACGCTTGAAACGACGCAGAGCAACGTCGAACGGCTCGTTTTCTTTAACTTTTACAGCTGGCATCCAATCACCTACGTGTATGTAATAAATTCTTTGTTTAGTGGGGGAAAACCACGGACCCCCAGTCAGAGGGCGGGCATTCTAATGCCTTTGATCGAGGAATGCAAAACCTCTGCATAGATTTTAGTACTTTGCGGCAGTATTATTGCGCTCCTTCTGATTTTTAGTGTGTCTCCGGAGTCAATTTATGCGGGTGTTGGGACTCGAATCTTCCTGTGATGAGACAGGTATTGCCTTGTACGACAGTGAGCGCGGTTTGCTGGCACATCGGGTGTACTCGCAGATCGCCGTTCATGCCGAGTACGGTGGCGTAGTGCCCGAACTGGCTTCCCGTGATCATATCCGTAAGTCACTGCCGCTGATCCGGGAAGTTATGGCGGCGGCTGGTTCCGAGTTGAGCGATCTGGATGGCATTGCATACACCCGTGGCCCAGGCCTGGTGGGTGCTCTGTTAGTCGGTGCTTGTCTTGGACGTTCTCTGGCCTGGGCGTTGGATGTTCCTGCGGTGGGAGTTCATCATATGGAAGGACATCTGTTGGCTCCGATGCTGGAAGATAACCCTCCGGAATTTCCGTTTATTGCTCTCTTGGTGTCGGGTGGCCACACTCAGCTGGTGCAGGTGGATGGTATCGGTGAATACACCCTCTTGGGGGAATCATTGGATGATGCCGCAGGAGAAGCCTTCGATAAGGCTGCAAAGATGATGAATCTGCCATACCCGGGAGGTCCTGAATTGAGTCGGCTTGCCGATTCCGGGGACGCAACACGATTTAAATTTCCGCGACCGATGACCGATCGCCCGGGTCTCGATTTCAGTTTCAGTGGCTTAAAGACCTTTACCCGAACCACTATTTTAAACAGTGCGGAAGAGGGCGTTTTAGCTGATCAGGACAAAGCTGATATTGCGGCCGGTTTTCAGGCTGCGGTTGTCGATACACTTTCCATCAAATGTAAGCGAGCGATGGAGAAAACCGGTATTAAGCGGTTAATTATCGCGGGTGGTGTCGGAGCTAATCGTCAACTGCGTATCAAGTTACAGCAAACCGCAGAAAAGCTGGGTGGCGCTGTATATTACCCACGTCCGGAACTATGTACCGATAATGGCGCCATGATTGCTTATGCGGGTACTCAGCGTTTACTGGCTGGTGAGCAGGCCGATCTTGTTGTATCGGCTGTGCCACGCTGGCCAATGACGGAATTGAATCCGGTAAAATACACCGCTCGTGGATAATCTCAGGTAAATAAAGGCAAAAGAATGGACAAGGTATTTATTCACGGTTTGAAAGTTGATGCAGTGATTGGCGTTTATGACTGGGAAAAACAAGTCCGCCAGCCACTGGTGTTCGATTTGGAAATGGTCTGGGACATTCGTGTTGCGGCTGCGACAGATGATCTGGTTCATGCATTGAACTATCAGGCTGTGACTGAATTTGTTGAAGCCTTTGTGCGAGAGCAGCATTTTCAGTTATTGGAATCGTTAATTGAGCGTCTGGCGGAAGCCTTACGAAAAGAATTTGGTATGCCGTGGATTAGTATTAAAGTCGAAAAACCTGCGGTTGTTCCACAAAGCCGAGTGGTCGGTTTGTACATAGAGCGTGGGGAACTCGCGCTGAATCAAGGCGGGCGTTAATGGCACGCGTTTTCTTAGGTTTAGGCTCCAATCTGAATGCTGAAGCGAATCTGCTGTCGGGTATCGAGCGTTTGGCACTGGATTATCAGATGGTTCAGCAATCCCCTTGGTATCGCTCGCCTGCGTTGGGTTTTGATGGACCGGATTTCGTCAATCTGGTGGTGGAAATTCAATTGAATGATGAATTTTCTCCGGAGTTACTATCGCAGCAATTAAAACGAATCGAAGCGGATTTTGGTCGTGCCGCTGATGCAGTCAAATATTCATCTCGTCATTTGGATA
Source organism: Saccharospirillaceae bacterium (assembly GCA_022448365.1). Classification (NCBI taxonomy): domain Bacteria; kingdom Pseudomonadati; phylum Pseudomonadota; class Gammaproteobacteria; order Oceanospirillales; family Saccharospirillaceae; species Saccharospirillaceae bacterium. The sequence continues at coordinate 1,296,598 of JAKVCS010000003.1, read as the reverse complement.
TTGATATTCTTTTATTTGATCGCCTGGTCGATGATTTCTCAACAGACAACGGTTCGTTCAGCTTACCGCGTGAAGATATCTGGAAGTATGCCTTTGTTCTAACGCCTTTACTGGATATAGCACCGGATCTGATTTGCCCAAAACACCAGAAACCGTTACTCGAATTTAAGAAAAATGTTGAACAGCAACCGCTAGCGGCAATTGAATAGTTATTAGCACCTGGTTGGCCATTACTGGCGTAAAGATTCTCCCTGCAATGTCTTTTGTTGGTGAGTATAAAGCGCGGCGGTAATACCGGGGCTGATTTATGCTCTAAATGATGGACTGCTTCCACGCCGTTAATTTTTCTCTCCGAGCTTTCTGTAATCCTTCCCGAATTGCTGCACCAGTGATGCCCTGAGCTATCATGTCTTTTGCCGTGACTGAAAGCGCTACCTGTAAAGCCTCGCGCATATAATCGGCCTGAGGATAATCACAATGTTCGAAGCCGGTGCGGCCACGCGAATCCGCCACACTTACCAACAGTAATTGTTCGAAACGCTCTGGCTTGCGCCAGGCATCAACACGATCAAATACTTTTAGAATTGTCTCAGGTTTTAATTCCATTGCCCGGTGAATATGAGTGTGAAACTCACTGGAAATCAGAGCAAGCTCCTGAACTTCCTTTGGTGATTTGAGTTTTTTACACAAAGATTTAATCGGCTTTAAACCTCTCGTTTCATGGCCGAAATGACGAGGGAGATTTTCTTTGTCCGAGAGTGCTTTACCAAGATCATGGGTTAATGCCGCCCAGCGCGTGGCGGTACTTGTCGAAAGCGGTACAGACGCCTGTAATGACAGGAGCGCATGGACGCCGCAATCTATCTCTGGGTGGTGTTGCTCCGGTTGCGGAATACCAAATAAATCATCAATTTCCTGAAACCAGACCTTTAAGGCGTTGCACTCGCGCAGTACTTGAAAATACACATGCGGGTCGTCTTCTCCCAAGGCACGCTGAGTTTCCTGCCATACGCGTTCGGCAACCAGATGATTCAGTTCGCCATCGTTCACCATTTGCTGCATCAGTAATCGTGTTTCATTTGCGATAGTAAAGCCTTGTTTCGCGAATCTCGCAGCAAAGCGAGCAATCCGCAATACCCGCAATGGGTCTTCACTAAATGCAGGAGAAACATGACGCAGAATCTTATCGGCTAAGTCCTGTTGACCATTGTATGGATCAATAATATTACCCGCTGCGTCGCTGGCCATGGCATTAATGGTCAGATCGCGGCGCAATAAATCTTCCTCAAGGGTAACATCCGGACTAAATCGGCAGTCGAATCCCTGATAGCCATTACCTGATTTTCGTTCAGTACGCGCCAGGGCATATTCCTCATGCGTATCCGGATGAAGAAAAACCGGGAAGTCTGCCCCTACTTGCTGATAACCCTGTTCAAGTAACTGTCCCGGAGTCGCACCAACAACAACCCAGTCCCGATCTTTTACCGGGATATCCAACAGGGCGTCGCGCACCGCGCCGCCAACCAGAAATGTATTCATAAACAACTAATGCCAGCAATAAAAAAGCCCTGGGTTAAAGACACCCAGGGCTTTAGTGTAACGCCGATTTTGAACCAGATGAATGGTCAGAAATAGAAGCCTGTTTCCAGAGCGACGGCTGCTTCTTTTTCAGGGTCGTTCGGATTAACCATAACGGCTAAGTCCAGATGAACACCAAATGGTGAAAGGCCAGCACCCAGCGATACCATCTCATCATTACTGCCTTTGAGATTGGTGCGATAACCTGCGCGGAACTGAACAGTATCGAAAGCATCAAGCTCCGCGCCAATCGCAGCGTATTGTGTTGCCTTTTCGAATGCTATCGGATCGTTATCCACTAAATCCAAATCGGCAGCCACTGTTACCCAATCGCCACCATAGGCCAGACCGGCGCGGTATTGTGGGTTTAAGGCAATCGTGCCGCCACTGAGCGTTACGTTATTCTTACTGCCTTTGACGTCGGCTTCAGCCACATCAAACTCTTCACCAATCAGGTTTTTACCCACCAGACCTAATATCCATTTGTCTTCACCGCCAAAGCGATAGGACAGACCGATATCAATATTTGCTTTGTTATAGCTCACGCGGGACTCTTCTACTGCGTCAGCGTCAATGTCCTCATCATTATCGATTTCAGTAACGAAGTGGAAGGTTTCAATTTGCTGTAACTTAGGCGTTAAGCCAATGGCGACTTTCTCGCCAAAAAATTCGAACTCTCGTGAGATTGACAGCGCTACTTCGGCCACAGCAATTGCTTTGATCTGTACCTGAGAATTTAAATCAGGATTTTCAGCTTCATCAGATAGCTGTCCGTTTTTGAACAGTAAGATGTTGCCAGCCGCCGTTTCAACGGGATCATCACTGGTGTAGTTGGCAACATTATTTACCTGATTCAGAATCGGGACAACTTTGCTGTACAGCGAGGGGTCTAGTGGATTATCTGTGATATCGATAAGAACCTGATCCAGTTGCTGAGACGCATCGGAGGCCTCGCCAACCAGTTTCCCTGCTTCTGTACCGTAGGCCGTGATTAAATTCTGATCTTGATCGGAGAACAGAGCACGTCCAGAAAAATTAACATCAGCATTGGCACTCAACGCTGCGGCGAATTTTTTACCCGGAAATGCCAGTGCAGCACCAACACCAAGACGTCCTCGGAGTGGACTACCAGAGATGGCGTCCAGAGACTTGTTCAGCTCCTCCGTTACTGTGTTTACGTCATTAATTTGATTGTTAACGCTTCCAAGAGATTGTTTGAGCTTTGTATTCGAGAGCGCCGCTTGTGTTGCGCTATTCCTGATTTGCAGCACATTGTTGTCGGCGATGGCTTTCTGAAGGTCAGTAATCGCGTCACTCAGATCGCTTGCACTGGTGGATAATGTGTTGATGTCGTTGTTGAAGGCGCTGCCATTTTCAAACAACCGCTCAAAGTCCGGGACAATCTCGTCAATGATGTCATTTGCATCATCCACCAGGCCCTCCTCATCAGCAAGATTTACCCCGATTTGAGGGATCAATAACGCAAAATCGTCATTTTCATGTGCCTGGGAAAGTAACGATGGGTTGTATGCTGGAGCGTGAGCGCGTTGAGCGCTGGCAACGCCGGTATTACCCATGGCAAGGCCACGCGCATCCATCGGCATAAATGGTGCTGCGACGACCGCCTGCGAACCAATGCCGGCAATGGTTGCGGCAAGAAGAGAGCGTTTAATCATGATCACATTTCCTGAATATGTGGGCGAAGTCCTTCTGGCTCCGATAAACCTTCTACCGACTGGGAGCGGAGCGATTGTCATCGCCAGGCGTCCGGCTCCCCACCTCGAAACTACAGGGCCAGTCCTTTTATTTGTGTGATGCTAATCATAGCCATAAAAACGGGGCCTTGCATGGCGATTTTCTCGTAGTCAGGGGTGAAACACTCAGTTAATTCTGAAACTGTGAGCTGGGTCTAATGCGCCATATTGTCGTCCAGTGAAAATTTCCTGTTGTTGTTGCTAAATTTACTGAGACTGGCGCCGATACAGAAGCTAAGTCACCTCTTAACCGAATATTAGTTTGGGAGATACCGTATGAAACCTTTTGCCAGGATCGGCTTGGCCGCTGCTGTTATGTTGGGGCTGCAAGCTTGCTCCAGCGCATTGATTGAAGAAGATAATATTGTTGAAGAGCCTGAGGCTTTTTTCCAACCCGTTGAGCAGGAGATTGACCCGATTGCTCCAATGGTTTTGCGGGTTGTCGGTTATGGTGCGATGGACAGCGACAGCAAAAAGAGCAGTGTGCAAAAACGTCTGATGGCGATTCGTGCATCAAAAATGGATGCTTATCGTTCTATGGCAGAACGGGTTTATGGCGCCTCGGTGCAGGGCAGTACCACTGTGCGTGATATGGTGGTTCAGAATGATCGATTCCGTACCTATGTTGAAACCTATATGCACGGTGCTCGTGTTGTGTCGACGGATGTTCTGCCGGATGGAAGTGTCGAAACCATTCTTGAAATGATCATTGATCAGGGCTTCCGTAACTGCCTGCAGACCACCGATAGTCAGCGCTTTAATGTCGACTGCCGTGTGCCTCTGGGCGGCAATAATTCAAATCACTTTGCTGCAAGCCAGCGTCAGCGCGTTCAGGGTGAAGCGTCGATGCCGGAGTCAGGCTTCTATTTTATTGAGTAACCGGAGTTCACTATGACTCGTGCTGCGACCTTACTGTGCATTTTGTCGACACTGATATTGGTGCCCACTGTATCTGCGTTGTCAGTTGAAGTTGTTGGACAGGCGCCAATCGACGGCGCTTTGTCGCGGGTGCGGGAACGGGCGATGGACGACGCCATGCGACAGGCAAGTTTACGGGCTGGTGCTCAAATCAGCAGCACGCAGCTTATGGAGCATGGTGTTGTTGAAGAAGATAAAGTAAAACTGACGTCTAACTCCCAGCTTAAAAATGTCGAAGTCTTGTGGGAGGACCAGCTTGATGGCTTATATCAGGTAGCGATACGTGCGGATGTCAGCGCTACAACGATGTGCCCCAACAGCAGCCAGCGCTACCGTAAAGCCATCGCAGTAACGGGTTTTGGTTTGGCCAATCCGATGCAGGCAAGTATTGGCCAGCTTCAGAACATCGAGCAGGACTTGCCCCGCGTATTAATCAATACGCTGAACAATCGCGGTGCTACGCATGCACTCGATGCCACACGCAGCAGCTTATTTCGTGACCCGCGACGCGCTCCATCCGCTGAAACTCCGCAGCAGCGGTTAACCACGTCTATCTCTCTGGCGACCCAGCTGGGAGCACAGTATGTCGTTTCAGGTGTTGTGCGCGATCTGGCCATGCAAGGAGATGCGCGAGAGAGTGAACCAGGTGTCACCGATCAGTGGCTTTCTTTATTAGGCGTGGCGCAGCAAGAAGATGCACGACAGTTCGTGCTGGACGTGTTCGTACATGATGGTTTGAGTGGCGCCATGCTGTTTCAGCGCAGCTACTCTACCTCAGGTAGCTGGGATTTGCCTCGTCAGAAAAGAGTAGGCTTTGCCTCTCCTCAATTCTGGCGCACCGGCTACGGTAATCAGGTTCGCTCAGTATTGACCACTGTGGTCGACGATCTGGATGAAGTACTGCGCTGTCAGCCATTTATGGCACGTGTGGTAAAAGCACGTGGTAATAGATTACATATCGAAGCCAACGCCGGCGCCGGTATTCGCCCAGGCGATAAATTTCAGGTGTACCGAACCGGCACCTTTTATAACCTCGATCTGGAACCGCGAACCGAATTAAGTGATATGGCAACGGAGGTTGTGGTTAAGCAGGTACAGCCACAATTTGTCATTGCCGAAATGCAATACACGGCAGAGTATTTAGCCATTCAACGAGATGATATGGTGATTGCCTGGTAACGTGTTTTCCGTTACCAGTGCAACTTGTATCAGCTATCAGCGGTTTATAAATCGTCAAGCGACGTTGCCGGGCAGCTGATGCGTTTCACCATACGTTTTTCGTGGTACGTTTCCAGGTGAATATCAAATCCCCACAGCAAGTGCAGATGCTTTAATACCTCATGAGTGTCTGCCGACAATGGCGTTTCATTGTGCATCGTGTGACGAAGAGTCAGAGAGCGATCTCCCTCCAGATCAACAGACCAGACCTGAATATTCGGCTCTCGCATCGATAGATCGTATTGGCGCGCCAGCATTTCTCTCAGGTTACGATAACCTTTTTCATCATGAATCGCTTCGACCCGATAGTTCGATTTGTCAGCGTCGTCATAGATACCGAATAAATGAAAGTCTCGCATCAGTTTGGGTGACAGGAACTGTTGAATAAAACTCTCATCTTTGAAGTTGCTCATTGCAAAATGCAACGTCTCCAGCCAATCGCTGCCGGCCATATCCGGAAACCACTCTTTATCTTCATCCGTTGGATTCTGGCATATCCGTTTAATATCCTGAAACATATTGAAGCCCAATGCATATGGATTGATACCGTTGTAATAAGGAGCATCAAAGGGGGGTTGAAATACCACATTGGTGTGGGATGTCAGAAACTCCATAATAAAGCCATCGTTAACTTTCCCTTCGTCATACAGATGGTTTAACAGGGTGTAATGCCAGAATGTCGCCCAGCCTTCGTTCATAACCTGAGTTTGACGTTGCGGATAAAAGTACTGTGAAATTTTACGTACAATACGAATGATTTCACGCTGCCATGGGGCAAGTAACGGAGCATTTTTCTCAAGAAAGTACAGCAGGTTCTCTTGTGGTTCTTCCGGAAATTGACCTTTACGGTTTTTCTCAGAGGATTTTTGTTGATTGGGAATCGTACGCCATAAGTCATTTAATTGTTGTTGCAGAATATCTTCCCGCTCCTGCTGACGCATTTTCTCCTCGGCTGCCGATATTGGCTTAGGACGGCGATAGCGATCAACCCCGTAGTTTTGCAAAGCATGGCAAGCATCAAGAATTTGTTCTACTTCTTCCTGGCCATAGCGCTCTTCACATTTTCGAACGTAGTTTTTGGCGAACAGTAAATAGTCGATGATTGAACTGGCATCAGTCCAGGTGCGGAACAGGTAATTGCCTTTAAAGAACGAATTATGGCCGTAGCAAGCATGTGCAATAACCAACGCTTGCATCGGAAGGGTATTTTCTTCCATGAGGTAAGCAATACAAGGATCGGAATTGATAACAATTTCATAGGCCAGACCCATCTGACCACGCTGGTAGTTTTTCTGGGTTGAGAGAAACTGTTTACCGTATGACCAGTGATTGTAGCCGATTGGCATACCAACGGATGAATAAGCATCCATCATTTGTTCGGCGCTGATAACTTCTATTTGATTTGGATACGTATCGAGCTTGTAGATCGCAGCAACCCTGGCAATTTCTTCGTCGTACTGCTGCAACAGTTCGAACGTCCAGTCTGAATCGGTTGATATATAGTTCTCTTTTCGAGCAGTCATAACACCTCCACACTCAGCTCGCCTGTTGGTATTTTTCTTTGGCAAACAGTTCACGAAAAACCGGATAAATATCACCGGCGTCGCGAATCTGAGCCATAGCAAATTCCTGACTGTGAGTTTTGGATAAATCGTCGTAAGCTTGCCACAAAGCCTGATGCTGATTGGGTGTGATTTCGATGTAAGAAAAATACTGCACCGCAGGTAGCAACTGTTCCCTGAGAATCTGAGCGCACAGTGGTGAGTCATCATCCCAATTGTCGCCATCGGAGGCCTGTGCCGCATAAATATTCCATTCAGAACCGCTGTAACGCTCTTCAACAACCTGATTCATCAGCTTGAGAGCACTGGATACGATGGTTCCGCCAGTTTCGCGAGAATAAAAGAAGTCCTCTTCTGACACCTCTTTTGCACTGGTGTGATGGCGAATAAATACGATGTCAATTTTGTCGTAGTTTTTCTGCAGGAATAAATACAGCAAAATATAAAACCGCTTGGCGATGTCTTTAACATCTTGCGTCATCGAACCAGAAACATCCATCAGGCAAAACATCACAGCTTTACTGCTTGGCACGGGTACTTTTACCTGACTTCGATAGCGCAGATCGAGGTCATCTATAAAAGGAACCAGTTTAATTCGTCGTTCGAGATCGTCAATCTGAGTTTCAACTTCGCTGATTCTGTCTCGTTTCGGGGGAGATTGTTGTTGTAGCTCCAGCAGTTCCGCTCTCAGGGTTTTCAGTTTTTTGCGTTTTCCGGATGTCATGCCAATTCGGCGGGCATGAGCATTGCGTAAAGACCGGACCACAGACAGGTTGTTAGGGGTGCCTTCCGATACGAACCCTGCCCGGAGTGTTTTATATTCACTTGATTGGCTCAAAGTCTTCTTTACCATGTTTGGCAAGGCAAGGTCATCAAACAGATAATTGAGAAATTCTTCTTTCGTTAAATAGAAAGAAAAGTCGTCTTCTCCTTCCCCCTGATTACTGGCTTGACCACTGCCTGAGCCGGCGCCTCCACCTTGCGGCTTATCGATATGATCACCGGTATGGAATTCTTTATTGCCTGGAAAAACTCTGTGTTGTTTCCCACCCTGACCATGCGAAATCATCGGCTCATGCGTACTGCGTGTTGGAATACTAACTTGCTCACCACGCTCCATATCGGTAATCGAGCGCTTATTTACGGCATCAGAAACAGCATCTTTGATATGACTTTTATACCGCCGCAAAAAACGCTGGCGATTCACCATACTCTTGTTTTTTCCGTTTAAACGTCGATCAATTATGTATGACATAGACCACCTCGGTTAGTCAGAGAGCTGAACACAGCACTCTGACAATGCTTCGGATGTTGTTATCTGCTTTAACGGCAGACTGAGTAGTTACTGAGACTTCCTTACTCGCAGATACCACTCTGACAACAACCGGACTTGCTTCTCGGTGTAACCTCTTTCTTTCATACGCTCGACAAAGTCGTCATGTTTCTTCTGGTCATCAGATGAAGATTTGGCAGAGAAAGAAATAACTGGCAGAAGATCTTCCGTATTCGAGAACATTTTTTTCTCAATAACAGCCCGCATCTTCTCGTAAGATTGCCATGAAGGATTGTTGCCGTTGTTATTTGCCCGAGCACGCAAAACAAAGTTCACAATCTCATTGCGGAAATCTTTCGGATTACTGATGCCTGCCGATTTTTCGATTTTCTCCAGCTCTTCATTGATCGCAACCCGGTCGAGCATTTCTCCGGTTTCCGGATCACGATATTCCTGATCCTGAATCCAGAAATCAGCATAAGTAACGTAGCGATCGAAAATGTTCTGACCGTACTCGGAGTATGACTCGAGGTAAGCCGTCTGGATTTCCTTGCCAATAAAGTCGACGTATTCTGTCGCCAGATATTCTTTAATATAATTCAGATAACGGTCGTGGGTTTCTTCCGGATATTGTTCCTGTTCAATGGCTTGCTCCAGCACATACAGCAAATGAACCGGGTTCGCTGCCACCTCGGCAGAATCGAAGTTGAATACTTTGGATAAGATCTTGAAGGCAAAACGGGTCGAAATACCACTCATGCCTTCATTGACGCCAGCACCGTCACGATATTCCTGAATCGATTTGGCTTTTGGGTCGGTGTCTTTCAGATTTTCACCGTTGTATATCCGCATTTTGGAGTAAATGCTGGAGTTTTCCGGCACCAGTAGGCGCGACAGGACAGTAAATTGCGCGAGCATACTGAGCGTGTCCGGAGCACATTGCGCATCGGACAGCGAACTGCTTTTCAATAGTTTTTCATAAATATTGACTTCCTCATCCACTCTCAGGCAATACGGCACTTTGACGATATACACACGATCTAGGAAGGCTTCGTTATTCTTGTTGTTGCGGAAGGTTTGCCATTCTGATTCATTCGAGTGAGCCAGAATAATACCTTCAAAAGGCATAGCGCCCATGCCTTCTGTGCCGTTGTAGTTACCCTCTTGTGTGGCTGTCAGTAGCGGATGCAAAACTTTGATGGGGGCTTTGAACATTTCAACAAATTCCATCAGACCCTGATTGGCACGACAAAGGGCACCAGAGTGCGCATATGCATCCGGGTCATCCTGGGCAAAATCTTCCAGCTTACGAATATCGACCTTACCGACCAGCGAGGATATGTCCTGATTGTTCTCATCGCCGGGTTCAGTTTTAGCAACGCCTATCTGGTCAAGAATGGAAGGATAGAGTTTTACGACCTCGAACTTACTGATATCACCGCCAAATTCATGCAGGCGTTTCACCGCCCAGGGTGACATGACTTTGCCGAGGTATCGCTTGGGAATACCATAGTCTTCTTCGAGAATATGAGCGTCTTCATCCGGTTCGAATAAGCCTAACGGCGATTCAAATACGGGTGAGCCTTTAATTGCATAAAAAGGTATATGCTGAATCAGTTGCTTCAGGCGCTCTGCCAGAGAGGACTTGCCGCCACCGACCGGGCCGAGCAGGTAGAGAATCTGTTTACGTTCTTCCAGCCCCTGTGCGGCATGGCGGAAATAAGAGACGATGTTTTCTACCGCTTCTTCCATGCCATAAAATTCGGAAAAAGCCGGATAGCGTCTTATGACTTTGTTGGAGAAAATACGACTGAGGCGAATGTCTCTGGAGGTATCAACCACTTCAGGTTCGCCTATCGCCATGAGTATGCGTTCGGCTGCGGTTGCATATACGCTGGGATCCTGTTTGCAGAGTTCCAGGTATTGTTGCAAGCTCATCACTTCTTCCTGAGTTGCTTGATACCGTTCCTGATAGCGGCTGAATACAGTCATAGGGCACCCCTTGTCTCGCTGAATTTTGGCTACTTCTGCTACATCTTTTTTACTTCAGAAATTGTCAGTTAATACGTTTTATTAGATCAGTATGGTTCAGGTTAGTTGCGTTTCGCCAGTAAATAATTGTGAGAACATTAATTTCCAGCGCACAAATGTTAGCAAGCAGTCTTCATGCCGTTGTTGGCCAATGACGATTGAAACTGAGAGGTAGGGGAGGAAAGTCAACCGCTTGTATGAGGAAACAAGCGGCTCATTGATGGTAAGCTGAGGTCGGCTGATAATGTCAGAAATGCTCAGGATTAAGTTCCAAAGACTACTTCTCACATAGCTCGGGGAAGGTCGTCTTCCACACCTCAAATCCGCCATCCAAACTGTACACGTCAACAAACCCCTGTTCAGCAAAGTACTGAGCTGCCCCTTGGCTGGAATTGCCGTGATAGCAGCAAACCAATAGTGCTGTTGTTTTGTCGGCGCTGTTCATAAAATCGTTCAGGTTTTGGTTATCAACACGAATCGCGCCTGTAATCCGGCCAGCGTCAAAACTCATGGCATCACGAATATCGATGATTTGCGTTGTCGATTGCTCCATCATCGTTTTGGCATCGTCGCTATGGATACGTTGAAAGGCTTGCATTATTTACTCTTCTTTTTCGGTTTTGCACCGACCCGGAAGAACGTTTCATCGTCCAGGCGCAGTGCGGTTAATTTGCCACCCCAGACACAGCCGGTATCCAGAGCATAAACGTTTTCAGTATCGACTTTACCTTCCAGCGCAGCCCAATGACCAAACAGCAGTCTGGTATTTGCGGCTTTACGGTTAGGGTGTTTGAACCAGGGAATGAAGCCATTTGGCGCAGTATCAAGACCTTCTTTACTGAGCAAATCCAGCGTCCCCCTGTTATCAATAAAACGCATGCGAGTCAGGTAGTTGACGATTGTTCGCAGGCGATCTGTGCCTGTCAGATTTTTATTCCAGCAAGCCGGTTTATTACCGTACATTTGTTCAAAGAACTGGCGCGGGTGATTGCCTTGTAAAACCGCTTCGACCTCCTGAGATAACTTGTGAGCTTTGCGGCCGCTCCATTTCGGTGGGATGCCAGCATGGCTCATACACCAGTTGCGCGCCTCATCGAAATGCACTAGTGGCTGGTGCCTTAACCAATCCATGAGTTTATCCGCATCGGTAGCTTTTATGATCTGATCGAGGGTATCACTGCGTTTTTGCTTGTGATCGGCGTAATAGATGGCTAGGAGGTGAAGATCATGGTTACCGAGAACACAGGTGGCTCTGTGACCCAGATTCTCAAGGAAACGCAGTACCTCTAATGATTGCGGACCACGGTTGACCAGATCCCCTGCAATCCATAAGTGGTCTTTTGCGCGGTCAAATCCGACTTTATCCAGCAGTCGTTGCAAAGGTTCATAGCAGCCTTGAATGTCACCGATCGCGTATATGGCCATTTACAGTGTTCTTATTCCGGTAATCTTCAGTCGTTTGTCAGTTTAGCGCATGCGGAATTGCCAGGGTAAATACCGGAATGGTGGCATGAAACAGCGTACCGTCGGCCGCTTCCATGACGTAATACCCACGCATACTGCCTACCTGTGTTGCCAATACGGCACCAGAGGAGTAGTCAAAGTTACCACCGGGTTCAATGGTTGGCTGTTCGCCGACCACCCCTTCACCATTCACTTCCTGCACATCGGCATTACCGTTAGCGATGAACCAATGGCGGCTGCGCAGAGTTGCTGCCTGATCTCCGTGATTCAGAATACGGATGTGATAAGCAAACACGTAACGTTGCTCGTCGGGCACCGATTGATCCGCCAGGTATTCGCTGATCACATCAACCTCGATGCTGTCGTCCAGATGGTTCATGGATATTCTCTCAACCGCTCTGTCTTAGTTATCGGGAGTTTCCCGCTGTTGTTTATCGTACACCGCGTCCGCCACTTTGACGTAATCCTGCAATGTCAGGCGTTCGGGACGCAAGCTGGTGTCGAGACCCAATGCTTCAATTTCTTCGGCATTCAGCAACTTTTTCAGGGTGTTGCGAATGGTTTTACGACGCATGCTGAAGGCTTCACGGACAACCCGTTGTAAAACTTTGGCGTCTTTCGCCGGATAGGGCAGTTCGTCGTACGGTACCAGCCGAACGATGGCTGAATCCACTTTCGGCGGCGGGTTGAATGAACCTGGTCCGACAATAAACAGTGGTTCAACCCGGCAATAGTACTGCGCCATAATGCCCAGACGGCCATAATCCGAGCAGCCTGGCCCGGCAGCCAGACGATCAACCACTTCTTTTTGCAGCATAAAGTGCATGTCTTTCACCATCATATGGTGGCTGAGGAAGTGGAAAATCAGGGGCGTGGAGATGTTGTAAGGCAGATTACCAACAATGCGCAGCTGCTGATCGTCGTGGTCAAGCAGTTGGCGAAAATCAAATTTCAGTGCGTCGCCTTCGAAAATTCTGAAGTCGGGATAATTGAAGAACTTTGTGCGCAGGATTGGCACCAGATCGCGATCCAGTTCAACCACATTTAAACGCCCGCTAGCCTCCAGTAAAGGCTCGGTGATCGCCCCCATACCAGGACCAATTTCAACCAAACAGTCTTCTGCCTTCGGGTTGATGGAACGCACAATTTTGTCGATCACATAGTGGTCATGCAGAAAGTTCTGACCGAAGCGTTTGCGCGCTTTGTGACCATGATCGTTAGGATTTAACGAGTGCTTGTTTGATGCTTTGTTCATAGATTGCTTGCCATTTGGCTGGCGACTTCGATGGCTGTGGCCAGACTTCCGCAATCTGCCTGACCTGTGCCTGCCAGATCAAGTGCGGTGCCATGATCAACCGAAGTGCGGATAATCGGGAGTCCAAGAGTAATATTAGCGGCACGACCGAATCCGTGGAATTTTAGTACCGGTAGGCCCTGATCGTGATACATCGCCAGGGTTGCATCGGCGTTATCTAATAGCTTGGGAGTGTAGAGTGTGTCTGCGGGTAACGGACCAATCAGATTCAGGCCCTCTGAACGCAGCTCATTCAGAGTGGGGGTAATGGTGTCTATTTCTTCACGGCCTAAATGGCCATCTTCTCCGGCGTGAGGATTCAGTCCGGCAACCAGAATCCTGGGATCGGTAAGGCCGAAGAACGTCTTCAGGTCCTGATGCAGAATACGACTGACTCGCTGAATACGTTCAGCGGTGATGGCATCGGCGACTTCGCGCAGCGGCAGATGGGTGGTCACTAACGCAACCCGCAAGTCACTGGTTGCCAGCATCATAACGACTTCTTTGACACCACAGTAGTCGCGAAAATATTCGGTATGGCCACTGAAACCTGTGTCGCCCTGTAACTCGGTCGCCCCTTCGTTGATTACCCCTTTATGCACCGGCGCGGTGACAATACCTTGCCACCAACCATCGAGACACCCTTGCGCGGCGATCCGCAGAGTTTCCAATACATAATCGGCATTATCTCTGTTGAGCTGTCCTGCCAGGGCAGGGTGTTTCAGCCTAACCGGGTACACCCAGAGTTCGCCGCTGGCGGCAATTTTCGGATTTGTTGCCGGATCTAACAACTTGACCGTCAGCGGCAGCCCCAGTTGCTCGGCCCGCTCCGTCAGCAGTTGGGGGTCTGCAATCACAACCAGCTGCTGGGCGTGTTTTTGTTGCGCCAACTGGACACACAAATCAGGTCCAATGCCTGCTGGCTCTCCGGCGGTAATTGCCAGGCGAATAATCATTGAGGCGCCTTAATATCAACGTACGCTTCGGAACGAATTTTACGTAACCAGATGGGCAATTCTTCCTCGAAGCGACGGCCATACAGCATCTGGCGTACCTGGTCGCGCTGTTTCTCAATGCCGATATCAGTTTGCTTGCGGTCTTCAACCAACAAAATATGCCAGCCGAAGCGACTCTCAAATGGAGTGCTCATTTGACCTGGCTCGGTTACCGCCATGGTTTTATCGAAGGCCGGCACCATGTCGCCCGGATTTACCCAGCCAAGATCACCGCCGCTGGCGCCACTACCAGGGTCATCGCTGAATTCGCGCGCCAGTTCAGAAAAATCCTCACCCGCTTGCAAGCGTTGGTAGAGTTGTTGAATCAATGCTGCGGTTTTTTCTTTGTTCCGCAGCTCATTCGGTTGCACCAGAATATGGCGAACCTTCGACTGTGTAACCATTTGGGTATTACCGCCGCGCTTATTGAGTAATTTGACGATGTGATAGCCGCTGGCACTTTTGATCGGGTTGCTGATATCGCCGGTTGTCATCGCCGGTATTACGTTAGCAAAAATCCCAGGCAGCTGAGCTTCTTTACGCCAACCCAGGTTACCGCCTTTGAGCGCGTTACGGCCGTTGGATTTAGCGATGGCAGTCTGACGGAAATCGGCCCCTTCACGCAGTGCCTGAACCACGCTTTGTGCTTTCTTTTCTGCTTTCTGAATGTTTGCCGGGCTGGCCTGAGCCGGCACGGCGATCAGAATATGACCAATCTCGTATTCGGCAGCAGACGCCATCTTACCCAGATCAGACGCCAGGAAGTAAGCCACATCCTGATCCGTAATCTGGATACGTTCACCAACCTGGAAACGCTGCACACGACTGACTCGCATTTCGTTACGAATTTGTTCGCGTGCCTGAGAAAAAGAAACGCCTTCGGCTTCCATGGCTTGACGGAATTGTGTCAGTGACATCTGATTCTGTGCTGCAATTCGGCGAATCGCATCGTTGAGTTCGGTGTCGCTGATACGAATGGCGCCTCGGTCGGCCATTTGCAGCTGGATGCTCTCCAATACCATGCGCTCCAGTACCTGGCTGCGCAGCACGTCACTCGGTGGTAACGAAGCTCCGGCATTTTGCTGACGCACTGTTTCCATGCGTTGCAGCAACTCGCTGTTCATGATGATGTCATCATCGACCACAGCGGCCACCTGGTCGATGGAGACAGGTGCCGCCTGCGTGGCGGATGTGAATAAAGCCGCACTGATGAGGCTGGCAGAGATAAGGTGTTTAAAAGTCATGATATTTTCGTCTTGAGTAACCGGTTACTGCATCTTCAATAAGGGCATCGGTGCCACCACCCAGGGTGGTCAGGCCTTTAAGCTGGATGCTGAGCATAAAGCCGTATTTTTTGTCTGTGGTGAAGTCGCTCTCGGTATCAGATTCTTTGGGAGAGCTTTCGCGATAGAGCAGCTGGACCCGCCAACAACAATTCTGATATTCCAGTCCGGCGATGGATTCCAGCACATCACTGACCGGGCGTTTCGCTTCGTCTTTGTAGGAACGCAGGTCACGCAACTGCCGGCCGACCAATGCCCAGCGATCATTCAGTGACCAGAAGAACCCCCAGTCCAGTTGCTTGGTTTTGGTTTCGAAACGGTCATTTTCGGCGTCATAAGTTTGCACGGCATTCGTGGAGGCGCTGAGGAAGCGGTTGTCGACGCCTTCGAAACGCACGCCATAGCGCCGCTGCTTGGCGTAATCTTCAAATGGATCCCATTCCAGGGTGTGATACAGCGACCACTTTTCATCCGGATTCCACTCAACTTCGGCCAGTGTACTGGAGGTTGATTGGGTGTCTGCCACATCAAGGGTGGCGGTTTCGGTTAACTGAACGCGACGGTCTTCGTTGTATTGGATCTGACCAAGACTCAGGCGGAACTGTTCCAGGCCATCATCGCGGATAATACGGGTGGTTAAACCAATGCTGGTTTGATCAAGGTCGGCCAGACGGTCACCACCACTGAAACGTTCACCTGTGAATAAACTGGAAAACGATACCGTGCTGACGGTGGTATCAAAGTTAGGAATATTCTCCTGGCCGGCCAGATAAGGGCTTTTTACCCAGAATACCCTTGGCTCCAGTGTCTGTTGGTAATCGCTGCCAAACCAGTTAAATTCGCGGTCAAAGTAAACGCCGGCATCGAGGCTGTAGCGACCCACACCATGGCGGATATTCAGCTCGGTCGCCTCATCCTGGCTGATCGTTTCATCAGCATCGGTTAGTTGATATTGGCGATGGCGGTATTCGGCCTTGGGAGTCAGGAAACCAAATGGCCATTCAAACGGATAGGAAACAGCGGAGTCTGATAACCAGCGGCGTCCATTCAGGGCATCAAATCCGACCAACTCAACATCGGCGTTATTGATCTTAGCGCTGTCATCACGAGTAAAGCGGGTGTATTGCAGCTCTTGCTCCAACTGCCAATCGTTGATGACGCTGGGTGTGTAATTCAGGTTCAGCTGTGGCAAACGTCGGTAAGGACGATTTTTTAATGCAATGGTCTCGTCGACGGTCTGGAAGCTTTCTGCGGTGATATCAAAGTGCCAATCAGTCTGATTGAACAGAATTTCACCACGACGCGGTAAATGGGTGGTTCGGTCAACCGCAGCGGTCGGCTTCATATTGGATAAATAATCTTTATCGCTGACCTTGTTGTAGACCCAGCGATGTGACCAGTTTTGATTAATTTGGCCTTGTTGCTGGTAGTTGATCAGATACCGTTCATCCGACTCCTTTTGATTGGTCGCACCCTCCGGCAGGGCAGCATTGAAGTCGGCGAATTCTTGTCGTTGCTGGCGGTCGCTATCGAGATAACCCAGATTCAGTTCGCCATCGCCAAACCAGCGGGTTTTATGGCGTAACTGAGACTCCCACAGCAACCCACGATTAAGAATGTGATGCGGGGTGATGGTCGCATCCAGATTGGGCGCAAGATTCAGGTAAAAAGGTAGCTGAATATCTTCGGCCTGAAATTGGCCATTGATCGAAAACTGCGGATTTAGGAAACCAGTGGTGCGCTGATCGCCAATTGGAAACCGGTAGTAGGGCAAATACATTACCGGCACATCGGCGATACGCAGTCTGGCATGCCAGGCACTGCCAATACCTCGCTTCTGATCAAGGTTCAGCTCTGAAGCGGCGATATCCCAGTCGTTGCTCTGTGGTTCGCAAAAGGTGAGCGTCGCGTGTTGAAGTTTCAGCTTACCATCACCCTCACTGGCAATGGTGTCAGCGCTGCCACGCAGGTGTCGCGCTGGAATAGAATACTCGGCAGCGGTGAATTGCATCTGCTCGCGTTCATCGACTTCGGCTCTGTCGCCGTAAAGCGTGATGTCAGAGGTCTGCAGGCGGACATTACCCGAGAAGAAACCTGATTGGCTGGCAGGAAACCAGCTGGCCTGGTCACCGGTCAGAATCCGGTCGTGCTGGCGAAATTCGACATTGCCGGAGAAATGCGTATCACCGTTTTGATCACGTTCAGATTCATTGGCCTCAACCTCAATATAATCACCTGCGATTGGTGTGATCTGAGACTGACGGTATGCACCAGAACAAAAAGACATCATGCCTTGTTGTTCCTCTTCGCTCAGATATACGCTTGGATACCAGTTCAGATAGCCCGGTTGCTGATGAGTCGCACGCTGTGCCTGAACCTGGCTGGCAACCGGAGTGATGATCAGGCTGAGCAGCAGTGCGTTAAAACAAATTTTTCCGGCTTGAGTAGTCATAGTGGCTGCAACGCGCCTGTCCATATTATTAACTGTGTTACATTACGGGCTGAGTAACGACACATAATACCTGAAATTGGTGTTATTGATGGTGCCAGCGCGCAGGCGCCCAATTCTAGAACGACTAACTCTGAGAGGCCAGCATGGATCAGCGTCGCGACCAACTCGCGCACTGGGCAGCGGATATTATTCGCCAGCAGTATCAACACAGCGTCACACCAGAGCTGGACACGGTATCGGGTGATGCCAGTTTTCGCCGCTATTTTCGCTTAAATTTTTGTCAAGACCAGCAATATAGCAGTTGGATTGCCGTGGATGCACCGGCCGATAAAGAGGATAATCCGCGGTTTGTGCGCATTGCTCGGCATTGGCATCAGCATGATATTGCTGTTCCAGAGGTCATCGCTCATAACTTTGATCAGGGGTTTATGCTGCTGCAAGACTTTGGCGATGACATGTTATGGCCGGCTCTGCACCAGCAGGGGAGCAGTACAGAACATATTCAGCAATTGTATCGTCAGGCGATCGACCAGCTGATTACCATTCAGCAACTACCAACAACGGATTTACCGTCTTATGATGGTGCGTTACTGGATCAGGAAATGGC
Organism: Saccharospirillaceae bacterium; assembly: GCA_022448365.1. Classification (NCBI taxonomy): domain Bacteria; kingdom Pseudomonadati; phylum Pseudomonadota; class Gammaproteobacteria; order Oceanospirillales; family Saccharospirillaceae; species Saccharospirillaceae bacterium. The sequence continues at coordinate 1,278,169 of JAKVCS010000003.1, read as the reverse complement.
GCTGTTCAGTGATTGGCTGTGCGTCAAAGAACTGAAGCTGGAACTCAGTAACGCAGAACAGGCTATGTTGCAGCAGGTGTTCGCGCAGCTGCGCGAGCAAGCTCTGCAGCAGCCAGCCGTTGTGGTTCACCGCGACTTTCACTCTCGCAACCTGATGTTACAACATGATGGCTCTTTGGGCGTTATCGATTTTCAGGACGCCGTGGTCGGCGCAGCAAGTTATGATCTGGTTTCGCTTTTACGCGATTGTTATGTGCGTTGGGATGAGTCGCTTATTACACCGTTGCTGGAATATTACTGGCAACAAGCCAGTATCGAAGGTATCTGTCAGCAATCGCTGGATGCGTTTATTCGCGACTTCGATTGGATGGGGATGCAGCGACATTTAAAAGCAGCGGGCATTTTTGCTCGTTTACACCTGCGTGATGGCAAAGACGGTTACCTGGCGGATATCCCAAACACTTGCCGCTACCTGTTGGATATCAGTGCACGTTATCCACAGTTTTCTGATTTTCACCATTGGCTTCGGCAACGTTTTCTGCCAGCTTTACAGCAATTTATCGATGGGCGTGCTGTATGAAAGCGATGATCCTTGCAGCAGGTCGTGGCACCCGAATGGCACCGCTGACTGATAATTGCCCGAAGCCCCTCATCCCGCTGCTGGGTAAGCCGCTGATCGAACACCATATCGAGAAGCTGGTCGCGGCAGGGGTTCGTGACATAGTGATAAACCACGCTTACCTTGGCTATATGGTTGAAGAGGCTCTGGGAGATGGTTCCCGCTGGGGTTGCAGTATTCGTTATTCCGCGGAAGACCAGGCACTGGAAACCGCTGGCGGCGTTATAAAAGCCTTGCCGTTGTTGGCAACTGATACCTGTGAGCCTTTTCTGCTGATTAACGGGGATGTCTGGCTGGATTGGGATTACGGTAATGCATGGGTTGTCGCAGAACAATTTGATCAAAAACAGGATGGTTTTCTCTGGCTGGTGGAAAATCCGGATCATAATCCAGGCGGTGATTTTTCTTTAACCGACCAGGGAAGAGTACTGTCGAAAATAAGCGGACAGGGCTGGACTTTTTCTGGTGTTAGTTTGTTATCACCAACGTTATTTATGGGGTTACCCACAGGCGTGAGGCCGCTGGCACCGCTGTTACGTCAGGCGATGGATCGGGGCACGATACAAGGGCAGGTTCTGCCGTGTGGTTGGGTTGATGTGGGCACACCACAGCGACTAGCTAACCTTGAGCAGACGTTGTTGCGGAATATATCGGGATGAATTTTTTTATTGGTAAATTAGTCGGCGGTGCGTTTGGACTGTTAACCGGAGGGCCGTTTGGGTTATTAATTGGTGCCTTTACCGGACACTTATTTGACCAGAGTATTAGCCGTTTTCTGGTCGGTAGCGATGACTCTCCGTTGGCAGCCAATCAAGCATCTGTGCAGCAGGTCTTCTTCCGCAGTACTTTCCGTGTGATGGGGAAGTTGGCCAAAGCTGATGGTCGGGTGACGGAGTCCGAGATTGCGGCAGCAACTCAAATCATGGATCAGATGGGGCTGAGTGGAAGTCAACGTCAGGCGGCGATTGATTGCTTTACTGAGGGCAAGCGAGCCGGCTTCGATTTATCCCCCGATCTGGTTTCGCTGAAACGGGTCATCAGTCAGCGCGCCAGTCTGGCACAGATGTTTCTTGAAATTCAGCTCAGTGTTGCTTATGCCGATGGCGAACTGGCGTTGGAGGAGCGACATCTATTTAATCAACTGTGCAAGCAACTTGGTATCAGCGCCTTTCAGTTTGAATGGATTCATGGTCGGGTAAAAGCGGCTATCGCCGGACAGTCTGTGCATCAGGGTGATAATCTGCGTCAGCAGCTGGCTAATGCGTATGCGGTATTGGGTGTAAAAGCGGATACACCGGATGATGAGCTTAAGAAAACCTACCGTAAACTGATGAGTCAGCATCATCCTGACAAGCTACTTGCCAAGGGTTTACCGGAGGAAATGATGAAGCTAGCCAAGGAAAAAACGCAGGAAATTCAAACGGCCTACGATCTGATTAAAAAAAGCCGTAGTTGACAATCTCTCTGCATCAAGCGACTAGTAATCCACTTTACGTCGCAGATTTTTGGTTTGTCCCCGCTTTACTTTACTTTCCACTCTGCGTTTTTGAGAACCCCGGGTCGGCTTGGTTGCAATTCGCCTTTTCTCAACCCGGTTAACATGGCGAACCAACTGCTGTAATCGAAATAAAGCGTCATCGCGGTTCAGGTCCTGGGTACGAAACTGCTGAGCCTTAATAATCAGCACGCCATCTTTTGTCAGGCGTTGATCTTTTAACGCCAACAGTTTTTCTTTGTAGAAGTCGGGCAGGCTGGAGCGATTGATATCGAAACGCAGATGAATCGCGGAGGAGACTTTATTGACGTTTTGACCGCCCGCGCCCTGCGCACGAATCGCATTTAATTCTATTTGGTAAAGCGGAATGACGACGTTGCGACTGATGACCAGAGCACCATTTTCAAGTTGTGGCTGACTCACAAATAATCCAGATTAACCAATGGTTCAGGGTAAAACCGGAATGGTAGCCAAATGGAATGCAATTGCCCAGAAGTGGCAAAATACGCCTGCCATCACAAACAGATGCCAAATTTCGTGAAAACCGAACCAGCGTGGCCATGGGTTAGGCCACTTTAACGCGTAAACGATTGCGCCCAATGTATAGCTGACGCCGCCATAGAGAATCCACCACTGAGCATCGACGGGAATGGTCTCCATCGCCGGCCCTGCTGCGAATAGCACCAACCAGCCCATTGCCAGGTAAATCAGTGTGGATAACCAGCGTGGCGCACTGATCCACACCAGCTTTAGGACAATGCCGGCAACGGCCAATGCCCAAACGACTGAAAAAAGAATCCAGCCGATATTACCGTTCAGTGGTACCAGACAGATGGGGGTGTAACTGCCGGCAATCATCAGAAAAATCGCCATGTGATCGATGCGTTTTAACCAGCGAATCGCCTCTTCACTGGTATGCATCAGATGGTACAGTGCACTGCTGGCGAACATCAGGAACATGGTCGCACCAAAAATCACAAACGACACCATATGCCAGACGTTGCCATGCAGTGCAGCCTGAACCGACAAAATACATAACGCCACAATCGCGAAAATTGCGCCTGCTAAATGAGTAAGCCCACTGATTGGATCACGAAACACGGTGTGCATAGGGGTGCGATTATCTGGATAGCGGAAAAACGTTACCATACGGATATTTTTTTGAATTAAGTAGGGGGTAAATCATGCCAGACGACGAACCTTCGCCCGTACTGGAAACGGCAATGTGGTCGGTTTACTTGGTCCGTACTGCCGGAGGCTGCTTGTACTGCGGGATTTCCACGGATGTTTCACGGCGTTTTAAAGAGCATCTTACTGGCAACAAGGGGGCTCGTGCTCTGCGCGGTAAAGGCCCGTTATCACTGGTGTTTCAGCAGGTTGTGGGTGACCGCAGTTCGGCTTCAAAAATAGAATACCGGGTAAAACAATTACCGAAGAAAGAAAAAGAAAAGTTGGTCCGCGGTGAGCGTGGGCTGCCCATTGAGCAGGCAGCCGGATGAGCAGGAATCAGAAGTTATATGTGTTTTGCCATTATGGCATTAACATCAATTTTCTTCAGACCCTCATTGAATATCTTGGCCATTTCAGCACCGCCAGGGGTTTTCTTAAAGCATATATACAGCTTTTTATCTTCCAGCAGTTTTCCGTTAAAAGATGCTTTCCCTTCTTTACCGCTCAGTGCTTTGTCTGTTTTGAACAGGTAGTCCATTACATTGCGATCGATGACCGCAAGATCCAGACGTCCGTTGACGACTTTCAGGATGTTGTTTTTGTCACTGATTACAGCTTCTGTTTTCAGTTGACCAGAATTCATCATGGCATCGAAATCCGTCGTATTAACGTAATCCTGTACAACGCCAATGCGGTAGCTTTTCAGATCGTCAAGAGAGGACCAGGTGACGGGTTTAGCGCTCTGTTCTACGAACCCCAGAGGGCCAGAGCCCATTGGTTGTGAATAAGTGAATTCTTCGGCAACAGCATCAGAGTGATATTCGGGGAAGTACCCGGCATAAGCGCTGCCTTTACTTTTTGCCAGCGAAACTGCGCGGCTCCATGGAAAGAAATCCACTTCCAGGGTGTAGCCCATGGCAGCGAATGCTGCTTTGGCAACGGCGACGGATGCGCCTTGTTCATTAAGCGCTTTACCAGAGTAGGGAGGCCAGTCCAGTGACGTCAGTTTTACGACTTTGTCAGCCAGTACGAGCTGAGACAAAGTAAAACCAATGATCAGCAGAAGTATTCGCATAGTTGTTTCCTCTTGGGCTTATTTCAGACTGAAGTCTTGAACGACTGCATTTTGTCTTGTAATTCCAACGACATTTCCATTGCTGAGGAGCTTGCCGCCATGGTTTGGTCCGCCAGTTGTTCGGTACTGTCGGCATTGTGTGAAATGTTGACTATGTTCTGATTAAGTTCGCTGATGACGGCGCTTTGTTCAGATGCTGCCTGAGATATCTGCGAGTTCATGGTGTTGATCTGGTCCACATTGTTCGCCACTGTCCGAATGGCCTCTCCGGCTTTTTCGATTTTACTGACACTGCTGGTCGCGTTCTCAGTCCCCTTACGGATAGCGGTACCCGCCTCCTCAGTAGACTTCTGTAATCGCTCAATCATGTGATTAATTTCTTCTGTGGATTGTTGCGTGCGCTGAGCCAGCGTTCTCACTTCGTCAGCTACCACCGCAAAACCACGTCCTTGTTCCCCGGCGCGCGCCGCTTCGATGGCCGCGTTGAGGGCTAATAAATTGGTTTGTTCTGCGATGCCCTGAATAACATCACTGACAGCGCCAATGTTCTCACCTTCTTTAACCAGAACTTGGATGACGTCTGAAATCTGGCCAATTTCATTTGATAGTGCATTAATACTGGCGACGGCATCTGAAACGATATTATGGCTGCTGCGTGCCGATTCGTTCGCGCTCTGAGCCGCCTCCGCAGCCTGGCGGGCATTGCCGGCAACCATATCGGTGCTACTGGATAACTCCGTGCTGGCGGAAACAATCAGATCAATTTCAGAACGTTGGCTGCGAAGCTCACCCCGCATGTTTTCCACATGGCCCTGACTTTCCTGGGATTTATTGGCGAGAGATAAACCAGTGTGACCGATGTCAGTGATCAGGGCGTCGAGTTTCTGTACAAAAATGTTGAATTCCCTGGCCAACTCCGAAAGCTCAACCGACCCACTCTCACTGAGGCGCTTGGTCAGATCACCATTCCCCTGTGCAATGTCATGAACCGCTTCTTTTACTTTTTCTAAAGGTCGGATCATGGCTGTTTTAACAATCAGGACAATGGCTATTGCTGCAATCAGATCCAGTAGCAGAATACGGAATACTTCGAGGTTGAAGGCGTCCGTTAGAATTTTCTCCTCCCGGTGGTTATTAACCCCGATTACGATGCGCCCAACTTCATTAGACTCTCCGTCCGCTTCATAAATGAGGACTTCGTTCATCTCAATGGCATCACTGTATTCGCTGACCCGGCGCTCCCGGATGACGCCATTGTCGTCCTTTGCCAGTGTTGCAAATACATCGTCATTGACGATTACCGTGATTCGATTAAGAAATTCAGAGGCCAGTTCCGCCTCAATGGCTTTGATGACCGTGCTCTGGTCGAAGTTCCAGATGGGCAATGGGAGGCTGCCTTGTAGTCGAAGGACAGTTTTTTCGGCACTGGATCTCAGATCTTCAGTGAGCTGACTCTCAGTTTTCTTGTAATTGAACACGCCGAGCACGACAAGCAACGCCGTCAGAACAACAAGAATCTGGAGGATGGTCTTAAACAGTAAGCTGTTACTACTCATAATAAATTCGGGGTCGGGGACTGGATAAGTATTAGCTTAGTCCATAAATCTTAGGCTTCTAACCGAGTATTAAGCTGTTTTACTTATTAAACGATTATCTGTTTGGCTTATTAGTTATAAGTGATCCTTGACGTGACGCCAGTTTGAAGATCAGTTGGTGGTGATAAATGCTTGTTTTTGATTAAAATATGTCCAAATTTGGCGTGGCTTGTGGTCTTGTTGAGCCCATTTGCCGGGCCAACCACGCTTTTTTACCGTACTGTCACAATGGCCCATTACACTTTGCCTCGCTGTTCAGTAAGATGTCCGGCCTCGACACAGATTGGATTACGACTTCACCATGTTTACAGCCATTTGGACAGCCCGTTGGTATCTATTACTGGGTCTGTTCGTTTTCATGATTTCGCTCGCTGTGACCACCCCTTTGCATTTCATCTGGCGGTTTGCGGAGCCTCATGCCGCTAATCTCCCGGTCAAAATCACGGAGACTTCAGGAACGGTCTTCGACGGTTTGATACGGATTCAAAATCCTCAGCTGGGTTCGTTGGATGTGAATTGGATACTCAGCTTACGAAAGCTATTACTAGCCAATGCCGATCTGGATTTGGATGTCAGCGCTGTTGGCCTGCAACTGAACAGTCATCTGAACGTTGGTTTAGATCGAATGCTGCAGGTGACAAATACCACCGGGCTTTTGTCGGCTGATCATCTGCAGCCACTATTGCGTCAGGGTCGTGCATCGTTGGAGGGAGATTTTGAGATCACTGGATTAACCGCTCAACTCGATGTTGAAGCACGTCAGATTCATCAGCTGGATGGTCAGCTGACATTTTCGGGTGGCGATGTTGGCTTTCCGGTAGATGGAAAACCGGTTCAGGCAACGTTGCCGCTTTTGGTTGGCCTGTTAAAACGGGAGTCTGACAAATCGGTTTTAAATATTGAAACTCAGGACGGGTTGCCTGTTGGTCAGGCGTTTGTTCAGGACGACGGTTGGGGAGGGGTCGCGATCCGTCGTCGTTTCCTGGACATCCTTGGACAAAAATGGCCGGCAGAGGCCACTGAAGAAACAGTAATTTTTGAAGTGTCCCGTAAGATTCTATAACCTTGGGCAATTTTTGAAGGAGTGAAGTTTGGTAGTGAGCGCGGACGTAAATGCGCCAGCCAGCGTGTCATTAGTGTTGTGGCAAAAGCTGGTCTTAGTGCTTGGAAAATTAGTGTTTACGGTATTGCTTGCCATTCAGGCCGCTGCATTGGTGTGGATGATTGTCGCACCGGAACCGCTATCTCTTATGGCACCGACGCAGGTTACCGGAAGCTCTCAGGTTTCCGGCATCCGTGGTACGGCCGATTATCATTTGTTCGGTATTGCTAACGAGGAGCCAGTTAAGGCTCAGACTCAGGTGGTCGATGCCCCGGTCACGCGTTTGCGCCTGCGGTTGTTGGGTATTAATAAAGCGTCGGATGCGGATCAATCCAGCGCCATTATTGCGCCACAGAGCGGTCGTGGAGATTTTTATCGCATTGGTGACACAATTCAGGGGCGTACCAAGTTAGCCGGTGTGCAGCATGACAAAGTGGTATTGGATACCAACGGTAAATTAGAAACTCTGAAGTTTGAAGAAACCAAAAAGTCGGGCATCAATGCACGCTCGGTTGCTGCGCCCAAACGAGCGGGTCGCGGCTCAGGTTCATTGAGAGAGCGTTTTGGCAAGGTGCGTTCGGCTTCCGATTTTATGGAGCTGGCATCGGCGGAGATGGCCAGCGACCCTGAAGGCGCTATTCGAGAGCTGGGGCTGCGGTCGGCAGGCTCTGGTCAGGGTTATAAAGTTCAGCCTGGCTCTATGCTGACAGCGTTACAGCTGGTGCCGGGTGATATCGTATTGTCGGTCAATGGCCAGCGACTGGGTGATCTGGACGCAGACAGGTCTGTGCTGGAGCAACTCTCCAGTTCGGGTAATGCACGAATTGAAGTGCAGCGTGGAAATAATCGTTTCGTGGTTAATCACAAACTTAATTAAAGGAAATGGGTGTGTTTAAGCGTTTTTTAGTCGCTTCATTGTTGTTGTTGAGCTTTCTCAATCCGGTACAGGCTCAGGAAAACTGGCAGATTAACCTGAAGGATGCTGATATCGGAGCCTTCATCAGTCAGGTCGCCGATATTACCGGCAAGAGTTTCGTCATCGACCCACGTGTTAAGGGTAAGGTAAACGTACTGAGCAGTGAACCGGTTGACCAGGCCGGTGTATACGAGCTGTTTTTATCGGTATTGCAGGTCCATGGCTATGCTGCAGTGCCTGCCGGTGAAGTGGTTCTGGTTGTTCAACAGAATGAAATTAAACAGCAAGGCCGCGACATTGAGGCGCGAATTGCTAATGACAGCCAGGAAATGCTCACCAAGGTCATCGGTATTAAAAATACTCCGGCATTGGATCTGGTGCCCATCCTGCGTCCATTGGTTGCCAAATACGGCCATCTTGCCGGTGTTAAATCGGCTAATGCATTAATCATTTCCGATCATGCTTCTAATATCCGTCGTATCGAACAGATTATTGAGCGTCTGGACAAACAAGGCGTCGAAGAGCTGGAGGTCATTCAGCTGAAAGAAGCCTGGGTTGGTAATGTAGTTACCATGTTGCAGAACCTCGACCCGTCAAAAGTTGCGAAGGGCAATAGCAATGCGGGCCGTACTTCCGGCAGTATCCGTGTGGTTGCTGACGAGCGCAGTAATCGTCTGATTATTAAAGGTGAAAAAAGCGCCCGAGCACGTGTTCGGAAGTTGATCGAAGAACTGGATCAGCCGTCTTACTTCAGCGGCAGTGCACAGGTTATGCGCCTTCAATACGCAGATGCCAAGAAACTCGCTGAATTGTTAAAAGGGTTGCTGTCCGAAGCACCTGCGGGTGGTAAAGATGCAAACCAGGCAAAAGGTAAGGCGGGCATTCATGCTGATGAAGAGTTAAATGCCCTGGTTGTGCGTGCTGAGCCATCGTTAATGAAAGAAATTAAAGAGCTGGTGTCATCATTGGATGTACGTCGTGCTCAAGTGTTAATTGAGTCCGCGATTGTTGAAGTAACCGGTAATGTTAATGACGCTTTGGGTGTTCAGTGGGCCGTTGGTGATCTGGACAACCCGGTTGGTGGTACCAATTTCAGTAATGCGGGTCCGTCGTTATCGACCATCGCCGGCTCGGTTGCCAGCGGTAATCCGGCAGCTGCATTAGGTGCGGGTCTGACATTGGGTGCTTATCAGGAAAAAGACGGTGAAGCTTCTTTTGGTGCCGTTATTCAGGCGCTGCAAAGTGACACCAACACCAATTTGTTATCAACGCCGAGCATTATGACACTCGATAACCAGGAAGCTGAGATTATTGTTGGTCAGAATGTGCCTTTTCGTACCGGATCAACTGCGTCGAATAATAATTCGAATCCTTTTACCACGATCACTCGTGAAGACATTGGTATAACGTTAAAAGTTAAACCACATATACATGACGGTGAGGCGATTCGTCTGGAGGTTGAAGCGACGGCTGAGTCGGTATCTCAGACCAGTGTGAATGGCAGTGCTGATCTGATCACCAATAAGCGTTCGATCAAAACCATGATTCTGTCGGAAAATGAAGAAACGATCGTATTGGGTGGTTTAATCCGGGACGACGTTCGTGAAGTTGAAAGCAAAGTTCCACTGCTGGGTGATATCCCATTGCTCGGATGGTTATTCCGCTCCACATCAACCGAGCAGGTCAAAAGTAACCTGATGGTTTTTCTGCGTCCAACGATTGTGGTTGAAGCGAACAAAGCGAAGCAGTTAACAACAGACAAACTTAACGGGATCTGGGAGTTTACTATCTCTGACGACGTTGGTGTTGATGACGTTAACTCGCGGATGGAGAAACTGTTTAAAGGATTGCCCGCTGCGCGGTAATTGAGTGTAAGGTGGTATTGATCAGAAAGCCGGTTAATCCGGCTTTTTTTGTGCTCGTTGGTTATCTTACTGAGCCAGCTCTAATGGATTTAATTTGGCATTCCTCATGAGCTGAAGCAGCGCAATGAGGGGTAAACCAATCAGGCTGTTTTCGTCACGACCCTCCAGCTTCTCAAACAGATTGATACCCAGTCCTTCTACCATAAAGCTACCGGCGCATTTTAGCGGCATTTCCAGTTCAATATAGCGTCTTATTTCGTCGTCATTTAACTCACGGAAATGTACTGAAAATGGCTCTATAACACTCTGATATTCTCCGGTTTGAGCATTGAGTAAGCAGAGGCCTGTATAAAAATGAACCACTTTACCGCTACTCAGTCGTAATTGTTGTTGTGCTTTTTCAACGGTATGTGGCTTGCCACAGATATTGCCGTCCACGACACTGCATTGGTCGCTACCGATAATCCAGTGATCACTATATTTCCCCGCCAGGGCCTGCGCTTTTTCAACTGCGAGGCGTTCGACGTATTGCTGCGGTTGCTCATCAGCAAGTGGTGTTTCATCAATATCAGGGGCTTCGCAGTCAAATGGTATACGAAGTTTATTCAGAATCTGACGACGGAAAGGAGAGCTTGATGCCAAAAGTAGTTTAAGATCAGCCATGAGTTACTCAGCAGCGAAATATGAAAGGCATTAAAAAAGGAGCCGCAGCTCCTTTTTATTCTTGATCAGGATTAAGCAAAGTTAGCGTTTGCAAATTCCCAATTAACCAGTGCCCAGAAACCGCTCAGGTAGTCTGGACGAACATTGCGATAGTCAATGTAGTAGGCGTGTTCCCACAGGTCAACCGTGAGCAGCGGGGTAACACCGTCTTCAGTAATCGGTGTTGCTGCGTTAGAAGTGTTAACGATATCGAGAGAGCCATCGGCTTTTTTGACTAACCAGGTCCAGCTGGCTCCGAAGTTGTTAACTGCCATGTCATTGAACTTGGCTTTGAACTCTTCAAAAGAACCAAACGCAGCATTAATGGCGTCAGCAATGGCACCTGTTGGCTCACCGCCAGCATTAGGGCTCAGGCTGTTCCAGTAAAAGGTATGGTTCCAGATTTGCGCAGCGTTGTTGAAGATGCCACCAGAAGAGGTTTTTACGATTTCTTCCAATGTCTTACCTTCAAACTCAGTACCACCGATCAGACCATTCAGCTTTACCACATAGGTGTTGTGGTGTTTGCCGTGGTGGAAATCCAGAGTTTCTGAAGAAATGTGTGGTTCCAGAGCATTTTTTTCGTAAGGCAGGGCGGGTAATTCGAATGCCATTGTGAGTCTCCATTATCTTAGCTAGGTCGGTTGCAAACCCAATTGCGGGAATACGGGTCAACAATATGGGGAGAGTATGAAACGAATTCAACTCTCTCTCTTTAGTAGTCGCGCAATCATAGCATCGGACTATTGGGCATGCTACGCATGAAAATTGTATGGTTTTAGTCTGCTGCATTGATTGGTTGCATATTTTGACCATTCTGCGACTTGTGCATGTTTAACCGGTTGTCGCTCTAGGTTACTATTTGTAGCAAAATTACACAGACCAGCGGCAAGCTGGCAGCTACCACGAGTTGTGAATCATGGAAAAGCAAAAAGAACCTATCCTTCCGGATATGAAACCATCCGCAGAAGATATTGAGCTGCGAAAGCGTCAGATGGCGGCTCGCCGTCAGGCCGCGCAGCGCGCAGCAGTTACTAAAACTGCGGTTGCACCAGCGCAGCCAGCAAAACAAACCATTGCAATCATTGCTTTGGTATTAGCAATAGTCATGGGAGCTGGTGCGGCCTTTTTGTTTATGCAGCTACAGATTGTGCAAAAACAGTTAAACCAGGCACAAGGGGTCATTACCGATCAGGGAAGAAACTTACAGAAGCTGAATGATCAGTTGTCTGCGACCGGAGAAAACGCCAATCTGTCGGTTGATGCATTAAAAGTTCTGGTCAAAGAAAACAATAAAGAGATCCGTAAGCTTTGGGATGTTGCTAATAAGCGTAATAAGGCCAATATTGCCAGCAACGACAAAGCGATTAAGTCGTTGGAATCTTCGTTGGCTGCTGTTTCGAGAAAACAAGTCGCGGCGGATAAAGGCACGAAGGCGGAGATTGCTTCAGCGAAAAAAGACTTAACCCAGGCGTTAAACTCGAAAACATCGGCTTTATCATCGCGAGTGAAAAAAGTCGAAGCGTCGGCCGAGGATCTGGCAACCGCGCAGCTGAGTATCAGCCAAAATAGTGAGACCATTCAGGCGCTTGATGCCAAAGTCGCGAAGTTAAAACTGGGCGGTGATCTGGGAGATATGAGAATGGAGATTGAAGATATTCAGATCCGTCTTGATCGTATTCAGAACGCGCTGGGCGGTAGCGCACAGTAATGGCAATGGGAGAACCCTTATTACATTCGCTGGCTGAGCTGCCCGCTTGTAATATCTCTGTTGCAACTCGTCAGCAATTAACGGAACTTTTCTCCCAACAGCTGCAGTCCTTGCCATTGGCAGAGGCTGCACTGGCATGTGGCTACTTGAGCGACACGGTGGCTACCGCTTTTTTCTTTGGTTATCAGTGTGCTGTTCGTCATTTAGATCCGGCTCTTAGACATGACGAGTTCGCTGCTCTTGCTGCATCTGAGAGGGGCATCCGTTCGTCCAGAGAGTTTGAAACCCGTGTAACTCAAAGACAAGGTGCACATTTCGTTAGTGGTACCAAGTCACATGTTATGCTGCTCGAACGAGGATTGCTGGATGCTGTTTATGTGCTTGCGAATAACCACAAGTCTGAGCTTCAGTGTGTGAAAGTGCTGACTTCCTCTGCTGGTTTTAGCGCGCTTGATTCTGTCAAAGAGCAATCATTTCTTAAGGATGTTCCGCATACACCGGCAATATTCGACAACTGTCTTTGTGAACCGAATTATTGTGTGTCTCATGCACATAAAAACGTTTTTAAGCCCTTCAGGTATTGGGAAGATGTGATGGTGAGTTTGAGCTACGCGGGCTGGCTCATCAGGAAACTCTCAGACTCTCATTCAACCGCGTTTTTGCTGAATTCAACGGTCGATTTAGCAGCAGCATATGATGATTCCCCCGACTATTTCAGTCAGGATTCGCTGTCATTAATTGATAAGCTGTTGGCTGAAATGCTGAGAGCGGCAGCAGGGCTGAAATCCCCCTTTTCTCAGGAATGGCAGCAGGACAGCGCCTTGCTTAGGTTAGGTGCAGTTGCCAGGGAAAAAGTGAAGGTGAGGCTCTAGGGACGAGCCGTTGCACTCACTGATACACCACTACGGATATTACTAATTGAGCCAGAAAATTCCTGACCTGAGTAATTGATGCTTTCAATGTAGGTCGTGGTTTTGTTCTGCAGAATCTTTTGAGCGTCGCCAGTCTCGCTCGGCTGCTGCTCAATACTCAGCTGATCAGAGCCTGTTGGCTGGTCGAGATTAGCCTGACGAACCGGTTCATCAACAACCTTATTAAGATTACTACCGCTTGCTGTTGCACCGACGGCCCCCTCGATCACTTGCTCGTCCATTTCCGCATTCAACAGGCGTGGAATATTAATACTTTGCGAAGTCGTACGATTATATCGTTTATGACGGCTGTAGTTGTAGTGATGTGTTCGGTGCTTGGCTTCTTCAATCGCAGTAAAAATATCGTCAGAGTAGTATTCATCGTGCTGTGGAGAAACAGCCATCGCCGGAAAACTCATCGCAGCCATTGTGATACAGAGTGTGAGTTTGTTCATACTTGCACCTCGTTATTATTCTTAATACGCGATATCAGGGGCGCGCCTCTGCGCTGATTCTGACGTTGGATCGTATATCCGTTGCCGTTCCGGAAAAGCCTTGTCCTGAATAGGTGGTGATAGGAATGTACACTTCCGCCTCGGATAAATCTACCTTCTGAGCCGGTGTTTCGGCTGTCTGAACTGGCCTGGTCTCCTTCAGGCTGTCGTTATCAATGGTGCGACCGAGGTTTATCTGGGTAACGGATTCATCAACCACCGGAACCGCTTCATCCCCGGCTGCGGTTGCACCAACGGCACCTTCAATCACCTGGTCATTCATCTCTGTATTGAGCATTTTCGGGAGGCGGAAGCTTTTGGAGGTCGAGCGGTTATACCAGGTTGAACCAACATAACGCTTATCGACTGGGTTGCGCTTGGCATGAGCAACGGCATCATCAATTTCGGTCGAATAGTACGCCTCGTTACCGGGTTGCGAATACAATAACGGACTTAGCACAGCGGTTGCGCCAACCGCCGCCAGAAGTAGCAGCTTTTTCCCTTTGCCATTCATAAATGACCCTATCGCTTTTTGTTATTTTTTGTAATTATGTCATCATAGCAACGCGTACTTTTTATGTACAATGCATCTGCCTGTTTTATCCTATTTGGTACGTCTTAACCAGACTATCATCGGTCTAACTGTGCCAGATTGCTGTATTGTTGAACGTTTTCGGGATTTTGCCTTAGGCAGGACCATAATAATGATAAAAAAATTGTCAGTTAGTGGGTGCATACTTGCGCTCTTAGCCCTGAGTGGCTGCACCATACATCAATCCATCGGGGACAACTTCGGCTCTTACGTTGCGGCTCCGGATGGTCAGAATTTTAAGCCCGTCAGTTATCGGTGGGACTATGAGAATACGGCTTTACTTTATGTTTACCGACCCGCTACTGAATGGTCGATGGATGAGCTTGAAACGCCGAGTTTCAATGTAAACGGTGAGCGCCTGTTTAATATCAAGGGTGGCGGTTACACCTGGTATGAGATGGAGCCAGGTTCCTACGATATTGTGGTTCGTCGCGGTATTTTTGGCCTGGAAGGCATTGAATGGTTTGAGATAAAGCGGATAGCCGAGATTGCTTTTGAAGCCAAAGCGGGCAAAGTATATTACCTGCGTTATTCGGAAATAGATCCTCCGGTTATTGATCCGGATTTGGACGAAATCCCTCTCGGTGATGGTCCATTGCAGTTAGTTGCGCCAAGCCGGGCTTTGGCGGAATTAGGTGATGTACAGATGATTCACCGGGGTCGCGGATTGCTCGCAGCTCTGGAAGTAGAGACAAGCGAAGATTTGCAAAATGTATTTGATGCGTCGCTCGATGATGAGGAGCAGGGGCCGGCAACCAACGAAGCATCTCCAGCCTCTGGAGCGAGCAACATTAAGGCCCGCCCTCGTACAAAAGAAGAAGAGTGGTGGCCGTTTTAGGTCAGACTCCGATAGGTTACAATACGGTCAGCATTCAAACGCCCACTTTTGTGGGCGTTTTTACAACCGTAAGAGCCTGAGATTGCGGTTCGCTTCATCAGGCCAAAACAAGAGAGAGCCCTTCCATGACGACTGTGATCAAGCAGGAAGATCTGATCCAAAGCGTGGCTGACGCGCTGCAGTACATTTCTTATTACCATCCCAAAGATTTTATCGACGCTGTTCATGAGGCGTATCAGAAAGAAGAATCCAAAGCTGCCAAAGACGCGATGGCTCAGATTCTGATCAACTCTCGTATGTGTGCCATGGGTAAACGTCCGATTTGTCAGGATACCGGTATTGTAACCGTCTTTCTGACCATCGGTATGGACGTGAAGTTTGAGGGGGATATGAGTGTTGAAGATATGGCGAACGAAGGTGTTCGTCGTGCATACACCCACCCTGACAACGTTCTGCGCGCGTCTGTGTTGGCTGATCCCGACGGTAAGCGTGCCAATACCAAAGATAATACTCCGGCTGTAATTCACATGAAGCTGGTTCCGGGCAACACCGTTGACGTTCATGTGGCAGCCAAAGGGGGCGGCTCAGAGGCGAAAACCAAGTTCGCTATGCTGAATCCTTCGGACTCGATCGTCGATTGGGTTCTGGAGCAGGTGCCTAAGATGGGTGCCGGCTGGTGCCCTCCGGGTATGCTGGGTATTGGCATTGGTGGTACTGCTGAGAAAGCGATGATGGTGGCTAAAGAGTCTCTGCTGGACCCGATTGATATTCATGAGCTGCAGGAACGTGGGGCTTCTAACCGTGCCGAGGAACTGCGTCTGGAGTTGTTCGAAAAAGTAAACAAGCTGGGTATCGGTGCTCAGGGTTTAGGTGGTTTGACAACCGTTCTGGATGTGAAAGTCGCGGACTATCCAACTCATGCTGCAAACAAGCCAGTAGCCATTATTCCGAACTGCGCTGCGACTCGTCATACGCACTTCACCTTAAATGGCAACGGACCGGCTAAGCTGGAAGCGCCAAGCCTGGAAGACTGGCCGGAGATCAGCTGGGAAGTGGGTGAAAACGTACGTCGCGTAAACCTGAATGAAGTGACTCCGCAAGACGTTAAAGAATGGCAACCAGGCGAAACCATTTTGCTTTCCGGCAAGATGCTGACGGGCCGTGATGCGGCGCACAAGCGTATGGTTGATATGATCGCCAAAGGTGAAGAGCTTCCGGTTGATCTGAAAGGTCGCTTTATCTATTACGTGGGCCCGGTTGATCCGGTTCGTGAAGAAGTGGTTGGTCCTGCTGGTCCAACCACTGCGACCCGTATGGATAAGTTCACTCGTACCGTGCTGGAAGAGACCGGTTTGCTGGGGATGATTGGTAAAGCTGAACGTGGCCCGATGGCGATTGAGGCGATTAAGGATAACGAAGCCGTCTACCTGATGGCTGTGGGTGGTGCCGCTTATCTCGTATCTCAGGCAATTAAAGATGCCAAAGTTGTTGGTTTCGAAGATCTGGGTATGGAAGCTATCTACGAATTCGATCTGGTTGATATGCCAGTAACAGTTGCAGTAGACAGTAAAGGTGAGTCGGTTCACCAAACAGGTCCACAGGAGTGGTTCCAGCGCATCAATGCGACACAGGTGTAAGCGATACTGAGGTTTCGTCCGTCGTATTGTGAACACTGAGGCTCCTTCGGGAGCCTTTTTTATTTCTGGGTATTATTTCTGAATACCCATCTGATCAACCAGCATGGCCTTGCCCTCGCAAGCAAGCGGTCGGAAGCTCAGCCTTCCCTCTTGTTCGAAAGCCATCCGCGCCAGTTCAAAATTTCTAACGGCGACATCTGCATCGCTACTGTATGAGCGATACCGACCTGACGGCTCTTTGTCGCACTTGTGAAGTTTTTCTGACGAAAAAAAGTCGAAGGCTGCACCTTCCTCATCATCGAGTTGATAAATTGCGATGATTCTCTGATTGTTTATGCGCTCTGCCGTCATAGCTGTGCAAGCATTCAGTAAAAAAAACAGGTAAATCAGGTTTTTCACACCGTAATTCCAAGGTATTTCCGATTGTTCTTATTATCGGCCAGACCTTTCATTTCTGAAATATGAACTATGCTTTGTTCATCTCTCAGGAATTTTCGGACCAAGGAATCTGAATGACTTCCCTAAAATTCATTGCCGTGGTGTTCGTCGGCATATGGAGCGCGGTTGCGCACGCACAAGACCAAATACCGACATTAAATGAGCAACCGTCGTCTCTCTACACCGGTTTCAGTCAGCTATTGGATGACGATAAAACATTGGTGCTGGAGGAACTGATTGATCTGGATGCCAATATCAAACGGGTTGCCATGTATCACAACGGCGACCGTTTGCATCGAAAGATACCAAAGCAAGTTCACCTGATGATTGAAAATAAACTGATGCACCGGGTGCTCGATAGTGACCGTTTCGAGCTGATTCAGTGCATTGAATGTCGTATGACGCAGGTACAGCTGCGAGGAGAACAGTTAGAAATTGCCCATGCGGCAGAATCAAATCAGCAACTTCGTCGTTTGGGTAAGAAAGTGCGTGCCGATGCTTTTCTATTTTGGAATGCCTCAGTACATGATGAAAAGTTCACCATTAATCTGCGCATGGTTGATGCTCGTGACAACGGTTTATTGTGGTTAAAAGAATATTCGAAAAGGACAACACGCGAACAGGAAGAAGAAGGCTTTGACCTGGTGACTTACGAGCTGACTGTTGGTAGCTGGGGAGTCACTGGTGAGCGTGATGTTGTTGCCGGTGGCAGTGAAAAAGTTGATGGGGTCACCGTATTCGGTTTGCGTCGTCGTGAGGCAACCAGTATCGATGAGAAGCTGGAGTACACGCTTGCGATTGAGCATTTTCGTAATTTTTCTGAAAGCGACAATTTCGATGTATCCGGAATCAATCTTGAGGGTCGGATAATCGCAGATTTGCCCAGCCTCGATAATATCATTGATACCCGTGTTTACCTCGGACTCGGGCAGTCATTCTTTAATGATGCTAACAGTCTCGTCTTTCGCTTAGGCTTTGAATTTCCATTTTTCAGTGACGGCTTCATTGACTTCGGCATGGTTTCAATGCCAACACGCGATGTGAAATGGAAGGACGAATCGACACTGGAAGAGGGCGGAAAATTTGGTGGAACCGGTTACGACCTGACATTAGGGCTGAGATTTTAAGGCGTTATTATGAAATTAATCACAGTGATATTAATCGGTCTGATGACTTTAGTATCCGGTTGCAGCTACGAAAGAAGCAATCGTATTGTAAAAGGTTTTGGTGATTCTGGTTGGGTTTCAGAAACAGAAGATGCACCATCAGAATCAGAAAGAAAAGAAGAGGTAGCGCAGGAAGCGAAGAAGCAACACGGCTTAATGCACATTCATCGCTATGGGCCGGGTTATGATATTTTACTGACACTCGACGCCGGTGATAGTGATATTAAGTTTGTTATGGCGTTACCGGACGGTCAAAACGTGCTGGAATCACCGCAGAGCGAATCGGATGCATTTGAGGCCGAAGATGAATCTCAAGTAGCTGACGATCTGCCTGACCCTACAGAAAATCATCAGAAAATGGCAGAGCGAATAAAAGAGTTAGAGCAGGAAAAAGCTCAGATTGTTGAACAAACTACTCGACACATTCTGAGTGCTCAGTCGCTTTTCTACAAGAAGGAATACTGGAAAGCACTGGATGAAACCAATGCAGCCCTGAAGCGCCTGCCAACTTCTGCTCAGGCCCATGCTTTGAAAGGCAGTATTTATTACAAAATGGGTTTAATTCCTGAAGCGAAAGCCAGTTGGGAAGAAGCTCTGTCGCTTGATCCGGAAATGGATCAGGTAAAAACCAGTCTTGCACGTATTCAGTAACGGAGACTCACTATGAAAATACTGATTTCGTTACTGTTAAATCTGGTTATATTCTCCCAGATTACTTTTTCCGCAGAGTCTGAAAACCAGCAATATGAAGTGCCTGTCAAAAAAGACGAACTGGAGGAAGCTCGCTTTAAAAATGAAATGGAAGCCCGGCTTGCCCGCGACATCGGATCATACCTGGGTAATAACCAGTTTATTATTCAGGTTGAAGCGGTACTGCAAAAAACCCGTACGGTTGTAAAAGAAGGTGGTGAATCAAGTTCTCCAGTAACTGTATTGCCACAAGCCCCCGTGCCTTCAATAACCACTACTCAGGTTCGTCCTCCTGAAGTACAAACCATCGATGCGTCTGATCTGGAGGAGCTGCCTGGTTTACCGGTCAACGAATTACCGTTATTACGTGAAAACCAGCAAGAGATTGCAGCACTGCAAGAAATCGTTGAGAAGCTTGAGTTCGACCGTCAACAAGCATTGCAGTACGCCGATCAGCTAAAACAAGAAGCCCAGAAGAAGATTAAGACTATCAAAGAAAAAACACTGGGATATCGCAATAGCATCAAGAAGATGACGATCACTCTAGTTGTTGATCGCGAATTAAAGGATGAACAGGTTGAGTTTCTTAAGAACCTCATTACTCGTAAGTCTCAATTAAACGAGTTACGTGGTGATACACTTAATATTGTAAGAACTGATTTTAATCGTCTCGATAACGCTCAGTCAGAAGAAACGCCGACAGCCGAAACCTCTGAGGGTTTTGTGACGAAATACGCGGATTGGCTCTGGACTCTTATCGTTCTGTTCTTTTTGCTGCTATCAATACTGCTGATTATCTGGTTTTATCGCCGTACCGGAAGTTCAAAAGTCTCGGAAACATCAGAGGGGCAATCCCCCGATGCGCCTGATCCAACCATGCCTGCGGTTATGCCATTATCGGGTAATAGCGATGATATGCAGCAATTACGGCAAAAACTCAATGAAACTCGTCAGGAACTGGTATCTGTTGGGTTATCAAAACCTCAGCTTTTTCAACGTCTCGTGACTGAAGCTATTCAGGGGCAGCGAGATACAGAAGTTGCCGCAATGCTCGAGGTCATGGGGGGCAACCTGTTAAAGAGCTTATTACCAGCCATTGATACCGAAAAGTGGCAGCACATCAATGAACTGCATACGCAAATGGAATGGTCGCCAGAATTGGTATTAACCTCACTGGTCGATTTTCATCAACGCATGGTATTGGCGATTGACAGTGATACACCAGAGAGCAGCAAGCCTTTCTCGTTCCTGGAGAAGCTGAATGACTCTCAGGTAATTTATCTGATTAAAGATGAAGATGTTCGTATTAAAGCGTTGGTGTTGTCACAGTTAGAAGCTCAGCGTGCAGCGGATATTATTCAGCGTCTTAAGGCAAAAGATCAGGCTGCCGTTGCTTATGAGTTGGGTCAGTTTGAAACTTTACCTCTGGCAGCATTCAAAGATGTTGCCGACCGATTGGCGAAGCAGTCTCTGACGGCACCAACATTTGAAAATGTAACGGCAGATGGCTTATCTGTTCTGATCCGAATGTTAGACAATATGAACACAGCTGATGAAACGCGTTTACTTAAAACGTTGAAATCAGAGAAGCCGGAGACCTTTTATCGTTTGCGTCAGGTCTATTTTACCTTTGCAGATTTGGTCCGCACACCGCAACGTGTAATTACCAACGAGCTCAGGGAGATAAACCGTGATGTCATGGCGATGGCACTGTGTCACTGTTCCACTGAGTTTAAACGTCATGTTTTATCGGCTTTACCCGGAAAATTAAGAACAGCAGTCATTGCTGAGCTTAAAATTCAGGAAAGTGAAGCAACGCTAGATCATGTTGAGGTCGCTCGACAACAGGTTGTATCAATCATGCGCGGTTTGCTTCGGGAAGGGAGATTTTCTATGGAAGAATTGACTCCTATCTCAACGCCGACAGGCGAAGATGTTGTTGAATCCGAATAACGATAACAAGAGCCATTTATGTTTTCCTTCAGTACACTAATTGGTTTTATTGCTGGCATCAGTTTATTTGTATTTGCTGTCGCCAGCAGTACAGAGAATTACCAGATTTTCATTAGTTTATCGAGCTTTGCACTGGTATTAGGCAGTACGGTTGCCGCCTCATTAATCAGTTACTCCACCAAAGATGTTTTGATTGCAGTACGTTGCCTGGTGGCCACATTCTTCCACGCCCCAACTTCTCAACCACATCTGACTAAACTGGCTGCCCGGTTTGTTGAGTGGAGTACGGTTTATCGATCAGGCGGTATCACTGCTTTGGAAAGTAGCCTTACAGAGAAAGAGCTAAAAGATGATTTTATTCGCAACGGTATCGAATTGATGGGAAGTGGCTACAAAAACAATGATATTCGCATGATGCTCACCGATGAATCAGATGCTGCCTGGCAGCGTCATACGCTTGAGGCAAAGGTGCTTAATACTATGGCTGTTTATGCCCCAGGTTTCGGAATGGTGGGTACCATTATTGGCCTGATTATTATGCTTGATAATATGAACGGTGATATGGCCGCTTTGGGGAAAGGTTTGGCGTTGGCGTTAATCACAACACTCTACGGTGTGGTGTTATCGAATCTATTTTTTAAACCCGCAGCCAATCAGGTTACTGAAAAGCAGGAAACCTGGTATTTCCGCAACCAACTAGTGACGGAAGGTTTTGTGTTGCTGGCTGAAAAACGAGATCCCATGTTTATTCAGGACCGTTTGAACGCTTATTTACATCCAACGTCCAGACTACGACCCGTTGTTGAGGACTTCTGATGCAGGAGTCTGTGAAATCAAGAGGGTTGCGTCGACGGCGCCCTAACTTTGATGACTCTGCCAGCTCCTGGTTGGTCACCTATTCGGATGCCATTACTTTATTATTGGCTTTTTTTGTCATGATTCTGGCCGTCAGTGATCTTAACGAGGGTAAGGTCGAGGCTTTAAAAGAAGGTCTGTCGGAAGTGATCACAAATGAAGACAAGCCGACTCCTTTCACCGATATTAAAAAGGGACTTGATGAATACATTGAACAACAAGGACTCCAGGATCAGTTGTCGGTTGTACTCGATAACAAGGGAGTAAAAGTTGAGTTTGCCAATGTTGCTTTGTACGATTCTGGCTCGGCGGATATCAAAACAGATGCGTTGCCATTGCTTGAAGAAGTGAGTCGGGTTATCCGTAGTACAAGCCACTCCAGTCATATGATTGAGGTCGAAGGGCACACCGACGACCTGCCGATTGCAACGCAAAAATTTCCATCTAATTGGGAGTTGTCGTCTGCTCGTGCGACCAATGTCGTCAAATATCTGTTATCACAAGGATTGGAGAAAGAGCGTTTAAAGGCGTCAGGTTTTGCTGATAGCCGCCCCAAAGAAAACACAGACAATCTCTCCCTGGAACAGTTAAGGCCGGCGAATCGCCGGGTTGTGGTATATGTCCGCCGGTACTAATTGGCATCACAATATTTTCAGAGAAATACAATTGCTATATTTCTGAAATATTCGTGTCTCGTTATTGTAATTTTTCTCTCTTAGCCTGCTCGCTCCGAATTAAAGCTTAGCTCTTGAGAGAGAACGATGATGGAATTTAACAAAAGCGGTTTATACAAAGCCCTGATGATTGCGATGGCTGCCAGTGCTTTGGCAGCTTGTGGTTCAGGCGATGATGGTACGGACGGAGCAGCTGGCCAGGTAGGTGCTCCGGGTACTGATGGTGGTAACGGCGCCGATGGTGAAAAAGGTGCTGATGGTACAGTTACTGGTCGTTTGACCCGTATTGCAACTGTTCCAACGGGTGCAGAAGTAACCGGCATGTTTATGACGGAAAATGGCGATCTGTTCTTCAATGCGCAACATCCTTCCAGTGCAAACGTCGAAACTGATGGAAACGCAACGCCATACAATAAAGGAACGGTAGGTGTCATTGAAGGGTTTAGCTTCAATGAGATTCCAACCGACAAAATTAACCTGCCAGTGCCTATCGGGGCAGAAATGCAGCTGGTGCAGACAGCTTACGGCCAATATAAAATTCTGGGTCAGAACGGTGACGCTGCTAATAATGGTGGTACCCAACCAGAAGGTAAGTTAGGTAGTATCCGAAAGCTGGATAATAGCGCTGAAGTCACAGAAACCGATATGCCGGACTTCAATGCATACTTGCCTATTCCGAACAAAACGAATGAAGGTTACTTATATACCAACTGGGAAGATCGCCCTGGAGGTATGAGCCGGATGCATCTGAAGAAAGAAGATGGTAAATGGACTGTTCTGGATGCAATGATGGTCGACTTTGCCGCTGTACAAGGTACAGGTGCTAACTGTTTTGGTTCTGTTTCTCCATGGGGAACACCATTAACTTCTGAAGAATGGGTTATCAGCACAAAAGTTGATACAACAACTCACCCTGATTGGAACAAGCCAGGCAGCACGACCCCAGTCTGGGACTTAGCTGATACACCTGCTAACCCCTACGATTTCGGCTACATCGTTGAAATCAGTAAGCCTCTCGACGCTGCTCCTGTGCCGGTTAAACACTACACGATTGGTCGCTACGAGCATGAAAATTCAACAGTAATGCCTGATGCAAAAACGGTCTATTCATCTCAGGATGATGATGGCGGTGTTTTATTCAAGTTTGTTGCCGATACCGCAGAAGATTTAAGTTCGGGTACATTATACGGTGCTAAGTTGACTCAGGATGCCGGTAAAAATGATCCGGCAGTAACGGGTTTCGACGTTGAGTGGGTTGCCTTGGCATCGTCCGACAACGCAACAATTGAAGCCTGGATCAACGAATTCGACGGCATTGGTACCGATCAATGGGAAGATGGCAAGACCAGCTATATGACGGTTAAAGACGTTGAAGCGTGGGCCGCGTGGGTGAAAGCAGGTCGTCCAGCTACCGGGTATACTTATCCGACGATAGAAAATGGTGGTGGTAAGGTAACTGCTGGTGAGCCGATGGATGATCGCTCAGCTTTCCTTGAGTCTCGTCAGGCAGCGCGTCAACTTGGTGCTACCGCAGAGTGGCGTAAACTTGAAGGTATTGCTATCAACCATAATCGTGTGAAGGAGGCCGTTACAGGAGAAGATTTGATTGCAGATGAGAAGGTAACAGCAGCTTATCTGTACATGGGAAATGCCGATACCGATAAAACTATGATTGATGAGACGGGAGATATTAAACTCTCCAGCCGTGTTAAGGATTGTGGCACTATTTATCGTGCGAAAATCCTTAATGATTACAACATCGATCGTATTGATCCTGTACTGACAGGCTCTACTTACCGTACCAAGTTATCCGGTGCGGATAAATGTGATGTGAACGGTATTACCAACCCTGATAATGTTATCGTATTGAATAACGGTAATATTCTGATTGGTGAAGATGCAAGTAGCAATCGTGACAACGATACGCTCTGGATGTATGAGCCAAATAAATAGGCAATAGCTGATTAAGAAAGGCCTTTCAGTAATCTGAAAGGTCTTTTTTTTGGATGTTAACAATATTGAAATGTTGGGCGGTGATAATTTATACAAATTAATTAAAAATATATTAGCTTGATGTTATGAGTAAAAAATCAATTTTTAAGTTTTTTTTCGCTATGAACCTGGTTGCATTGCTTGCTTCTTGCAGCGATGGACGGATGTTAGAAAAAAATGAAAATCCTGATGAATCGCGCAATATCTCTGCATCTGAGTACACCGATATCGGTGAAGTCTATAATCCGGAAGCCGTGATTCCCCCACAGTGTTACACAAAAACAGACGGAAATAGAAATCCCTGTTATGCGTGTCATCAGACCTACTCTAAATCTGAAGGTCGACCCAATATAATGTCGGATGGTGGGCTTCAAGGAAACTATGAGTTTTCGGATGAAGGAATAAAGAACAGTTGGAAAAATCTGTTTGCTGATCGAAGAGAATATATCAAGAATGTCTCTGATTCTGATATTAAAAATTGGGTTCTGACAGATAATTATTCAGAGTTCATTACCCGTTTGGAGAATAATCAAGACTGGGAAGGTGAAATAGCCAAGATCAAAAATTTGGCTTACCCCGATGAGGCCTTTTATGAAAATGGTCTTGCTAAGGATGGTAGTCACTGGGTAGCGTTTAATTATAAGCCATTTCCGAGTACTTTCTGGCCAACAAACGGATCCACCGGGGATGTTATGGTTCGTTTACCTGCAGCTTTTCGGGAAGTCAACGGTGTATACAATTCAAGTGTCTATTTTGCCAATCTTGCACTGCTGGAAATGGCTATAAAGGACGTAAATAAAGTATCGACCTCTGCGATATCGGAGGTTGCTCTTTCTGAAGACATTGATGGTGATGGCACCCTTAAGAACAACGTAAATACGATAGCAATACGCGACACATATCTTGGTGATGCTTCAAATATTCAACTTGCAAAGATGTTATATCCTGAGGGAACCGAGTTCCTTCATACCGTTCGTTATATCGGTGTTGATGAAAAAGGACAGACTTTCAATGCGCCAAGAATGAAAGAAGTAAGGTACATGCGTAAAGCTCAATTTAAGCACAAGAACTTATTGTCAACATCTTACTACCGTGAGGCCAAAGAAAAGGATTTTGGGAAGCTGCCGGTAACTGTATATACCGGAGATAAAGGTATCAGTAATGGCTTTGGTTGGGTTATTAATGGCTATATTGAAGATAAAGATGGCAGCTTGAGACAACAGCATCGAGAAGAGTTGGCTTTCTGTAATGGCTGTCACAAAACAGTTGGTACGACATTTGATCAGACTTTTTCATTTGCACGAAAAGTTGAAGGCGAAAAAGGTTGGGGTTATATCGATCTTAAGACACAGAAAGATGTACCTAATTATGGTGAACGCAAAGGTGAGTTTTTAACCTACATGCAGCGTGTGGGTGGTGGTGACGAGTTTCGTCAAAACAAAGAGATGCTGCAGCTCTGGTTCAATAGCGACGGCACGGTTAATCGTGAAAAGGTTGAAGCAACAAAATCCCTGTATGAGCTGATCATGCCGTCTGCAGAGCGCGCTCTTGCATTAAATAAGGCTTATAAAGCCATTGTAGATGAGCAAAGTTATATCTTTGGTCGTGATGCTGTTCTGGCGCCGGCGCGTAATGTTCTCCAGCATGTGGATGATAGTGTTGCTCCACTACAGGAATCACATCGCCATCATTGGGATATGCGCCTTGATTGGAGCGGGCAACGGGATTTGGCTGAGAGTTTATGAGCATGTCACTGGATAGCTTCTTTCAGGCTTGCTTACTAATGGGTCTGGGAATCGGAATCGATGTGGCAATTGCTACCGCATTGCGCACAGAGGTTCTTAAACAGCAAAGAATAGTCTGGTTATGGGTGGCCGGCGTGACTCTGACTCACACCCTGTTTCCGATGGCAGGGTATTTACTGACTTACTTTAGTATTCAAACGTTACCAACTCTGACGCCACTGATTGGAATTCTGGCTTTTGCTTTGATTGTCTGGTTCTTATGGGAAGAGCTGTTTGCCAATGAAGAAGAGTCTGAACACCAGAATCTGATAGTAACCGTGGGTATTATTCTGGCAGTAAGCTGGGATGCGCTATGGTCCGGACCTGCTAAGTCAGCGCAAATTGTCGGTTGGAGTGATTGGCAGATCTGGAGTTCTTTTATATTGGTTGGCCTGGTTGTCATGGCTTTTGCTATTTTGGCATTCCGTCTTGCCAGCGCTTTTTGCCACTATGCTCGCTTGCGTGGCAACCCATTACTATTTCTTCAATGGGTACAATACAGTGTGATTGGCTACTTTGGGTTATTAGCTTTATTCCGCTATACGTTGGCCTCTGAGATCAGTGATGTCTCTGTTTTTATGGTATCTATGGCAATAACATCGGCTTTGATGGCCACCTCGTCTGTGTTACAGCAACCTCAGAACGCCTGAATAAGCTGATGAACTTTCTGGTTAGCGAGCAGACACTGCTCGGCTAAATCAGCTTGCTGCAATTGTTCAGGCACTATCGAATCTGGGTAAAAGGTATTCACACATTGTTGCAGCTGCTCAATTTTTTTTATATCAAGAAGATATCGCTGATCAACCAGCGACAGTTCTTTTACTGTAAGCGCTACGCGCAGACGCAAGCAGGCGGGTCCACCACCATTATCCATGCTCTGACGAACATCAATAAAATCGAATTTTCTGATCGGTTGTGAGTAGTCCTGAATTAGCGTATCCAGATAGCGTCTTACACTTTTATTATGCTGACATTCAGCTGGTAATAGTAGCCGCATTGAATTCTTATTTGTTGGGTCATTTAACAACTGACTGTTAAACAGATACGTTTTAACGGCTTCGTTCAAAGATACTTGTTGCTCGGTAACCTCTATTGGTTTGAAATCAATCAGCGAACCGATCTTTCTGAAGGCGTCTTTTCGTGAACTTTTATCATAGGCTTTTTCATGAAAAAAAAGCACATTAGCATTCGCTACGGCTACAACGTCATTATGAAAAGCACCTGCATTAATGGCGTCGCTACTTTGTTGAATAAATACCTGATGAGTAATGGGTATCTTATGAAAACGAGCAATTGACTGGCTTGCTGCAAGGCTTTGTCGAGAAGGGTAGATCTGCTCTGCTTCATTTTTCGCGTAACAAAATAAATGCACATAGTTATCGTCATCATACAACCTGCTATGGTTTGCTGCGCCTTCGTCAGAAAAAATTTTCAGATCAGGCAGTGGTTGATGAACCGTGAAGTAATTACTGCTTGAAAATACTGTTGAGAGGGCTTTTAGTGTTTGTTTGGCTTCCAGCTTGCGGTGATCATTGGAGTACAGGTTCGCTGCGGTAATATGCAGTTTACCGTCCAGAGTGTCAGTGGACGGTGTAACGGTGGCGGCATTCGCAGCCCACATGGCTGATGCTGAATATATGCGCGCTAATAATCCCGGGATTTCATTTGCCCGTTTCAACTGTTCAGACAGATTTCCGCAATAGCCCAGCTGATGAAGCAGCTCAATGCGAGGGCAGAAGTGTGGAGGAAAGAACCCCTGAACAAACCCGGCATCGATCATCCACTGCATTTTTGTTAGCCCTTCAAGGGCTGCTTTTTTTGGATAAGAGATCTGCTGAGCATGTTGCTGACTTGCAACATTACCAATGGCTAGCCCTGCATAATTATGACTTGGGCCAATTAATCCATCAAAGTTCACTTCAATCATAAATCCACCTGGCTGATCATAACGGAATCTTCAATGTTCTCTGCAAAGGCAGAGGCTTGTGGCCAAGCACAGTAGTCAGCTGCGTATAATGCACTTGGACGATGATTGCCGCTGCTTCCGGTGCCTCCAAATGGCAAGGTACTGGGAGCACCTGTTGTGGGTTTGTTAATTGTGAAGAAGCCAGCATTAATTTTTTGCCGGAAGAGTTGTTGATGAGCAATCGTCTGCGAGACCATTCCTGCAGCGAGACCATATTGTGTTGCGTTAGCTAGATGGATCGCCAGGTGAATGTCATCCACCCAAAATACCTGTAACACAGGTCCGAATATTTCCTCATCCGGCAGTGCCGATTGTGTAACTGAAGACATGTCAATGATGGTCGGAGATATCAGCGTGTCAGGCTTCAGTTTTTTTGGCTCCAGCAGCTTCACACCACCCAGCGCCTCAAGATGTTGATATTGCTGCCGGACTTTTTCTGCCGCCTGCTGAGAAATCAGCGGACCAAGAAAACTCTGGCATTCATCACCATTGGTTGTGGCTATGCGAAGCTTTTGGCAACGTAAGAGGAGCTTGTTGAGTAGTTCTCTGTTTTCCGGCTTATCGACGAGGATCAGCCGGCGGCTACAGGTACAACGCTGGCCGCTGCTGATAAACGCGCTGCGTATGATCAAATCACTGATCTGATTCATTTCGTTATCTGAGTAGGGCCTATCACAAGCGTCGATAATCAAAGGATTATTGCCACCCATCTCTAACGCTAATAAGACTTCCGGTCTTCCGGCGAAGGTTTTATGTATTAACCGACCTGTCTGTGAAGATCCGGTGAACAACGCGGCATTGATCGGTTGGTGCAGTAAGGCTGCGGATACTCCGGAGCCACCGGGTAATAAATTGATGACTCCAGCGGGGAGTCCGGCTTGTTGCCAGAGCTGAACCATCAACTCAGCGCAGGCTGGTACATACTCACTGGGTTTTAACAGGATACAGTTGCCTGCTAGCAAGGCGGGAATGATATGGCCATTTGCCAGGTGAAACGGGAAGTTATAGGGAGAAATCACCACGACGACGCCGAGTGGCCGATGCACCAGTCGATAAGGGTTTTGGTCGGTATCCGCACAGCGATGTTGTTGGGCTGAGATACTGATGTCTGTTTTTTTAATGGTGGCTGTAATTTCTGTCCGTGCTTCCCATAGTGGTTTGCCATTCTCTTTAGAGAGCAGTTTCGCTAACGTCTCCTGATGATCCCGCAGCTTTTGCGTGAAAGTTTGAAGGATTGATATTCGTTTTGTAAGGCCGATATCCCTCCAGTGATCGACAGCGCCATGAGCGGCCAGAAATGCTTTCTCGACCTGGGTATTCCCGGCTTGTTTCTTCTGCCACACGACATCACCATTGGATGGATTTAAGGAGGTCAGAACAGGACCTTCACCTGTGAGCCACTCGCCGTCAATAAATACACCTTTGTCAGATGTTTTCATCTGTTCCTCCGGTTTTCCGACAAGTCTCAGGAATCACCACAACCGTATCCTCAGGCAATAAATTCAGGCTGGCACATTGTTGAGATTGCTGTTCTGCGGCGTCGTTACTCTGCTGTCCTGCTTGGCGATTGAGTGTCGCGCGAAAGTCGCAGAAGCCACCGTTGCTGATAATTGACTGAGTATTATTATCAATCTGCGATAACGTTGTGTCGTGCATATTCTTCACGCTGTTCAGCTCTGACACTTTGCAACGCAACAGGGGGCCACCATCAAAAATGTCGATTACCTGTTCAAAGTGGAATCCTTCCTGATGCAGCAGTTCTTTAGCGCGAATACCTGCATCATTCGGTTTACCAATCGCGTCGCGGGTCTCCTGCGGTAGTAAGCACGTGTATATCGGCTGACGCGGCATTAATTCGGTAATAAACTGGTTGGACCCGGCAGCGCATAAACGATCTGCTTCGGTAAAATCCATTTGAAAAAAGTGACGGCCTAAACCCTGCCAAAATGGGCAATAGCCAGTCTTGTCGACCCTGCCCCTGAGTTCGGCAATAACGTGAGTATTGAAGCGTTCAGGATATTTACCCATTAGCAGATAGCGGCAACGGGCGAGCCAATGACCATTTCCGCGGTACTCAGGATCAACAAACAGAGTACCGACCTCTGAGCAATCGGTGTAGTCGTTTGTCAGTTGCAGCATATCGACCCGCACCTGCTTCTCCAGTGCATGGGAATGATGGCTTAGCGAAATTAATCGGTATGAGTAAAAAGCCTGGCGGTTTCCGGTTGTGGCAAATATGGCAGCACAGCCAACCACTTTATTTCTTTTGGTGTCGTTCAATGCGAGCCAGAAGAAGTCCTGAGGGTCATAACCATCATGGCTAAAGCTGTTTATTGACGTCTCTATATTACGTTGCAGTAACTTCCGGTCTGCCGGAAACGACGTCATACCGGGTCCGGCTTTAATTGCCAGTGACAATAAATCATCGATATCTGAGCCTTTAACAGGACGTACAATCAACATAGCAGCCGCTCCATTTCTGGATTCGATGACCCCAGTTTTTGTTGCAGTAAATGCAACATAAAACTGGTGACAAGTGTGCTGCGCTCAGCAAAACTATTGATGCAGGCGAATTCCTGATCACTATGAATTCCCGACCCTCTGACTCCCAGCGTATCGATATTTAAAAGTCCGGCAGCTGCCAGATTATTTCCTTCGCAGCATCCGCCGGTTGCCTGCCATTGAATAGGAATACTCAGCTTTTCACCGCAATGTCGCAGTAACTGGTACATTTTATTCTGTTGCTGGCTCATCACTTTTACCGGACGACTGAATTGCCCTGACAGCTTGAGCTTACAGAAACTCTGTTGCTCGATCTGATAAATGATCTCTCTGAAGTTTTGTTCCAGTGTGGCTTGCTGATGCTGATGTTTAAAGCGGGCATTAAATCGGCACTGTGCAAAATCCGGAACAACATTTACCGCGCCCCCACCACTGATTTTTCCAATGTTTACGGTGATACCACTTTCTTCATCACTCAATGCAGCCAGTCGCTGGCAAACGCTGGCAATCGCCAGGCAAGCATTATGACCAGCGAAGAACTCTCTGCCGGCATGAACACTTTTTCCATAGGCGCAGAGGGTAAAATTTCCGCTGCCTTTTCGTGCTCCGGCTAGCATGCCGTTGCTTAGGGCAGGTTCAAATGTGAGACCGAAATCTGCCTGACGTGCCAGGTTAGTTAATGTATCAGCCGACCCCAGAGAGCCTGTTTCCTCGTCGGGTGAAATTGCTATCGTAAAACCCAGTGGGCATTCGCCAGTGAAGGTGTCGTCAAGAATCTCCCGCAATAATGAAAGTGACTGCAACATTACCATCAGTCCTCCTTTCATATCGGCCGTTCCCGGACCGTGAAGATGGTTGCCTTCGATTCTGCAGTGCTGAAAAGAACACTCGACCGGAAAAACGGTATCGCTGTGGCCGGTAAGCAGCAGCTGACACTCGGCTTCGGGATTGAAACGAAATACCTGCATAGGGCGTAGCGTCTGCGTCTGAATTACCCCCTCTGCATCGGTTAATTCTGTATCTGGTAAATCAATTGTCTGATAACTGTTCGTTATGGGCTGAAACAGCTTGGCCAGTTTATCCTGAACCTGTGATATCCCCTGATTATTAAAACTCCCTGAATTTATTTCACATAATTCTATCGTTCGTTCCAGCATGGTGGTCTGGGCGGTTTGGCAGCGGCTCCAGAGGTATTTACCCAACGGAAAGTCATCCACGGGTGTTTTAATCGGGATGTGCAGAGTCGAAGTGTTTGCGGGTGTTTTCATCATACCTCCCACCGTACTGACCGGTAGCCGTTGCAGCCATATCATGTCTGTGCAAATTCAGTATTGCTCAAGTAGTACCGGATTTTCTGCGTAACTCGTGGCCATAATCCGAATAAAATCAGGCGGACTCTGAGTTAGGGTTAAGGAGCTCATATTGATTCTGCGTCAGGAGAGTATCTATGTCGGCAAACTATTGGTCTGAATGTGCTCAGCAAGAAGCGGAGTATTTGCTGCACCCTGCATCGTCAATCAACCAGCTGATTACCGATGGCCCTGGGCTGATTACTGCCGCACAAGGTTGTGAGGTAACGGACGAACAAGGTAATTCGCTGTTAGACGGGGTCGCCGGATTATGGTGCGTCAATGTCGGTTATGGGCGGTATGAATTGGCTCAGGTCATGAAAGAGGCCTCGTTGCAGTTGGCGTATTATCATAGCTTCAGTAACGCAACAAACCCCTGGCAGGGTGCATTAGCGAAAAAGCTGGTCGCTCTCACGCCGGAACCCCTGTCAAAAGTGTTTTTTGGCAGTGGTGGGAGTGATGCTAACGATTCTTTGATCAAAATTGCCTGGCATTACTTTGCGTTAAAGCAGCAGCACTCCAAGAAAAAGATAATTGCTCGTCAGCAGGCTTATCACGGTACGTCAGTGAGTACATCCAGCCTGACCGGACTCCCCAGTTTCCATAATCATTATCCGTTACCACTGGACTTTGTCGTGCGTGTGGAGTGTCCGCATTTTTACACGCGGGGACTTGAAGGTGAGACGGAGGCCGAATTCTGTCAGCGTTTAATGGATGAAATTGAGCTGACCATCGAACGCGAGGGAGCTGAGAATATCGCAGCATTTATTGCTGAGCCGATTATGGGAGCGGGTGGAGTCATTCCTCCGCCTAAAGACTACTTTAAAAAACTGCAACCAATCCTAAAACAACATGACATCTTGTTGATGGTTGATGAAGTTGTGTGTGGTTTCGGTCGTACAGGGTATTGGTTTGCCAGTGAATATTTTGGTATTGAGGCCGATATGCTCAGCTGTGCCAAGGGCTTGAGTAGCGGCTATTTTCCAATGTCGGCGGCGATGATTACCGATGAGATCTGGCAAACGCTGGTTCAGGGTTCCACTCAGTTGGGCGCTTTTTCACACGGGTATACTTACTCAGGTCATCCGGTAGGCGCTGCTGTGGCGTTGGCGAATATTCAGATTATTGAAAATGAACAGCTTGTTAAAAAAGCAGATGAAAATGGCCGTTGGTTTCAACAGATGATCAGTGAGCAATTGATGTCATTGGACCATGTCGGTGAAGTGCGGGGGTTGGGGTTGCTTGCCGGTGTTCAGTTGGTGGTCGATAAAGAGCGCGCTGAACTTCCGGACCCGGCGATAAAATGGCCCGCTAAAGTGGTCGCCGAAATGCGAAAATCCGGTGTTATTGCTCGACCGTTGCCGGGTGTTGGCAGTCTGGCGTTGTCCCCTCCGTTGATTATCAGCCGTGAACAGTTGCAGCGTATTGTTGACGTAATGGCTCATGCCATCGAGGTGGTCACAAGGTAGTCGCTCATGCCTGCTATAGTTACAAAGACAACGGTGGCTGGCGATGTTTATGAAATCACTCGATCGTATCGACATCAGGATATTGTCGACACTGCAGGGCAATGGCCGAATCAGTAACAAAGATCTGGCGGAGCAGGTTAATCTGTCGACCAGCGCCTGTCATCAACGTTTACAGAGATTACTGGACGAAGATTGGCTGCTGGGTATTCAGGGTGTTGTTAATATCGATAAACTGGCTGCTCCGGTTCAATGTCTGGCAACGATATCAATGAGCTGCCATGCACCGGAATCGTTTGCATTGGTTGAAAAACAGTTGGAGCGGATGCCAGAGGTATTGGAGGCATATACGGTGAGTGGTGGTTGCGATTTCATTGTACGCTTTGCATGCGCACAGATGAGTCGTTATATGGATCTGACCAATGAACTGATTCACTACTGCCCGGACATTGGTCACATTAATACTCATGTGGTATTAAAGCAAAGCAAGCGATTTCAGGGTTTCACTCTTCCATCACCGTGAATCCCTGAACCATTCGCGTCATCATCATTGATTAACGATACGGTAACAGGGTGTGTATTCTCCCTGAATTTTCATTCTTCCATGAGCGACCATTGCAGACAACAATTTATCCATACCTGTCAGGATACTTTCTTCGCCATGAATCTGGTAAGGACCGTGTTGTTGTACACGTTTAATGCCTTTTTCTTTGACATTGCCAGCAACTATCCCGGAAAAAGCCCGGCGTAAATTGGCGGCCAGTTTATGTTGCGGCAGTGATTGACTCAGCTCAAGTTCGGCCATGTTTTCATGTGTCGGGTCAAACGGTTGTTGAAAGTCATCGGCAATGGTCAACGACCAATTGAAGAAAAACGCATCTTCTATCTTGCTGCGGTAATCCCGGACTTTTTCGGTGCCTTGCGACATATACCGGGCTACTGCGTCTGCATCATCAATTATAATCTCATAACGCTGTTGCGCTTCTTTTCCTAGGGTATCACCTATAAATCGGTCGATATCTCTCAGGTAGGATTCTGCTTCCGCAGGGCCGGTAATAACCAGTGGAAAGGGGATGTCCTGATTGTCTGGATGAGACAATACACCCAATAGGTATAACAGCTCTTCAGCGGTTCCTGGTCCGCCAGGAAAGATAACAATGCCATGAGCAAGACGAACAAAAGCCTCAAGACGTTTCTCAATATCGGGCAAAATAACCAGCTCATTGACGATCGGATTTGGCGCTTCAGTAGCAATGATTCCCGGTTCTGTAATACCAATATACCGGCCATCGCAAATATGCTGTTTCGCATGGCCAATCGCTGCGCCTTTCATTGGCCCTTTCATGGCACCAGGACCACAACCGGTACCAATATCCAGACTGCGCAAGCCAAGTTGATACCCGACATCTTTGGTGTACTGATACTCGTGGCGCGGGATGGAGTGACCGCCCCAGCAAATAACCAGGTTTGCTTCACGATCTGGTTTTAATACTTCCGCATTGCGCAGCAAATGAAAGATAGCATTACTGATGTCTTCGCCGCGGGTTAAATCGTATCGATGAGCTTTGATGATGGAGTCCTGGGCGTACAACACATCACGCAGTACAGAAAACAATTGCTCGCGTACGCCGCGGATAATGTCATCATCAACGAACGCACTGTCAGGTGGTGATGTCAGCTTAAGCACAATGCCGCGTTCTTCCTGAGCTACCTCGATATTGAAGTCTTTGAACTCAGTCTTCAAATCGAGGTAATCATCATTCTGGCTACCAGCGCTGAGAACAGCGTAGCAACAGCGGCGCAGCAATTCGTGGGTGGGTGCGCTGAAGTCTTTTAGCTGGCGTATTTCGTAACGTGACAATACTCTGAGGTGTGTTTTCGGGTGAATGACTTCGATGTTTCGTACCATAAGCAATTCCTTCTTCGAGTCTATAAAGCGTAGACGATCCATAGTGAGAGGGCGGTTTATCAGGCCCAGAGCTCCATCGGCCCGTAGTGGCTGATCACTCGGAGTATATCGCTGCGAGTAATGATGCCGTTGAGGATATGATCTTGATTAACCACCGGCATCGCGCCGATGTTGTAATCGAGCATACTTCGGGCACATTGCCGGATGTCGGCATCTACAGCAATGCATAATACCGGTCGGCTGGCGAAGTTCAGGATATTTTGTTGCCAGTCAATTGGGCCGTTTGTGCAATGTTTGACGATATCCATTTGAGAAAATATGGCATTGATCTTCAAATCCGAGTCGACAACCGGGATGTGGTGGAAGTTATTTTGCTGAATCAGCTGCCACCCTTCGCCCACACTGGCGTCTGAACGTATCCAGCGTACTGGCGTTTGCATAATGTCGCGGACATAGGCAACGGGTTGTGGTTGGTGTTCTGACTGCTGTTGATAAGCGGCAGTTTGTTCACCGTATTCACTGTGTTGGTCTGTGATCGGAGAGGTTGCTTTACTGGCAACGGTCGGAGTGATGCGGTTGTTACCCGGTCGCATCGGTGTTTCGATCCGCTTGCCCATGTCATATACCACTAAAGCCATCCTGATCTCCTGTGTTGTGACTAAATCATACCGGGAGAGTGCATCCCGCACAAAAATGATGCAAATCAGTTTGGTGAAATGATCTTTTTTGGTGCCAGAGGCGTCATTACATGCTCAAAAATGTTTAAGAGGCTGGATAACACTGTAAATCCCTCGGTTTTTTAGAACATATCCTTTCTGGCATATCTGTTGCTAAAACCAAGCAATTATTTCTAGGAGCATGGGGATGTCACCGATGAACAAAAAAATCTCAGGGGCATTTTTTACATCGTTATTCAGTGTATCGGCCAATGCCACCGAAAGTTCAGTATTGCAGGTACTGGAGCTGAATTTAAATACGATGTGGGTGGTGATAGCCGCGGCACTTGTCTTCTTTATGCAGGCTGGTTTTGCACTGCTGGAGAGCGGGATGTCCCGTTCTAAAAACGCCGTTAATGTCATGATGAAAAATTACATGGATGTTTGTCTTGGCAGCTTATTATTTTGGCTGGTTGGTTATGGCTTGATGTTTGGTGAGAATAATTCGGGTTTTATAGGTGCCAGCCATTTCGCTATGAGTAATGCGGAAGATTGGGATTACACCATCTTATTGTTTCAGACAATGTTCGCTGCCACCGCGGTGACAATCTGTAGTGGAGCAATGGCTGAGCGAACAAAATACGATGCTTATTTAATTGCCGCAGGCGGTATTATCGCAGTTATTTACCCGGTGTTTGGTAGTTGGGTCTGGGGTGGTCTTTATGGCGGCTCGGGCTGGTTAGCTGAACTGGGTTTTATTGATTTTGCGGGTTCTACGGTTGTTCATTCGATTGGTGCATGGTGTGCGCTTGCAGGCATTATCGTATTGGGACCGCGCACCGGTCGGTTCTCACCGGATGATGGCAGCGTTCGGGAAATCCCTGGACATAACCTATCACTGGTAGCCCTTGGCGGTTTTATTTTATGGCTCGGTTGGTTTGGTTTTAACGGTGGTAGTACATTAGCAGCGACTACCAATGTGGGTAAAATTGTTCTGAATACTCAACTGGCAGCGGCGGCTGGTGCGGTAGGCGCCTTGTTGTACTCCCGAATAAGCCGCAGACCTGTTTTATTGACCGCCACCATCAATGGCAGTTTGGCAGGGTTGGTCGGGATTACCGCTGGTTGTGCCACTATGTCGATTGAATTTGCTGCACTTACCGGACTGATCGCTGGCGCTGTATCGGTTTACGGAACCGCCTGGATGGAACGACGAAAACTGGATGATGTGGTTGGTGCAATTCCTGTGCATGGTTTTGCCGGAGCCTGGGGAACGCTTGCTGCAGGTTTGTTTGTAGAAGGCGATATGTTTAATACATCTCAGATTGTTGTACAGGCTGTTGGTATATTATCCGCATTTCTTTGGGCTTTCCCTGCCGCACTGTTGCTGTTTTTCATTATCGACAGACTCGTTGGGTTACGTGCTTCCACACAGCATGAACAACAAGGCCTGGATTATACCGAACACGATGAAATTGGTTATCCGGAATTTCATCAGCATGTGACCTATCAGAAGAAAAGTTAAGCGGGTATCAGAATGAATATTGAACATAAACGTCGTGCAGTATTTACCGTTTTATCTGAGGTCGTGGAAGGGACTGAACTGTGGCGTGCAATGTGGTGCTGGCAGCAGCAGTTTTCTCATAAATCACAATTCGAATTAAATGGCTTTTTGTCTGCTTGTAGCGATATTCAGGCGATTGCAGGAAACCGTGCAAATCTATATCGGCGTTTAATCAGTTGCATGATGCTGGAAGAAAAGGAACTGAAAGCCGACCCCATCGCCGAAATGCAAAATTACGCCGACGAGCTAACTGAGCTGGAATCAATAAATCCCTTTTCTGAATCAGCTGACGTCGATGACTGGTCAGAGGTATTTTCATCAGTGACCAGGGAGATATTCAGTTCGTTACGCAGCGATAGCGGGCGCAGCATCGGGACTTATGCTCAGGAGCAGGCTGAGCGTCATGCTCTGGATTCACGCCTGGCCTATGCATTTACGCTCTGGAGAGATAATCCCGGCAGTAACATGGATATCGTTGATGTCGAGTTAGCGGCGTTACGAAAGCTGTTGAATTACATTTACATCGGTTTATGCGAGCGCCTCGGCCCTGTTGATGCTGACC
Organism: Saccharospirillaceae bacterium; assembly: GCA_022448365.1. Lineage (NCBI taxonomy): Bacteria > Pseudomonadati > Pseudomonadota > Gammaproteobacteria > Oceanospirillales > Saccharospirillaceae > Saccharospirillaceae bacterium. Next base: position 1,239,921 of record JAKVCS010000003.1, on the reverse strand, counting down.
GGATTCTTTCGCGGGCGATAAAGCACACGCAGGATCGATTCAGTGAGCCTGACGTATCACTGTTGCTGTGATACGTCAGCTCGCCAGTTGTTGCAAACGCTTGAGAATACTGTCGGTGTAGCGCATTACCAGATAGGGAACCAGCCGGGCATTTTGGTCGCGGGCTGATTTTTCAATAAATAGCCATTGGCCCTTGATGCGGCTCAGTGACCGATTGGCTGCTGACTCGGTTTTCGTTTGGGGAAACATATCCAGGCCTTGCTTAAAACTCGCCATTAGCTCGGGCAACTGCGGTCCTTCAACGGACAGCGGCGCTCCCATCGATGATGCTGCTCGCTCGATGTAACGTTCAACCACTTGCTGCAATAATCGGGTTTGTTGTCTGGCCCAGTTTTGAGAGGCACTGAGCAGCAGCTCGTTATCTTCTGCCAGCAGCAGGGCGAGGTTATCCAACTCACGAGTCATGGCATTGGCCGCCTCTCGCATCAGTGTGACAACCTGAAGTTCTGGAAAAGCGCTCTCCTGAATCTCGGCCAGGTTGGCGTCAAGGTGTTGATTAAATGCGGACCAGTATGTTTTCACATTCTGGCTTTGTTTGAGGTAGCGGCCGTTCAGGCTGTTTTGAACTTCAGAATGGTTTTGCTGAGCTTGTTGCAGATGTTGATTAAGCCTTACGATTAACTCACCGTTACCTTCGTCTGCCTGAACATGATAATACTTCAATACCAGTGTTTTGACGGAAGTACCCAGATCAAAAACCCGTTGTTCAAGTTTTGCCGGGTCTGCGTGGCTGGGCAGGCAGATAAAGAACATGATAAAAGCTGACCGAAGGGTTAACATAGGCTACCTCTTTGGATTTAGAATTTATTATTCTTACTGCTAATATCAGCTAATCACTAAAACAGCTATCCTGCAACCTGATTAGTACAAACAGATAATAGTAAGTCGGAAAGTTTGGAATTATATGGAACGAGTTTACCGTTTAACCATTTCATGTCCTGATCGAGTGGGCATTGTTGCAAAAGTTGGTCAGTTTTTTTCCGGGCACGGTGGCTGGATTGTTGAGGCAAACCATTACTCAGATCCGGTAACCGGACGCTTTTTTATGCGTCATTGTATCCGTGCAGAATCCCTGCCTTTTGATCTTGATGGTCTGAAGCAGGCGTTCGAACCCATTGCTGATGAATTCGAGATGGACTGGCACCTGAATGATTCCGGTCAGTCGAAAAAAGTGATCTTGATGGCCAGCAAAGAAAGCCACTGTTTGGTTGACTTGTTGCATCGCTGGCACAGTAAAGAGCTTGTTTTTGATATTCCCTGCGTTATCTCTAATCACGATACCCTGCGGTCTCTGGTCGAGTGGCATGGAATACCGTTTTTCCATGTACCGGTTGATAAAGACAACAAGTCAGAGCATTTCCGACGCGTCAATGCCATCGTTGAGGAACATCAGGCGGATACAATTGTACTCGCGCGGTACATGCAGATTATTCCGCCAGAATTGTGTGAACGGTACGCCGGGCAGGTAATCAACATTCACCACAGCTTCCTGCCGTCATTTGTTGGAGCCAAACCCTACCACCAGGCAGCTGAACGTGGAGTGAAGCTTATTGGTGCAACCTGTCATTACGTGACGCAAGAGCTTGATGCGGGTCCGATTATTGATCAGGACGTGATTCGAATCAGTCACACCAATACGGTCGAAGACATGGTGCGCTTGGGTAAAGATGTGGAGAAAATGGTTCTGGCCCGCGGTGTGCGTAGCCACATTGAGGATCGGGTGTTACTGCACGGCAACAAAACGATCGTGTTTTGATGACGTACTGTTCTCGAGGGATTCCGGTCTCTCAAGCATAAAAAACGGGCAGTGTTTTCACATTGCCCGTTTTTTATTTACTTCGACTGAGTACTACTTACAGCATTTCAATTGCAACCGCAGTTGCCTCTCCGCCACCGATACACAGAGCCGCGACGCCTTTTGAGCCGCCGGTATTTTTCAAGGCATTCATCAGAGTTACGATCAGACGGGAACCGGTTGAACCAACCGGGTGGCCCTGGGCACAAGCGCCGCCATAAATGTTCACTTTCTCAGCATCCAGGCCCAGATCGATGATTGGCATCATCGCAACCATGGCGAATGCTTCGTTGATTTCAAAAACATCAACATCGTCTTTAGACCAACCCGCTTTGTTCAGAACCTTTTCAATGGCGCCAACAGGAGCAATGGTGAACTCGGACGGATGTTGAGAATTAGTACTGTGCGCAACAATACGAGCGATTGGCTTAGCGCCTTTTTCCTCGGCTGTGCTTTCGCGCATCAAAACCAGCGCCGAGGCGCCATCTGAAATGGAAGAAGCATTGGCCGCAGTTACTGTACCGTCTTTGGCAAAAGCCGGACGCAGTGTCGGGATCTTATCAATGTTGGCATTGAACGGTTGCTCATCGTTATCGACGACTGTTTCACCTTTGCGGGTTTTAACGGTTACCGGGACGATTTCTGCGTTGTTCAGACCTTCTTCGATTGCCTTCTTAGCGCGGGTCAGAGAGCGGATCGCGTATTCGTCCATTTGCTCGCGAGTGTAACCTTTTTTATCGGCAACTTCCTGGGCGAAAGCACCCATCAGCTTGCCGGTCTCTGCGTCTTGCAGACCGTCCAGGAACATATGATCCTGCGGAGCCGAACCTGCGCCCATACGGTAGCCTGCTCGTGCACCTTCGAGGACATAGGGAGCATTTGACATAGATTCCATTCCACCGGCAACGGCGATGTCAACACTGCCTGCTTTAATGGCATCGTGAGCAAACATAGTAGCCTTCATACCAGAGCCACAGAGTTTGTTAATGGTCGTCGCACCGGTTGCATCCGGCAGACCTGCTTTTCGCATCGCCTGACGAGCCGGACCTTGTTTCATACCGGCTGGCAATACACAGCCCATGGTCACATCTTCAACGTCAGCTTTGTCGATACCTGCGCGATTAATCGCTTCTTCAATGGCAACTGCGCCCAAATCAACCGCTGGAACAGAGCTCAGGCTGCCCATAAAGCCGCCCATTGGTGTACGTGCGCCGCCAACGATAACGACAGAATCTTGTTTAGACATGGATTTCCCCAGAGATATGACCTTTGAAAGTGGCGACATATTAGATCAAGGTCTGCTGAATTCACAGTCATAACAAAAATAAAACGCTCGTTTGAAGGTTGTGCTGGTGGCGTAATATGTCCTGTTTTTCTTTTGTTGTAATGATCTGTATATAAAGTGAACAATTATTGGCGGATGGTCGCTTGTGTCTGGGAAAAAGGTACCAGCAAGGCTGGCGGCGCTGGCATCTTTGGCTAAAGTGGTGTTACGTACAGATACAAAATGACCTGACCTCTACTACTGAATCATACTTTCGAGTGATGAGGGTGTCAGAGGGCAACATTATAGTCAGTGCATATCTTTGGGGCAGGTCGGCTCCGATAGGTGCACCAATAACCATAAAAAACACAGAACAGGTAGCAATATGGTGAAGAAAACGCTTCTCAGCCTTGCAATTGCAGCATCCGCCGCGGGCATGGCAGGCTGTCAAATCAGTAGTGTCGAAGATAATAAAGTCGACTCAAACCCAGTCGTGGCAGGTAAAGCGGGGACATCTCCGTCGGTTGTGACACCGATTTTTTCTGCCGGCAACAGCGATCTGCCGGTTAATATCGATCTGTTATTTGCCAGCGCGTCAGCAACTGATGGCACTGCAGAGGTATCCGATACCTCGCCGCCAGTGACAACAATGATCAGTGATCTGGCAGGATTCTCTTCCACCGCTACTATTGACATCGCCTTCAACTCTGCTCTTGATAAAGACAGCATCGGAAGCGGGTCAGTGTTTTTGATACGGTTGTTGAATAACGCCAATGATTCAACAGTCGACCCTCTTGACGTTCAAAGCAGCGTCAATGCGGCCGGTAATAATGGCGGTAGTCCTTTTGCTGCTACTCAGCCTGCTCCTGGTGTTGATTACGCAGTTGACTATGTAGAGTTGAATAATGGAGCAACTCCTACAATTCGTATTTCGCCGCTAAAACCTCTGGCATCCAAAACCAAGTACTTGGTTGTACTGACTGACAGCATCAAAGATGCAGCTGGGAATCCTGTTCAAGCATCTGCTGAATACGAGCTGCTGCGTGGCTCTGAAACTCTCCCTTCAGCTTCTCTGGCGCCAGTACGAGGTGCTATTCAGGGTTGGGAGCAACTGGCATCAGGTTACGTATCAACAGCAACGGGCGGCGCAGTTACACAAAGCGACTTTGTCCTATCTTACGCCTTCACCACTGAAGCGAAGGAAGATATTCTGCTGTCCATGGCGGCCCCTGAGAATTATATTTTTGGACTGTTGGCTAATACGGCCGGGATGGAGTCGCTACTGAGCGATGAAGCCGTAGACGGTCTGGTTGCAGGCGCTGCGGTAGCGATCAATGCAGCCAACGCTTCAACGGAAGGATGGACCAACCTGGACCCTTCCAAAGATGCGGATCGTGTGACCATCCGACTGAATACGGTTTATAAAACCCTTATCTCAAATACCCTTGCTAAATCGATCATTGCTGGGGGTGCAGCTAAGGCTGCTGCCGAAAACATTGCTGCTGGTGGCGCTCCTGGTGCTGGTACACAGGCAGCTATTGATAATTGGAATACTGCTAACTCAGATAATACCATTCCGGCAGACCCTGCGACCTGGACCAGCCAGAATAAAGACGCCGTTGCACAGGCCCTTGGTCAATATAATGATTCAACAGATAACGCAACGCTCGTTGCTACTGCAGCAAACGGTGCTGGAGATTTGTTGAAGGATGCAGCCAAACGTCCGGCAGCTCGCAATTTCATGCCGATAGGTGTGGATGCGAATGCTGACGGTGACTTTGCTGATGAAAATGAGCTTGTTGTTGCAATTCCTAACACATCTTTAAAACTGCCAGTCAGCACAATGTCCATGCAGGGAATGTTGTCTGTACCTCAGTTCATGGCCAAGAAATCGAGCAATGCGAGTTCATTCTGGACGGGTTCCACTTCTGTCGGTGGCGTGATTGATACCGCGCTGGGTAACGAATTGGGCACGACGCCTCCGAAAGATGCTGATCAGTCACTGAACGTGACCTATCGCTTCCCATTTGCACAGTACGTCGAAGACGCACAAATTCCTGTGCTGGTGACCTACCCGACGGATGCCGCTTGCGTCAAACCCGCTGATGGATGGAAAACCATCATTTTCCATCACGGGATTACGACTGACCGAACCAGTTCGATTGGCTTTGCGAATCAGATGGCAGCGCCAACCGCGGGCTGTTACGCAACGGTAGCGATTGATCATCCAACGCATGGAGCGGATGCTTCTTCAAGCGATCGAAATGGTGCAGCTGCTCGCTATTCTCTGTTCAATCCTTTCAATGTGGCCGGTTATGCTGTTGATGCAAGCACCACGCCGTTTGCTACAACGTTAGCTTCGGTTGCGCAGAGTGCTGGGGATGATAATCCATATGCTGGTCTAACCGAACGTCACGAGAACCTGGCGCTTGATGCAACTCAGCAAGTCATTTCGATGAATTTCACTCCAGGCAGCGAAGCGGGGAATTCCGGCGCTTTCTTCATTAATCTGTTAAATATGCAGCAAACCAGGGACCACTTGCGTCAGTCTGTGATGGATCTCCTGAACCTTAACGCGAGCATTGAAAATATCGATGTTGATGGCGATGGCAACGGTGACCTGGACGACAGTAACATCTATTTTGTTGGACACTCGCTTGGCGCAATTGTCGGAATGACCTACGTTGCAGTTAATAATGCTGTAGCCGGTAACACTCAGATTTTAGCTAAGGAACTTAATCCAATTAAGGCGGCTATTTTCGCTAATCCTGGTGGTCAGCTGCCGAAACTTCTTGAAAACTCTCCAAACTTTTCGGCGCAGATTCTGCCAGGCTTGGCTGCTTCTGGTCTGACGCAAGGCAACCCTGCTCTTGAGTCGTTTTTCAGCGTATTTCAGGCTCCACTGGATTCGGTAGACCCTGTTAATTTTACGGCCTTACTTAAGTCCACTTCCACTCCAACTCTGATACTTGAGATGGTTGGCGGAGGCTCAGTTGCTGCGGGTGACCAAAATACCAACTCGGAAGATGCTATCCCTGATACTGGTTTATCTGACATGTTGATCGCCGCAGGTGTTTACCCAGCAGACACTGTTGTACCAAACAATGCTAATCCTCCATTGAATGGTGTTGAGACAGGCAAGTCCTATCTTGCAGGTACTGACCCGCTTATCAGTCTGATGGGTTTGACTACAGTAACGGGAAGTGTCGCGGATGGGGATACCAAGCAATTCCTGGTTAGTAAGTTCAACCAGGGTACACACGGTACCGTTTCCTCAGCGGATGCACCAACCGTGTTCGCAGAGATCATTACTCAGGCAGCGACTTTCTTTGCATCAGATGGCGAAGGTTTGACCGTTGGAGACACTTCCAAGCTGAAAACCGAAGATTAATGATGTGGGCCCGCATTGGATTGCGGGCAAAAAAATTCTGAGAAGATAAGAATATTTTGGAGTCAGATTATGAATATAAAAACAGAGAGCCGTCTGATGAAGCGTAAACTTGCGTTAGCATTAGCAATTTCAGCCGCCTCTGCAGGGGTTGTAGCGGCAGAATTTAACTTCGGTGGCGCTTCTGCTCAATGGGATAACACCATCAGTTACGGCGTGGGTTGGCGTATGGAGGATCGTGACAAAGGTCAGATCATGACGTCAAACAGCCCATACATCGGGGGAGCGTCATCTGGTTCGTCGTATAACTATGACGATGGCACGCTCAATTATGATAAAGGTGACATTTACACGAATGTCGTCAAGTGGAACTCAGACCTCGAAATTACCTACGGTGATTTTGGCGGATTCTTCCGGGCTCGTGCCTATTACGATGCTGCGATCATGGATGATGACCCAGAGGTTGCACCATTTAATGACGCAACAAAAGACGCTGCGGGTAAAGGCGCAGAGTTGTTAGATGCATTTGTATGGATGGATCACTACTTCGGCGATGTTCCAGTGAGTTTACGTCTGGGTCGCCAGGTTGTGAGTTGGGGTGAATCTACCTTCATTCAGGGTGGTATTAACAGCATCAACCCGGTTGATGCATCCGCATTCCGTAAGCCTGGTGCAGAAATCAAAGAGGGTCTGTTACCCGTTAACATGGTGTATACCTCGATTGGTTTGACCGCTGACGTTACCGTTGAGGCTTTCTACCAACTGGAGTGGGAGAAAACCCGAACTGATCCATGTGGTACCTTCTTTTCAACCGTCGATTTTGTTGCCGATGGCTGTGGCCCGGTCATCCTCGGCGGCGATTCAACCCAGGATGAAATCATCGCGTTTCGTGATGCTGAGATTGCACAAGGCATCGCTTTACCCGATCGTGTAGCTCCGGTCACGGAGAGGCTTGACGATGATGAAGCCAAAGATTCCGGGCAGTACGGTATGGCACTGCGCTGGTATTCAGAAGCGCTTGGCGATACTGAGTTTGGTTTCTATTACATGAATATCCACAGCCGTGTTCCTTACATTAACGGTGTGGTGACAAACCAAGATCGTCTGGGTGTAATTGACGGCGTGTTAGGTGGAGGAAGCAGTAGTCCCGTTAACGCAGACGCTACTTACAATACCTACAGACCTCTGTATCAGATCGCATACCCTGAAGATATTCAGATCGCCGGTGTCTCTTTTGCGACGAGTACAGAAGGTGGAGCGTCAATCTCTGGTGAAATCAGTTATAAGCCAGACGCACCAGTGCAGTGGAACGCGTTTGAGCTGATCCTGGCCGGTAACGGTGCACCTTGGAGCAGGCTCTATCAGCAGCGCTCTGAGGAAGTAGGTGGCGATGCAGACGCCCGTCGTTCTTTGTATGGCGAGTTGGCTGAAGGTTACGATGAGTTCGATATCTGGCAGGCTCAGATGACGTTCATCAAGTTCTTCGATCGCATCCTGGGAGCCGACCGTATGGCGCTTGTGGGTGAAGTGGGCGTTACTTATGTTGCTGATCTGCCAAGCACTGATGATGCACGTTATGGTCGTTCTGGTGCTTATGGTATCGGTGATAATGCTGGTGTCTTCAGCGGCGTTCCAGCGAGTTACGACTCGTGTAAAGAAACCTTTTTACCGGACGGTACAACAGGTAACAGCTCTAAGAACGCGAATACTGACTATTGTACTGACGACGGTTACACGACCGAGCTTTCAGGCGGTATTCGTCTGCGTGCTGCTTTGGACTTCAATAATGCGTTTGCTGGTGTGAACGTTACGCCTACTTTCTCGTTGGCATACGACCAAGGTAACGGCCCTGAGCCAGGTACACAATTTGTTGATGATCGTCTGACCGCCGGTTTAGGCCTTGGATTCGTTTATCGCAACAGAACATCTGTTGATATTAATTACACCAACTTCAGTGGTGGTGATTACAACCAGATTAAAGATCGAGACAACATTAGCCTGTCGGCTAAGTACTCATTCTAATAAGAGAAGATCAGGAATATTTGAGGTTTAACAACCATGTTGAAAAAACAATATAAAACCTGGGGCAGTGCGTTAGCGTTGTCTCTTATGGTATCTGCAGTGAATGCTGCTGTTGCCCCGTCCGAGGCGGCAAAGATTGGCTCTTCTCTGACCCCTAACGGTGCTGAGATGGGTGGTAACGGTGGCGATATTCCTGCCTGGAGCGGCGGTATCACTAAGCCGCCAGCTGGGTACACAGTTGGCCAGAAGCACGTTAATCCATTTGCTGGTGATAAGCCTGAGTTTGTCATTACTGCGGCTAACTACAAACAATACGCTGATAAGTTATCTGACGGCCAAAAGGCGTTGTTTGAGAAATACCCGGAAACGTATCGTATGCCGGTATTTAAAACGCATCGTTCTGCGGCTTATCCTCAGTTCATCTACGATGCAACCAAGAAAAACGCGACCGATACTAAATTGGTTCAGGGTGGTAATGGCCTGGAAAATTATGTCGAGGGTACTCCGTTCCCAATCCCGGCTAACGGTCTGGAAGCTATCTGGAACCACATCGTTCGTTATCGCGGCGGTTCGGTTTCCCGTGTTGTCGGCCAGGCGACTCCTCAGGCAAACGGTGATTACACACTGGTGCGCTTTAAGGACGAATTTACTTTCAGAAATAAGTTGAAAGATTTCGATCCGAGCACGGATAACAACGTATTGTTCTACTTTAAACAGAACGTTGTATCGCCTGCGCGTCTTGCGGGTAATGTTCTGCTGGTTCACGAAACACTGGACCAGGTGAAAGAGCCTCGTAAAGCTTGGGTATATAATGCCGGTCAGCGTCGTGTACGTCGTGCACCGCAGGTTGCATATGACGGCCCGGGTACCGCCTCTGATGGTCTGCGTACTTCAGATAACTTTGATATGTTCAATGGCGCACCAGATCGCTACGACTGGAAGCTCGTCGGCAAGCAAGAGATGTACATTCCATACAACTCTTACGAGTTGAACAGTGGTGATGTTAAATACGATGACATCGTTAAAGCCGGCCATATCAATCAGGATCTGACTCGTTACGAGTTGCACCGTGTTTGGAAAGTTGAAGCGACCCTGAAGGAAGGCAAGCGTCACATCTACGGTAAGCGTGTGTTCTACATTGATGAAGACACTTGGCAGGCAACTGAAATTGATCACTACGATGGTCGTGGTCAGCTTTGGCGTGTCGCAGAAGCTCATAACATGATGTTCTACGATACACTCGTACCTTGGTACGCGGTCGAAACGCTGTACGATCTGAACTCTGGACGCTATTTGGTTCTGGGTCTGGATAATGAAGAAAGCGGTTCTTATGAATTCGGCTTCGAGCGTACTCAGAAAGACTACACGCCAGCAGCATTGCGTCGTTCAGGTCGTCGTTAAACGACTCCGGGAAAACGCAAACAAAAAAAACGGATGCTTGTGCATCCGTTTTTTTTGCCTTCAGAAAAGCGTTTGGTCGTGTTCAGATTGGGCAAATACGGGTAAATGTATCCTCAGCTTGTCAGCAAGTGAGGGCATTTTTAGCTGTACTATCAGAACTTATATATTGCCGCGAGCTGGTAAACTGTTGATGCATCTTTATTGATGAACTCAGCACGAATATCAAGTTGTGGGATGAGTTGAAACGCAGCACCAAACCCCATAAACATACCATCGTCATCGCCAAAATCGACCCCGGCCCGTGCCAGTGCTGAAAGGCGATTATCAATTTCCGGTAAGTGTTTCTGAGCGACTGCACTTAACCATATTCCGCTGATGTCATTATTGCCGACAAAGTCTCCTGTCTGGCTATAACCCAGTTCAACACTGGTATCAACCTGCTCAATGTCATCGTTTAGTGTGTAACCGGCGAAGAGCGAAAAACCGCTCGCATCAAGGTTTGAGCCACCAAAAGGGGAGTCGATGACGTTTTGCGATACACCACCACCGACATATAGCTTGTCGAGTTGAATCTGTATTTTCTCGTCGTTAGCCGTTGTGTTGAAACTGGCGAGTAGTGCGCCAATAGCGAGGATCTTTTTCATGATTGTTCCTTAATTAAACCGAATAAGTTCGATCGCGGGTTCGCGTAATGCAGCAAGCTGTTCACGCAGCGATAGAATATGTTGAGACCAGAATTGATGGCCCTCTAACCAGGGGAAAGCCTGCGGGAAAGCAGGATCCTGCCAGCGCTCACACAGCCAGGCAGCATAACGGGCGATACGCAATGTTCTTAATGCTTCAATGAGTGCCAGTTCCTGGGATGGAAACCGGCGAAACATTTCGTAGCCTTCTGCAATTGGTATTAATTGCTGCTGTTGCTCATGTCGCTCGCCACTGAGCAACATCCATATATCCTGCATTGCCGGGCCTTGCAGGCAGTCGTCGAAATCGACCATGTAAAGTTCTTCATTACGCAATAACAAATTTCCCGTATGCAAATCACCGTGTAGCCTCAGTGATTCGAAGCGATTTGGCTGGTAACGCTGTTGCATTTCCTCGGTCAGGTCAGCCATCAGGGTTGTGTACGCTGCATGATAATCCGGCGGCATTAAATCTGAAGATACAACCTGCTCTGCCGCTAAGATCAGGTCATCGGCACCCAGAACAGTTGGGCGATGAACAAAATGGCGGCGTGAACCCAGATTATGCAGTTGGCCTAACCAGCGACCCAGTAATTCCAGATCATCTTCACTGCTGAGTTCGGGCGCATGTCCCCCTTGGCGTTTGAAGATCGCAAAATAAAAGCCCGAGTAGTGGAACAGTGATTTGCCGTTGACAACCATTGGTGCGATGACTGGTAATTCTTGTTGTTGTAGCTCCAGCAGAAAATTATGTTCTTCCTGGATGCATTCTTTGCTCCACCGATCTGGGCGATAGAATTTAGCAATCAGAGGTTGCCCTTCTTCAATACCAACCTGGTAAACACGATTTTCATAACTGTTCAGGGGGAAAATCCTGGCATCACAGACGTAACCCAGAGTTTCTATAGCATCCATCACTGTTTCTGGTGTCAAATCGCTATAAGGGTGGTTGGTCATACATTTTCACCAGTGTCATTAAACTGGGCGCAAGTATGCCGCAAAGACACTGATTTCCCTAACTCACTGAGCGGTACTCTGGTGGTGGCGTGCGCGCCAATGCCCAGCCCCCGACAATTGCTGCACCTTGAGATTTCAGGCAGCGGGCGGCAACGTCCATAGTCGCACCGGTCGTCATCACATCATCAATGATGATCAGGTGCTGTCCTGCTAAATCCCGATTACCAGCTCGTAAACTATGCCGGAGGTTTTTTTTTCGTTGAGAGCGATTTAATGTTCTCTGATCCTCAGCAGGCTGCTTGAATAACGCGTCGTTTATGATGGGAATATCAGTGGCGCGACTCAGATGATGGGCGAGCAATTCTGCAGCGTTGAAGCCTCGCACCATTGTTCGTCCGAAAGATGAAGGAATAAACACCAAGCCATCTGCTGCTGCGAGTGTCTTCGGTGGTTGTTTAAGCATGAGTAATGCGAATTTGTTACACCAGATAAATTGCCGCTGATCTTTGAGCTGATGTAACCAGTTTGAGATCGGCGGTTGGTATAGAAAGTGGCAATGGCTGTAATCAAATGCAGGCGGTAATTTCTGGCAACGGCCACATCGCAGCTGGCTTTGTGAGCCCAGTACGGACGCTATAGGCTCAGAACACTGGCTGCAAGCGGGCTCTGGTGTATTCAAACTGTTGTAACAACGCTTGCAGAGAAACGGCGTACAATCCACGGCGTCCAAACACAGCTCGCACTGGCTGTGATCATCTAATATCTGTCTAAAAAATGAGCGGATGTTCTCTCTTACACGATACAAAGTTGACCACTCCCTGTGAAAACTTAATATGTACAATTACGCAAATAATATAGTAGTGATGGCAGAGGATTAACTATGGGTCAGGTGGCTGAATTAAATACCGGCACACGTCATGACTGGACAGTGGCTGAGGTTGAGGCACTGATGAGTAAGCCGATGAATGATTTATTGTTCATGGCTCATAGTGTTCATCGTCAACACTTCGATCCTAATCAGGTTCAGGTTAGTACTCTGCTATCTATCAAAACCGGTGCTTGCCCTGAAGACTGCGCCTATTGCCCACAGAGCGCACGTTACGACACCAAGTTAGAAAAAGAACGCCTGATGGAAGTTGAGGCTGTTATCGAGAAAGCCAAAGCAGCGCAGGCGGCTGGATCGGATCGCTTTTGTATGGGGGCAGCCTGGCGCTCGCCGCGAGAAAAGGATATGCCTTACGTGCTCGCGATGGTGAAGGGTGTAAAAGATCTGGGAATGGAAACCTGCATGACATTAGGCATGCTGGACGAAGATAAGTCACAGCGCTTAGCTGATGCTGGTCTTGACTATTACAACCATAACCTCGACACATCCCCGGAATACTACGGCGATATCATCACGACCCGAACTTATTCCGATCGTTTAGAAACTTTGCAGAATGTTCGTGATGCCGGTATGAAAGTATGCTCGGGTGGCATTCTCGGTATGGGCGAGCAGGTGAAAGACCGAGCTGGGTTGTTGGTTCAATTGGCAAATATGCCGAAACATCCGGATTCAGTACCGATCAACCAACTGGTGAAAGTCGCTGGTACTCCTTTGGAAGCAGAGGGTGATCTGGACCCTCTGGATTTTGTGCGGACCATCGCTGCAGCCAGAATTATGATGCCAAAATCTCATGTTCGTCTCAGTGCGGGTCGTGAGGAGATGACCGAAGAAATGCAGTCAATGTGCTTTTTCGCCGGTGCGAACTCAATTTTCTATGGTGAATGCCTGCTGACGACGCCGAATCCTGCCGCTAACAAAGACCAGGATTTGTTCCGCAAGCTGGGGATTAATTCTGATCACAAAGTGACGAAGCAACCAAAAGAGCTGGAAGAACTTTTAAAAGTGGCGGCCAAAGACGATCCTAATGTACAGTTCTACGATGCAACAGCCAGCTAGGCGACCGTTTTCGAAGAACTTTAATCATATAATAATTAGATCTAACAGAAGCCAGCTATAAGCTGGCTTCTGTTGTTTTGGCTGCTTAAAATATAAACAATCGTTAAACATTGTCGTCAGTTTAAAACTGGAGGTATGTATGAATATTGGTTCTACCGCAGGATCGGCATTTACCACCGCAACTGCTGGTATCAATCAGAGCACAGATCAGGTTAAGCGGGCGGCCCAAGAGGTTGTTGATGCGACGACTACCCGCCCTGTTGAGGGAAGCGGCAAGCTTGCCGAGGCCACTACAGATTTAAAACAGGCGGAACGCTCCGTCGAAGCTAACGCCAAAGTTGTTCAGGCGGCTGATAAAACCTTAGGCTCTATTATTGATATCGAGGCCTGAGTTTGTCATGAATGACAACTGTACTGAGTAACTCCGCATGCAGATTTCAGTGAATTCGAACCAGATTACGGCGCCCGCGGCACCTGCAAATATTGCCGGGGGCGTTGGTGTGTTGGCGGTTGATGAAGCGGAGAACGCAGACTCAGTTGCGTTTGCACCGATTGATGCGGTATCCATCAGTGAAGCTGGGCGCCGTGCCAGTGAGCAGCCGATCCAATCCGTACAAGTGGTGGAGAAGAAGGCTGATGATGCTGATTCAGACCGTCGTGATGGTGAAAATGGCGGAGAGGTTCAGGCCATTGATTCCAGCGAGGAGGAGCGATCAGGGGTGCAACGGGATGTCTCTGCGGAGCGCAAAGAAGCTCAGGACAAAGCAGAGCAACGTCAGCAACAGGCTGATTTGGCGGTTATCCGTGAGTTAAAGGCGCGTGATGCAGAAGTGAAAGCGCACGAAGCTGCACATGCAGCGGTTGGTGGCGAATTAGCCGGTAGCCCATCTTATACTTACGAGAAAGGTCCTGACGGTGTTCGATATGCCGTCGGTGGTGAGGTTTCCATCGATGCGAGTAAAGTCGCGGGCGATCCACAAGCGACTCTGGAGAAAATGCAGCGTGTACAGCGGGCAGCCCTTGCACCGGCAGAACCTTCCACGCAAGACCGACAGGTTGCTGCTTTAGCAGCTCAGCAGGCAGCGGAGGCGCGTTCGGAGATTTTAAGTGAACGTCGCAACGTCGCAGAAACAGAGAGTGATAAGGGTGCCCAGTCACTGAGCGCTGAAGAGAGAGCGGCCGAAGAGAAAGAGAAGAAAGAAAAAGCAGAGGCTGCCGAAAAGCGCAAAGACAGCCAAACTGCGGCCGATGTATTCTCCGAACAGAATCAGCGGTTACGTCGAATAAACGAATTCTTGCTGGAAATTTCTACACCACCGGCGGCCAATGCCGGTGATCTCATCGATGATGTGGTGTGATATACACCCCGGATTTTTGCACGTCACACCACGGCACAGCATTCCAATCTCAGCGCCTTGAGCGAAATATCACTGATTGACATTCCTGACCCATCAGACACTCTAATCCGCAACCGATTTCATCCGAATTCGCAGAAAAAAGCCAGTGCTTGCTATGCTGCTCAGGCTTGACAATATTGGTAGGCGAACGTATGTTTCAAACACTTGTTTGAAAAAGGTGGTTGCTACAGACCGCCGCACTAATAAACAGCAGCCGTGATGCTGCCCGAACATAATAAGGCAAAGAGGTCAGTCGCTATGCCAGAGTATAAAGCTCCCGTACGTGAAATTAAGTTCGTTATGGACGAAGTGTTGGATATGCCAGGCCATTACGCCAGCCTGCCAGCCTTTGCTGAGAACGCTACGCCGGAAATGATCGACGCCATCGTAGGCGAAGGTGCAAAATTCTGTGAAAACGTATTGGCCCCGCTGAACCGTGTTGGTGATGAGGAAGGTTGTACTCGTCATGAAGATGGTTCTGTAACCACCCCAACCGGGTTTAAAGAAGCGTATGCACAGTACGTTGAAGGTGGTTGGCCAACTCTGGCTCACGACGAAGAAGTGGGCGGCCAGGGCCTGCCAGAATCTCTGAGCACCGTTATCTCTGAGATGATTGGTACTGCTAACTGGTCTTGGGGTATGTACCCAGGTCTGTCGCACGGCGCAATGAACACAATTTCTTCCTGGGGTACTCAGGAGCAGAAAGACACTTACCTGACCAAACTGGTAAGCGGTGAGTGGACCGGTACTATGTGCCTGACCGAACCACACTGTGGTTCTGATTTGGGTATTCTGAAGACCAAAGCAGAAGCCAATGCTGATGGTTCTTACTCTATCTCTGGTACTAAAATCTTTATCTCTGCCGGTGAGCACGACATGGCAGAGAACATTGTACACATTGTTCTGGCTCGTCTGCCTGGCGCTCCAGAAGGTACCAAGGGTATTTCCCTGTTCATCGTACCTAAGTTCAACGCAAACGAAGATGGCACTGTTGGCGATCGTAACGCAGTGGTTTGTGGCTCAATCGAACACAAAATGGGTATCCATGGTAACTCAACGTGTGTGATGAACTTCGACGGCGCAAAAGGTTATCTGATTGGTCCTGAGAACAAAGGCCTGAACTGCATGTTCACCTTTATGAACACAGCACGTATCGGTACGGCGCTTCAGGGTGTTACGGCTGCAGAAGGTTCTTTCCAGGGTGCTCTGGCATACGCAAAAGACCGTCTGGCAATGCGCTCTCTGACTGGCGCGAAAGCACCAGAGAAAGCTGCTGACCCAATCATTGTTCACCCTGACGTTCGTAAGATGTTGCTGACCCAGAAAGCGTTTGCTGAAGGTGGTCGTGCGCTGGTTTATCTGGCTGCCCTGCAAAATGACATCGTTCACAAAGGCAACTCGGACGAAGAGAAGAAGGCTGCAGACGAATTGCTGGGCTTTCTGACTCCAATCGCGAAAGCGTTCCTGACCGAAGTTGGCTGCGAAGCGACTAACCTGGGCGTTCAGGTATTTGGTGGTCACGGTTTCATCGCTGAGTGGGGTATGGAACAGCTGGTGCGTGACGCTAAGATTTCTACCATTTATGAAGGCACTACCGGTATTCAGGCACTCGACCTGTTGGGTCGTAAGGTACTGATGACCCAGGGGCAGAGCCTGAAGAACTTCACCAAGATTGTTCACACTTTCTGCAAAGAAAATGCTGAGAACGAAGCGATGGCACCTTTCATTGCTCCTTTGGCAGAGCTGAACAAAGAGTGGGGCGATCTGACCATGAAAGTGGGTATGAACGCTATGAAGAACCGTGATGAAGTCGGTTCTGCATCGGTGGACTACCTGATGTACTCAGGTTACGCAACGTTGGCGTACCTGTGGGCTAAGATGGCAAAAGCTGCACAAGATGCGCTTGCCAGTGGTACTACTGAAGAAGATTTCTACAACGCCAAGTTGACCACTGCACGTTTCTATTACTCTCGCATCCTGCCACGTACTAAGTCGCATGCGGCGACGATGCTGGCTGGTGCAGACAGTCTGATGGATCTGCATGAAGAACACTTTGCGTTCTAATCTGATCTGACACAAAAAACCGCGCTTCACGACAGTGTTGACGCGGTTTTTTGCGTTCTGGTATAGGCAATTTAATTTCAGCCGTTACAATAGCGGCGTTTTGTTTGTTGGTCTGTCGCTGGAGCCAATGACAGAACAAAAAATATACACGAGGTGAATCATGGCAGAATATAAGGCACCATTGCGCGACATGCGCTTTGTCCTGAATGAAGTTTTTGAAGCAGACAAACTGTGGAGTTCGTTAGCTGGTTTGGAAGGCGTTGTTGATGTTGAGACCGCCGAGGCCATCCTGGAAGAGTGTGGCAAGATTGCCAGCCAGGTTCTGGCGCCACTGAACCGTGAGGGTGATGAGCAAGGCTCTACCTGGAAAGACGGTGAAGTGACTGCGGCTCCGGGCTTTAAAGAAGCGTATCAGACATACATTGAAGCCGGTCTTAACGGCCTGGGCGGTAATCCTGAGTTTGGTGGCATGGGCATGCCTAAAACTCTGGTGGGTCAGATGGAAGAAATGGTACAGGGCGCCAACATGTCGTTCGGCCTGGCTCCAATGCTGACCGCGGGTGCATGTTTGTCGCTGAATGCTCACGGCTCCCAGGAACTTAAAGAAAAGTATCTGCCAAATATGTATTCCGGTGTTTGGTCAGGCGCCATGGATCTGACTGAGCCACACGCAGGTACTGACCTGGGTATTATCCGTACCAAAGCGACGCCAAATGCTGATGGCTCTTACGATGTAACCGGTACCAAGATCTTCATCACCTGGGGTGAGCATGATATGGCCGAGAACATTATTCACCTGGTGTTAGCTAAGCTGCCAGATGCACCGGCAGGGCCGAAAGGTATTTCCCTGTTCCTGGTGCCTAAGATCCTGGTTAACGAAGACGGTTCTCTGGGCGAGAGCAACACCATGGGCTGTGGGTCAATCGAACACAAAATGGGCATCAAAGGCTCAGCCACTTGTGTGATGAACTTCGATGGCGCGAAGGGCTGGTTAGTTGGCGACGAAAATAAAGGCCTGGCAGCAATGTTCACTATGATGAACTACGAGCGCCTGGGTGTTGGCGTTCAGGGTATTGGTGCAGCGGAAGCGTCTTACCAGAATGCCGTTGAATACGCTCGTGATCGCATCCAGTCTCGTGCGCCAACCGGTGCTCAGGCGAAAGATAAAGCCGCTGATCCGATTATCGTACACCCTGATGTTCGTCGTATGCTGATGACTTCACGTGCCTTTACCGAAGGTGGTCGTGCATTCTCCACTTACGTCGCTAAGTGGCTGGACATCGCTAAGTTCACCGATAACGAAGACGACCGTAAGCATGCGGATGCAATGCTGGCACTGCTGACGCCGGTTGCAAAAGCCTTCCTGACTGATAACGCGCTGGAATCTGCCGTGGCCGGTCAGCAGGTGTTTGGTGGTCATGGCTTTATCCGTGAGTGGGGTCAGGAACAATACGTTCGTGATATCCGTATCACCCAGATTTATGAAGGTACCAACGGCATCCAGGCACTTGATCTGATGGGTCGTAAAGTGGTTGGTAACAATGGCGCCTTCTATAAGCTGTTCGAGCAGGACATCAATGAGTTCATTGCGACTCAAGTGGATAATGAAGCGATGGTTGAGTTCATCGAGCCATTAAAAGCGGCGCTTGAAAACCTGAATGATCTGACTCAGTGGGTGATCGACAGTGCGCAAAATAACCCGAATGAAGTTGGTGCGGCTTCGGTTGAATACCTGCAGGTATTTGGCTACACCGCGTTCGCCTTCATGTGGGCTAAGATGGCATCTGTGGCACTGAACAACGCTGACGAAGCTTTCTACAAAGCGAAACTGGGCACTGCACGCTTCTTCGTGAAGCGCTTATTGCCGCGTTACATTGGTCTCACTGCTGCCGTGAAAGGCGGCGCAGAGCCATTGTTTGAGCTTGGCGAAGAGATGTTCGAAACGGCCTGATCAGCGGTTTCTGAATGCTAAAAAAACCACCTTCGGGTGGTTTTTTTATGTCCGTCATGTTGGATTGCAGGTTTTGCACATTGGAATATGATGTCGTTGGTCAAAACGACAATTCGCTGGGGCTGACATCCGTCATATGCTTGTAATAGACTGTTGTCTAACATTTATAAGAAAATCAAAGTTATGCCTAAAGACGTTGATAAGCGGGTCGAGCGCACCCGGCGTTTATTAATGGATTCTCTGCTGGAGCTGATGGCTGAACAGCCTTATGGAAAAATCTCAGTCGCGAATGTGTGCCAGCATTCCGGAGTGGCGAGACCCACCTTTTACCTGCATTACCATTCAAAAGATGATTTGCTCCGTGGCTATATTGAACGGATGTTTCTGCAGTTTTATGCGGAAGTTGAGCCATCTCTGAGGGCGTCACCGAATGTCGATCCTCAGATTGCCGAAATCATGTTTCGGCAATGGTCGGATAACGCACGTTTTGCCAAATTATTGGTGGAAGCGGATGTTGAGGCTCTGATGCTGGCCGAATTCAAACTGTATGTTGGTCGTGTTATGGAGGGGTATATCAACGCCCACGCAGCGCTTATTAAAGATCGTAGTCAGGTGAATTATGTCGTCGACTTTTTAACCGGGGCATCTTTTATGGTGGTTGTACGCTGGATTAAAGAAGACTTTCCGATTTCACCGCAGGACATGGGGCGGTTATACGCCGATCTGGTTCGCCCTGGGCTGCTGCAGGTGATGTTAAAAGGTCGTTTTTGAGTAGCGCGATAAGCTTAACAACATCAAAAGGCTCCTGGAGGAGCCTTTTCTATTAGTGTGATGATATCAGACGATGCTAGCCCGGCGATTTTTGTCGACGCGCTTGTCGTGAATTTTACGGATTTTACGTGACGCTTTATCGAATGCATCGCGCACGGCTAAGTACATGTCTTCATGATCCGTGTTGTCGTGATTGTCATTCGTAATCGCAACGGTCTCTCCCGGTAAACCGATTTCCAGCGAGACGTGAGCCAATTTACCTTTGTTGCTGTGATTATGGGGCATAGCGACAACCGCTCTTACCCCGGTTATCCCGTCGTATGTTGAGGTCAGCTTGCCAGCCTTCTCCCGAATGGTTTGTTCAATGCTGTCAGAATGATCGATGTCGCGGAAGCTGATTTCCAAACCTTTCATAGTCGCTCCTTTTGTTAGTTGCTTACTAAGAATGGATTATTCAGATTACTCTGACCATGTCTTAGGTCAACTATTTATAACGGAAAGTAACTTCCTTTTGATTGAGACTTTGGTAACCGTCTTTGCGTCATTTTAGGGCTATACTGGTTCAGTTAACCACCAGATGAGCGCGTTATGCATTCACTCATTGCTTTCTACAAAAGTACCGGAACCGACCACCGTGGCAGGACGCTCAGTGGTATTCTGGCGTTCTCAGACAGCGAGTTGGAGAGTTGCCATGACTATATCCAGTGGTTATTTCCCTTGCGCAATCCCAGTCCTTATAACCCGGAAGCGCCGGTTGTCACGAAGGAAGTTGCAGTGGAATTCCGTCGCGATGATGAGCTTCAAATCACGGTTCACCGTGTATTGCTGCGTATGTTGCAGTTTTATGGTGTGGTTCTGCGGGAAACGCCACAGGGCTTTGAGTTGCTGGCGCCAAAGAACGTGCAGGAGTTACATTGGATGACTCCGGATAATCACAACCATAGGCGCCTTAGCCGGATGTTGGCATCGCTGAAATTATTCGGTCTGGACACCCATGTAACTGCCCTTTGGCAGGGGTTGCAGCAATTGGCGCTGGCAAATCCTGACGCCATATCGACTGCCACCATTACCCATTGGCGCCTGGCTGCGCTGGGGGTCAGTGAGCCGTTGTGATAGGCTAGCGCACTGACCAATAACGAGCATTACTATGCAGGTTTTTGATCTTCCTGTTGTGTTTTTCGATCTCGACGATTCTTTGATCAACAAGGATGCTAACAGTCTTTGGATTAAGTGGCGCTTCAAACATGAGCGCTGGGCTATGGTCGAAGCGCTTCAGGCTCTCGCTTCGTTATATCGGGCTTATAAGAAAGGCACGGTGACCCATGCACGCCTCTCTAATTACTACCGCACACGCACGCGTGGTATGACCCTGGCTGAATACCGCCAGAGGGTTGATGACTTTTTTTTCGAGCGCGGCAATCTTCATATTTATCCCCAGGCTGCATCATTACTGTTCGCGTACCAGCGACAGGGAACAGAGTTGGTCATGATTACCGGCTCTGACAATGTGGTGGCTGAGGCTTACGCAAAAGAGTTGGGTATCCCTCACGTTATCAGTAATCGCTTGGTTGAAGAAAATGGCGAGATCAGCGGCTTGCAGCAACCTATGTGTTATGGCGATGGTAAAGTGGCGCTGGCGCGGCAGTTTTTACTGGAGCGTAACCTGACCTTTGCTGATGCCGCTTTTTACACCGATAGTCATTCTGATGTGCCCTTGCTGGAAGCAGTTGCACAGCCTGTTGTGCTTAACCCGAATGAGGAATTGCGTTTGATCGCTCTTGAAAAACACTGGCCTTGCCTGGATTGGCGCGAATAAAGTGTTCCATTCCTGCTTATGCTTGTCGGCTGTGCCTTATCTGGTATAGTTCGGCTACCCAATCACATTTCCCCTGATTATCGGAGAGCGCGGTGTTTTTCCAATATAACCGCCCGTTACAGCAGGGTCAGCATCTGACCCAGCGATGGTGTTAACGCAGTAATTTTTCTGTGATGTGGATTTGTGCCTGAAAACTGGCTGCCACAGTGTTAACCAACGAGTCTCCAAAGGTTTTATATGACACCGCAACAATTCCAGACCCTGGTTGAACAGGGCTATAATCGCATACCGGTTGCACGCCAGGTACTGGCTGATCTTGATACGCCGTTAACGACCTTCTTAAAGCTGGCTGCTCAGCCTTACACCTATTTGCTTGAGTCGGTTCAGGGTGGCGAGAAATGGGGGCGTTACTCCATCATCGGTTTGCCATGCCGTGAAATTTTAAAGGTTTATGGTCAGCAGATTCAGATCGAAAAAGACGGCGACATTGTCGAACAGTTTGATGTCGAAGACCCTCTTGAATACATCAGTGAATTTCAGCAGCAGTTTCATGTGCCGACACTGGATGGCCTGCCAAAATTTGATGGTGGTTTAGTCGGTTATTTTGGTTACGACACGATTCGTTACATCGAACCCAAATTGAAAGCCACTTGCCCAAAAGACGATCTGCAGACGCCAGATATTCTATTGATGGTGTCGGAAGAAGTGGTGGTTTTCGATAACCTCAGCGGTAAGCTGCATTTAATTGTGATGGCTAACCCAGCGGTTGAAAATGCGTTAGAAGCTGCTGAGCAGCGCATCGAACAACTGCGCCAGCAAATTCGCAAACCTTATCAGGGTGACATTGGTCAGCCGCTGGCAGCGCCTAAAGCAATCGCCGAAAGTGATTTCCGCTCGATGTTTGGCGAGCAGGAATTTATGGATGCCGTGGATAACATCAAAGAATACGTGCTATCCGGCGACATTATGCAGTGTGTGATTTCCCAGCGTATGCAGGTACCGTATTCCGGTGACCCAGTGAATATTTATCGCGCGCTGCGTACCTTAAATCCATCGCCTTATATGTATTGCCTGAATTTAGGTGATTTCCACGTGGTTGGCTCCTCACCGGAAATTCTGGCGCGATTAGAAGATGGTGAAGTGACGGTCCGTCCGATTGCTGGCACCCGTTATCGTGGCCAGACCGAAGAAGAAGACCAGGCGCTGGAAGCCGAATTATTAGGTGATCCAAAAGAGATCGCTGAACATTTAATGCTGATCGATTTAGGCCGTAATGATGTTGGTCGTGTGGCACAAACCGGTGAAGTGGAGGTGACGGATCAGATGGTGGTGGAACGTTACAGCCATGTGATGCACATCGTTTCTAACGTAAAAGGTAAAGTAAAAGACGGCATTACTGCGATGGACGTGTTACGTGCGGTTCATCCGGCGGGCACATTAAGTGGCGCGCCCAAAATCCGGGCGATGGAAATCATCGACGAATTTGAATCTACCAAGCGCGGTGTTTATGGCGGCGCTGTGGGTTATTTAAGCTGGAACGGTAATATGGATACGGCAATTGCGATCCGTACTGCTGTAATCAAAGACGGCGTACTGAATATTCAGGCGGGCGCCGGTGTGGTAGCGGACTCTGTGCCGCGTCTGGAATGGAAAGAAACCATGAATAAAGGTCGTGCGATGTTCCGTGCGGTTGCCATGGCGGAAGCCGGACTGGATCAGGAATAAGGCAGAGGAGTACACACTATGTTAGTCATGATCGATAACTACGACTCTTTTACCTACAACGTGGTTCAGTATTTTGCTGAGCTGGGCGCAGATGTAAAAGTGTTCCGCAACGATGAAATTACCATCGAAGAAATTGAAGCACTCAACCCGAAACACTTAGTGATTTCGCCAGGGCCATGCACCCCGAATGAAGCGGGTATTTCCATGGCGGCAATTAAACACTTTGCCGGTAAATTACCAATTCTTGGAATTTGTTTAGGTCACCAGAGTATTGGCCAGGCGTTTGGTGGCGATATTATTCGTGCCGGCCGGGTGATGCACGGCAAAACCTCACCGATTCATCATAAGGACTCGGGTGTTTTTGCCGGATTAACGGCAGGTTATAACGCTACCCGATATCACTCTTTGGTCATCGATAAAGATACTATTCCGGATTGTCTGGAAATTACCGCCTGGACCGAAAATGAAGATGGCAGTATGGAAGAAATTATGGGAGTACGTCATAAAGAACTGGCTATTGAGGGTGTGCAGTTCCATCCAGAATCCATTCTGACAGAACATGGCCATGATTTGTTGGCGAACTTCTTAAAAACCAAAATCTGATCGCAGGGGAATAACATGGATATTAAACAAGCGTTGGCCCGTGTGGTTGAGCAGCAGGATTTAACCACTGACGAAATGACGGCCGTGATGCGCCAGATTATGACCGGTGACTGTGACGATGCTCAAATCGGTGCGTTTCTGGTTGCACTGCGTATGAAGGGCGAAACCATCGACGAAATTGTTGGTGCGGTTACGGTGATGCGTGAACTGGCCAGCGGTGTCAACATTGAAGTCGATAACGCCGTTGACATTGTAGGCACTGGCGGCGACGGCGCTAACCTGTTTAATGTTTCGACTGCGTCTTCGTTTATCGTTGCGGCGGCTGGCGGCAACGTCGCGAAGCACGGTAACCGTGGTGTTTCTTCCAGTTCCGGCAGTGCTGATTTATTGGAAGCGGCGGGTGTAAATCTGGCGTTAAATTCTGATCAGGTTGCGGAATGTATTCATCAGTTGGGTGTGGGCTTTATGTTTGCACCTCAGCACCACAGTGCGATGAAACACGCCATTGGCCCGCGTAAAGCGTTAGGCCTGCGTACCATCTTTAACGTGCTGGGTCCTATGACCAATCCGGCGGGTGTTAAAAATCAGCTGATTGGTGTTTTCAGCAAAGAGTTGGTGCGTCCGGTTGCTGAAGTATTACAGCGTTTAGGTGCGGGCCATATTATGGTGGTTCACTCCAAAGATGGTTTAGATGAAATTTCTCTGGCGACTGAAACGTACGCCTGCGAATTAAAAAATGGTGAAATTCGCGAGTTCGAAATTAAACCGGAAGATGTGGGTCTTGAGCGTCAGGACTTAACTGGATTAAGCATTGATAGCGCTGATGAAAGTTTAGCCCTGATTAAAAATGCCTTAGGTAAACGAGACTCCGATGCCGGTAAAAAAGCCGCAGATATGCTGGCAATTAATGCTGGTGCCGCAATTTATGTTGCCGGTTTGTCGGTAAGCTTTAAAGATGGCGTTGATATGGCGGAAGACGCGATTTATAGCGGTATGGCGCTGGAAAAAATTAAAGAGCTGGCAAGCTTCTCGAAATATATTGCTGAAGACGGTCAGGGCTGATTAACCTGCCAGACCGGAAATGAGCGAAGCCATCTGATTATTTTCAGTCGCAGGATCGAAAGTTCGTCCATGAACCACGATCCTACCGCCGCATCCATGCGGCTGCTGTGAAAATATTCAAATAGCTTCCCTCCACAGAAACCTGAGTCGACTCAAAAGGTTTCGGAACACTTTAAAAATTAACTGCCGCAACAGAGCAGAGCACAATGAACACACCAACCATCTTAAAAAAGATCCTGGCGACTAAAGAACAGGAAATTGCAGAGCGCAGTAAAACTGCACCGTTAGCTGAAACTAAAGCGCAGGCGATTGATCGCGATCCGTCTGAGCTACGTGGCTTCTACCGCTCTATGAAAGCGAAAGTAGATGCAGGCCTGCCAGCGGTTATTTCTGAAATTAAAAAGGCGTCACCTTCCAAAGGTGTGTTGCGTGAGAACTTTGTTCCTGAGCAAATCGCTGAATCGTACGAAAAGGGTGGCGCGGCTTGTTTATCGGTATTAACCGATCGCGATTACTTTAAAGGCCATGAAGATTATTTAATCGCTGCCCGTAGTGCATGTTCATTACCAGTGATTCGTAAAGACTTCCTGATCGACCCATACCATGTTTATGAAGCGCGTTTATTGAACGCTGATTGTATTCTGCTGATCGTTTCTGCATTAAGCGATATGCAGCTGCAGGACCTGGCTGGCTTGGCAGAAGAGCTGGGAATGGACGTGCTGGTAGAGGTACACGATGGCGAAGAGCTGCAATCGGCGCTGAAGCTGTCCACACCGCTGGTGGGTATCAATAACCGTAACTTGCACACGTTTGAGCTGACGTTGGATACCACACTGGGTTTATTGGATCAGGTTCCCTCAGACCGCCTGTTAGTGACAGAAAGCGGTATTCTGGTTCCGGACGATGTGAAGCTGATGCGTGATAATAACGTGAATGCGTTCCTAGTTGGTGAAGCCTTTATGCGGGCTGAAGAGCCGGGTGACGAACTGCAGAAGTTGTTTTTCTGATAATCTTTGGAAAATAAAAAACCGGGCTAAAGAGCCCGGTTTTTTGTGTCAGCTAGTCCAGCGAAAGAAGGCATTCTTCTTCCTGCTACTCTTCTTCCTGACAAAGCAAAAACTCCAGCAGTGCTTTTTGAGCATGTAAGCGGTTTTCCGCTTCATCCCAAACAACAGAGCGTTTGTCGTCCAGCAAATCTTCGCTGACTTCTTCACCACGGTGCGCTGGTAAACAGTGCATAAAGACAACGTCGTCGTTCGCCAGATCCAGCAGAGCAGGAGAAACCTGATAATCCTGGAACTTAGCCAGACGATCATCCTGCTCGTCTTCCTGACCCATAGAAGCCCAAACGTCGGTCACCACCAGATCGGCGTTTTTAACCGCTTCTTTTGGATCACGCAGTACGTTTACACGATCCGCGTTTTCTTTCACCAGGTGCTCGGCCGGTTCAAAGCCTTCCGGGCAAGCCACGTTTAAGGTGAAGCCAAACTGGCGTGCGGCATTGATGTAGGAATGGCACATGTTGTTGCCATCACCAATCCAGGCAACGGTTTTACCTTTGATGCTGCCACGGTGTTCAACATAGGCCTGTACATCGGCCAGCAGCTGACATGGGTGGAAGTCATCGGTTAAGG
Source organism: Saccharospirillaceae bacterium (assembly GCA_022448365.1). Lineage (NCBI taxonomy): Bacteria > Pseudomonadati > Pseudomonadota > Gammaproteobacteria > Oceanospirillales > Saccharospirillaceae > Saccharospirillaceae bacterium. The sequence goes on along the minus strand of JAKVCS010000003.1, from coordinate 1,213,386 downwards.
CATTAATAACCGGCACCTGAGAAAACGCGGCGAAACGTTCGACGGTTTCGTGATCGAAGGTACGGATCATGATGACATCGACCATACGGGATAACACGCGTGCGCTGTCCTCGATGGGTTCGCCGCGACCTAACTGAGTATCACGTGGCGATAAGAAAATCGCGCTGCCGCCCAGTTGTGCCATGCCAGCCTCAAAGGATACACGGGTACGGGTCGATGATTTTTCGAAAATCATACCCAGTACTTTATTTTTTAGTGGCTCATGAATCTCGCCAGAGCGATGAATTTTTTTCAGCTCAATCGCGCGATTAACTACCCAGTCTAATTCTTCCGGAGAGAGATCCAGCAGGGTTAAAAAATGTCTCACAATAATTCTCTCTTAGCCGAGTGTCGTAACTAAAGCTACGACACGTTCAACAATCTGATCGGCTTCTTCTTTATTCAGATTTAATGGCGGCAATAAACGAATCACATTGCCCGCCGTGACGTTAATTAATAACTGTTGTTCGGTAACGGCCTGAGCCATCAGCTGCGGACAATCCTGATCCATTACCAGACCAATCATCAGACCACGACCACGGATTTCCTTTAACTTACCCGTGCCTTGCAGTTTTTCCGTGAATTGAGCGCGTAAATATTCGCCCATTTCAGCGGCGTGTTCACTCAGCTTGTCTTGTTCGATGGTTTCAACCACAGCAAATGCCGCGGCACATGCCAGTGGGTTTCCACCATACGTCGAACCGTGGTTACCGGGTTGTAATACCTCCGAAGCTTTGCCATTTGCTAAACAGGCGCCGATGGGTACGCCGTTGCCCAAACCTTTGGCGGTGGTCAACACGTCCGGCATAAAGCCAAACTGTTGGTAGCAGAAGTAGCTGCCAGTTCGGCCATTACCGGTCTGGATTTCATCCAGCATGAGTAATAACTCGTGTTGATCGCACAATTCACGCGCTGCATGCAGGTAGTCTGCGGAAGCGGTCGCTAAACCTCCTTCGCCCTGAACCGGCTCCATTAATACCGCAACAATGTTTGAATCGGCCTTGATCACGGACTCCAACGCAGCGATATCGTTATAAGGCACTCGGACAAAGCCGCTGACCAGTGGACCAAACCCTTCGTGTACTTTGGCATTACCGGTGGCTGACAAAGTGGCCAGAGTACGGCCATGGAACGACTGAGTCATGACCACGATTCTGGCTTCATGAATGCCTTTATCGTGGCCGTATTTACGAGCGATTTTAATCGCCGCTTCGTTGGCCTCAGCACCCGAGTTGGAGAAAAACACATTGTCCATGCCAGACACGCGTCGCAGTGCTTCCGCCAGCGCTTGCTGACGTTCAATACCGTATAAGTTGGAGGTATGAATAAGCTTGTCTGCTTGTTCGCACAGCGCTTTGGTAACTGCAGGATGAGCATGACCCAGACCACACACAGCAATGCCGCTGAGTGCATCCAGATACTGCTTTCCATCTTCACCATTCAGCCAGCTGCCCTGGCCAGAAGTAAAAGTCACCGGTAAACGCCCGTAGGTGTTCATGATGGCATGCATAGGTTTGAATCCTTAAAAACGCAAAAAGGCAGCTGTTGCTGCCCTCGGGTGACGAATGATACGAAAGGGTGTGTGCTTTGTAAACACATCGCAAGGCGGTAAGGGCGCGACTCAGCAAGACGTATTTATAGAAATACCGGTCAAAAAATACATTTGCTGTGGCTGAACAGCAATCCGCGAAGACTCAGGAAATCTTGTGCCGTAACCGTACACCTCTCCGGTTGTTGATCAAACGGGTGGCATCAAATGAAAGTCACTGAGCGATAATAGCGAATCCGACTCTTGTTTTTAATGGTTGTTTTCATTGTCCGATTGTAAGCAACGTGTCATTTCTGCGTGAAGAACAGCCTGGGAGGGCATCAGTCGATGCCGGAGAGTCTGGTGTTTCGTGATGGTGACGAGACGTTAGTTCTGTAGCTGCTAAAGCAGACAAAAAAGCCCGGAAAAATCCGGGCTTTTTGAAGGATAGAGACAACCAGAATTACATGCGGTAGTTCATCTGGAAAGACAGTCCCAACGCGTTCACGTCGTACTCACCTTTGAGGTTGTCGCTACCTTTTTGCTGGTCGTTCAGGTCGTAGTTGTACTCATCAATCTTGGTTTTGTCGATGAACACATACGCGATACCTGCATCGAAGCTCCAGTGGTTATTCAGCGTGTAGGTTGCACCGGCTGTTAACCATTGACGATCATTGTCCGGCACGCGAGCGGTGCGGTGCTGGCTATCAACGGGAGATTCGTCAAAGGCGTATCCGGTACGCAAGGTCCAGTCCTGGTTTAACAGATATTCGGCACCAACTGAGTAGGAAACGGTGTCGCTCCATTTCTCGACAATGTGGCCTATGTAGTTTTCGCCCAGACCGGCGATATCATCAATCACACCCTCATCGGTAGCAATAACGTCGAAGTATTTGAATGAAGACCAGTCAGTCCAGGTTACGCCTGCGAGCAATTGCAGACGAGTGTTAAAGTCATGCGCAACACTGATGGTCGCCGAGCGTGGACCGGTTAATGGAACCTGAGAGTCCTGTTTTTCAATTTTGCCGGTTGCTGGCTGGCCAGCGGCATTCAGCGGTGTGGTGTCTGGAGAACCAGTATTGGCTGTTCGCAGTATATTCAGCTCGGTTTGAGCCGCGTCGGTATCAGCGGGTACAATTTTGTTGGAAGCAGCCGAGTAAGCCACTACGCCTTCAGATTTCTCGAACTTTGATTTTCCTTTCAACTCGAAATCCACTTCCGAGCGGTAAGCAAATCCCAGTGTGGTCGTTTGGTTGAGGTCCCACATCAAACCAAAGTTCCAGCCATAGCCGATGTCGTCACCGGATACTTCGAACTTATTCTCGTAGCCACGGTAGTCTTCCGGATTAATTTGCTGACCAGCGCTTGCAGCTTGATAAGCAGCGGCTAATGGAACCAGATCCAGTTCCTTGCTTAACAGGCCTTTGGCATAAACGATGTCGATACCCACACCGAACGAGAAGGTGTCGGTAACCTGATAAGAAAAGGTTGGCTGGATGTCGATAGCCGACAGTTGTGTTTCATCGGCAAAACCACCGGCCAAAGAGCCCTGGTCGTAATTGGTTGATGTGCCAAAAGGAGCAAAAACACCCAGGCCCACGGCCGCTTTATCATCCAGTTTGTGAACGTAATAGCCAAATGGAATCAATTTATCTTCGAGAAAGTTTCCACCGTCGTTGTAGACACCGGCTTCGCCAAATGGCGTCTGTGCAGTTTTTGGCAGGTTGCTGCTGAGTCCGGCAGGGTCGATACGCTCTCCGCTGAATTCGCCGTTCAGATTCAGGTAAGTGAAACCGAATGATGCCTGGGAGCGTTCAAGGCGACTCATACCAGCCGGGTTAAAGAAGACAACGGAAGCGTCTTTCGCTACCGCAGCACTGCCAGCAAATGCACGGCCAGATGCACTTGCAGCCTGTTCATTGATTTTAAATCCGGATGCCATGCTTTGGGACGCAAGCATAACAGCCGCAGCCAATACTGAGCTTTGCTTCAACATTAAGTGATCCTTGGGTATATCTGGTTTTTAATAAAAATGGCGTAGATGGAGCGCCAGCGCGGCGGATTATGTCAGGATGAATTGCGCCAAAATGTAACTAATTGTGCTTTTTGTGTAATTTATAGAATTACAAATATGAAACTAAGTCACGAATGAGGCGCGATGTTTGGGTTGAAACCTCGCTAAATGAGTTCTCAAGACAGCGAATAATGCAGGGAGCAGCGACGGAAGAGCGCGAACGGAAACAGCCAGAAGCGCTGTTCGACAGTAGTTTTGAAGAATGTATAAGGTCCCTGATCTGGGGTGTTCTGACCAGGGACGTAAGCATAAAGGTAGTGTGCTTACTCGGCTTCGATTCCGACGATGACCCAGTTAGAATCTGACGCGGCGGTATCGCGTTCCAGATGCCAGGTATCAAAAATACCGTCTTCAGACTTCTCCAGCTCATCTTTGCACAAACCGCGAAACAGGACGCTGATTTCAGCGACGGAACCGTTCTGGTCTGCACGCACAATGTCGGCATTTAAATCGAGGATTTCTGTTTGTGGCGGTACCATAAGGCGTTCGCGTTGTTGCTTCAGACCAGCGAACAGTGGTGCAGATACGTATTCTTCAATCACTTCCAGCTTGCCGTCATTCCAGGCTTGCTGAACAGTTCGGTAATGCTCCAGTGCGCCCTGAACAAAACCTTCGGCATCAAAACCCGGTGGCAGGTTGCGGGGCGATTGATCTTGCGCTGTCGTTGCATCAAAAGCGTGTCCTCCTGCCGGGGCATCTTTTGGCATTTCAAAGCTCTGACGTTGTTGTGGTTGCTGGCCATAACCGGCTCCCTGAATGGCAGGCTGACGTTGGGCGCCTGCCAGTGAGCGAAATATCTTCAGCGCGATAAAGGCCAACAGGGCAAACAGGATGATGTCCATAAACTGGATCCCCTCAAATGCGCCACTTCCTAATAAGGCTGCAAACAAGCCGCCGGCCAATAAGCCACCGAGCAAACCACCCATCATGCCACCGCGTTTCTTCTGTGCAGCATTCTGGCCCTGTTGTTGCTGTTTTTGCGGTTCAGATTTTTTCTTAAAAAATGGCGTGGTCTTATGGCTTTTGCCAAAGCCACCACCACCACCAAAACGCTTGGCGTGTGCTTCGCCAGCAAAGGCAAAGATCAGACAAAGGGAAGTCAGAAAGGTCAGAAAGGCTTTCATCAAGGCGTCCATTGTTAGTGTTATTGATTGGCGGAGTATATCACTGCCCGATACCTCAGGCAGTGATACTTTCAGAAGAAACCGGCGACAAGAACTCTGAAAATCAGGCGTCTTCGAGGGTGAGATAAACCAGAGTCTGATTGACCAGCTGATAGGCAATTTCGCCGAAAGTAAATGGCCCGGTCAGAGTCGCGGTTTTTCGACTTTCCAGTTCCCCATACAGGAAATTAAGTATGCAGTTAAACGACAGTGCGGCCTGATCGGTTTGCTCCGTGGCGATTGCACCTTCCAGACTGGCAACGTAATCACCAACCGGATTGGCAAAACGATAGCCCACGCCCTCAAATACAGGAGCGTATAAATCCACGGAATCGGAACCGGCTTCCTTGATCGAAACATTGACATTGACACCGTTGTAGTCGGCTACCAGGGGCAAGCGGGTATCGATGTTGTGTTCTTTCAGGTAACTGGCGAGATTGGTTGGTTGGCCATCGACTTCGCAGTTGTTAACGTTAAAGCCACTTTGTGGGAATTTGATTTCTGCGCCATTGCCCTGCTGGAACAAGTTTACAATATTAATATTAGCGAACTGATTTTCCGGCAGAGGTACGTGCATTGCGATGCCTTTATCTGCCATCAACATGCTGGCGGTACCAAACCCTACTTTGGCGCTGGCGTCTGCTTCGGCCAGGTGAGCGCCGGCAATCCAGCCGACCACCGGAGTAAAGAACATATTCGCAAATGACGGTGCATTGTCAGCATAGTTAATATGGATATCGGAACCTGCCGGGAGAATGGTGATGGTAAAGCCATTATCTGGCGCATCGCTGGCGATGTTCTCAATGGAATGCACATCATAAGGCGTAATGCGTGGCGGATTATTGCCACTGATGCCGTCGATGGTATTAACGAACGCTTTATTCTGACTGACCTCACCACCGTCTTCACCCATAAAGTAGGGAATGGTGCCTGCAATCCAGTTACCACTGGGTAACTGGGATAGTACTTTCTCATCAGCAGCGATTACCAGGTAATCACGTTGATTGATTCTTTCGATCAGAGTTTCCAGGTTCAATAACTCGGAACGGATACTAACTTTGCTCATTACTTCTAAATCCTGTTATACCGCCTGGCGTACCAGTTGGTTAATCTGTGCAACTTCCGTTTTCATGGTTCGTTGATTTTCAACGAAGAACTGGCGTAATTCTTCTGCGCACTGTTCATTACTGACTTGGCCACGTTGGCCTTTAATTTTAACCAGCAATAAACTCAGATTGATACGTTGTGTGTTAATACTGACTTTATCGTCAAGAATATCGATCCAGATATTATGATGAGCATCGGGAACTTCGGCTCCACGGCTCTCTTGCTCAAGACTCTGCGACAGACGTTTAATCGAAAGCAGTTCTGCTTTCAGGTTCGTCATGTTCTTCTTCAGATACTTCATCATATCGATAACGATTTCGCGCTTCTCAGAAAGCGCAAGGTCATCTTTGTACAAATCCTTTAATCGAGTAATGTAGAGATTAAATGCCAGATTTGATGAGATAATAGAAACACTGCCATTAAGAATATTCTCCCATACCGGGTGGTCAGGCTTGAGTGACTTCTGACGTGGTTGTGTTTGTGGCAGCGCATCATTTTTAGCGCCAATTTGTTGATATTCCGACTTTAACCGCGCTTTGTTTTTAATGAAGAATGCACGCAGTGTCGAAATTGACTCCTGAAGTGATCCTTCTCCTTTCAGCTCTGCCAGTTCAAGTTTATGCAGCAACATACGCAAAGGATTGGACTTGGTTTTAAGCGGAAACTCGCTCTTTATAATCCGAATCCAGATCGGGTCAGTTTCAAGTGGTAATAAACTGCTTGCCTGATTGTCTAATTTGTCACTTTCTGCTGCCAGAATTATTCTCTTAACAATTTCTTCCTGACTCCCTGTCAGCTCTGAGATTGTTTTCGGATCGAGTTTTTTTGAGTGACCCAATAATACGGAGTCACAAAGTTGGACGGTGTACTCTGAATCGGGCTTACCTAAAAATGAAGGAAATACCGGTGTGGTTAACCGTTTGAAGCCAGACGGCGTTGTTCTGAATTCTATCTGAGTGGCATATCTTCCTAATTGAGTATGCTTCCATCGATAGGTCTTTGCTGTTGGGTTTTCTCTGAATCTTGACCTTATAGACAGCTTTGAGCGACTGCTTTCTTCATCAATTCTGATTAAAAAACTATCCTTGTTTTCATCGATTCCTATTTCTTTGATGAAGAAAGGAGGATATATCCCTAATAGGTTTTCTACATCCTTTAAACGTAGTTTATCCATGTATTTCTTCCGCTAAAAAAAATTCCTGGTGAGCAATGAATGAAATAAAACTGTATGAATTTTAAGCGTGTAATAAAGCTTTAAAAATTTGTAACTAGTTTCTTGTCAGTAACATTCAATGTGTGTCAGCATGATAACGGTTCTCATCGCAATAACCAACTATTTGATAACCTGAACTATAAGGAAAGTAGTAAATGATAGAGTCAGCAGTAAACCTATCAGAAACCTTTAACAATTTTGAAAACCTTAGAAACTATCTGGTTGATATCTCGTTTAATAAAGGCGATGTGGTTTTTTATCAGAATGAACAAGCAACAGATTGTTATTACCTTGAGCAAGGTGTTGTTGTCCTACAATATTATGATGAAGACCTGGGAATAATGGTCGATCTCAGTACTCATCACGCAGGCGATATTATTGGTGCGATTAGTATTATCAGCAAAGAAACACGTTCTTTGACAGCGGTTGCGCGTACTCCAGTAAAAACGCAATGCCTTACTCAGGATTGTCTCGAAAAAATATCTGTTACCGATACCGAAGCCCATAAAGAGTTTCTGGGTTTGGTTAATAACAGCCTGATTAATCGCTTTAAAAACAATCAGAGCATCGTAAAAAATGATGCGGTACTTCGTACCAAAGTGCCCGCTGTCGATCAGCAGGTTGCAGCCGCTGTATCTGCACATGAAGAGTTTATCAGCTGGCCAGAGGAAAAAGTTGACCAGATTATCGAAAAGATATCCCAACTAATTTATGACAGGGCTGCGGAACTGGCATTGAGAACCCGGGAAGAATCGGGTATGGGTGTTGTTGATCATAAAATGCTAAAAATTAAACTGGGCTCACTGGATGTGGCACAGTCTTTAATTAACAAACCGGGCAATGGTGTCCTCGAGTTGGAAGCAAACGGTGTAGAGAAAATGACCATGCCGGTTGGTGTTGTATTCGGTATGATTCCAATTACAAACCCGGTCGAAACCATCGTATTCAAAACGTTGATCTCTCTTAAGTCCCGTAACGCGATTGTCATCAGCTCCCATCGTAAGGGAAGACAGGTCGGTGATTATACCGTGCAGTTAATTCGCAATGTACTGAAGGACGCAGGTGCTCCTGAAAATCTGGTTCAAACACCACTGTTACCGGCTAATCGTAAGGTGACTCAGGCTTATATGAGTCATGATGATATCAGCATGATTCTGGCGACGGGTGGTCCATCGATGGTGAAGAGTGCTTATTCGTCTGGTACACCGGCAATTGGTGTTGGTAAAGGCAATGCACCGGTGTGGATTTGTGATGATTGCGATGTCGCTGACGCGGCAGAAAAAGTGATTAACAGCAAGTCATTCGACAATGGTGTTGTATGTGGCAGTGAAAATAATTTGCTGGTAGATCAGGTAATTGTTGATGAATTCAAAGTACATGCCATCCAGCATGGTGCGGCATTACTAACGAAAGACGAAATCCGGCGTTTGCTGGAGGTTGTATTTTCTTCCAACGGTCGTATTGCTCCTGAATTTATTGGACAGACGGCGGTGGATATTTGCCTGGAAATTGGTGTTGTACGTGATTATGACATTAAGCTTATCATTGCTGATGTCGCTGCTTATGAATTCGATTCGCCGCTGTTGCGGGAAAAACTGGCGCCTGTTTTATCGCTGGTAACTGTTCACTCAGAGCGTGAAGCTCTGGATCATGTCTATGAAATTCTGGAGCTTGAAGGAAAAGGACATACTGCAATCATCCATAGCCAGAATAAAGAGCGTATCAGTGCTTTTAGCATCGTTGCACAGGTGAGTCGTGTATTGGTCGCCACCGCAGGGACACAGGGGTGTATCGGTGCTGAAAACGGTCTCAATTTATCCTGGACGTTAGGGTGTGGAACTTTAGGTGGGGGCTCGGTAAGCGATAACGTGAGCTATCAGCATTTGCAGAACACCAAACGCATTGCCTATTGATTTATCAGGGCTGTGGCCAGATATGGCATCGATTCCATATCTGGTGAAATAATAACGTCTCTGTGATGGTTCTGATTCTGCAATATACCCGGATCTTAGCGTCGCTGATGTCGTTGTGACTCCCAGTTTTAGCTTGTTATCGTAATTGTTCGATCCGGTAGTCTTGTTGTGCCAGCAAATTCAGCAAGCCATCGTTTCCTGCCAAGTGTAAGGCGCCTACTAATACGAACTTGGATTCAGGGTGTTTGATCAGATTTTTGATGCGTGGCATCCAGTTGTTATTACGTTCAACCAGCAAACTGCGATAAATTTCAGGATAGTCGGTTAGCATCGGCATATTCCCGAGCAGATTGAGTTTTTCTTCGTTACCTGTTCGCCATGCATTGCGTAAGCCATTCATCATGGCTTCCAGTTCTCGTGCGTCGGCCAGAGTTTGTTCGATCAGATTGTCTTCATTGCCCTGCGCCATATTCGCCAGATATTGAATCTGGCTCTCTATGCTTTCCAGCTGACTGGTTATTTTTCCATCGGTTTTGGCCTTATTATAAAAATAGCTGTCGACGCCTTCAGCCGTCAGTCCATATTTTTGTAATTCCTGTACGGTGATAATCAGGGTGATAAACTGTGGTTTAAAGGCCATAAATTGCTGCAGGTCGATATTGTTCAGCAGGCAGTAATTGTTTAATTTACGGAATGCATCATCGGATAGGCTGGTTTTTAATGTCTGTCCCTCCGGCAATAAGAAAGCTTGCTGGAATTGTTGCTGAAACTCAGCCGTCTCCAGCTTGCCAATATCGGTTTCAAATACCAGCCAGTTTACTTTTTCGTAAGCTTGCTCAAACTCTTTTGGCAGTGGGTAATCTTCTTCTTTTAACAAATGAAAGGTGCCGCCAAGATAAATATGATTGGCCCCTTTGCTGACTTTCCACACAAAGGACTCGGCATGAGCAGTAAGCGCGGTGAGTAATAGAGGAAGACAGAGTAAATAACGCATTGCAGGAAACCACAGCTTAAACAAGAAAACGCCCGAACAGCATACTGTTCGGGCGTTTTGATGTCACTCGAAAGCAATCACGAATCTGCATTGGATATTTTTAGCCGCACTCATCGTAGGGCACGCCCCTGTGCCTGCGATAGGCACGCAACATCCTGTTGCTGCTTTAAAAAACATCCAACACAGATTTCAGCGGATTCCTTAGAGAATTCGCATACCAGGTTTAGCACCTTCATCCGGCTCCAGCAGCCAGATATCTTTGCCACCCGGACCCGCGGCCAGCACCATGCCTTCAGACATACCAAACTTCATCTTACGAGGTGCAAGGTTAGCAATCATGACGGTCAGGCTGCCAATCAGATCTTCCGGTGCGTAAGCGGATTTGATGCCCGAGAAAACGTTACGCACATCGCCGTTGCCAATATCCAGAGTCAGCTGCAATAACTTATCAGCACCTTCAACGTGTTGGGCATTGACGATTTTGGCGACACGTAAATCCACCTTGGCGAAGTCGTCAAACTGGATTTCTGGTGCGATTACTTCGTTACCGTCCTCTCTCAGCTCTGGACCTTTCTTCTTGGTCTTTTTCTCTTTTTTCGCAGGCTTTTTCTCAGCCGCTTTGGTTTCTGCTTTCGCCGGTGCTGCTTCGCCATTTTCTTTAGCAAGCTCAGCTTTGGTTTCTTCCAGAATCGCTTCTACTTTCGCCATTTCTGCACGACCCAGCATTGGTTTAAATTTGTTGATCTCATGATCAAGCAGAATCGTGGTGCGTGCATCCCAATCCAGAGATTCCAGATTCAGGAAGGCTTTGGTTTTTTCAGCAATTTCTGGCAGTACCGGTGCCAGGTAAGTAATCAGCTGACGGAACAGGTTGATGGCAACGGAGCACACGTCCAATACTTCCTGCTCACGGCCTTCTTCTTTGTTCATTGCCCACGGGGCTTTTTCCTGAATGTACTCATTAGCGCGGTCTGCCAGTGCCATGATTTCTTTCATGGCTTTGCTGAATTCGCGTTGCTCGTACAGTTCGGCAATAACGTCGCCGCGATCAATAAAGCTTTGCACCATGTCTTGTTCAACACAGTTTTCGCTCAGCTTGCCACCCGACTTCTTAACGAAGTTTGCAGTGCGGCTGGCGATATTCACCAGCTTGTTCACAAGATCGGTGTTAACGCGTTGTACGAAGTCTTCCAGATTCAGATCGAAATCATCGACGCTGGCACCCAGCTTCGCGGCGAAGTAATAACGCAGGTAGGTTGGGCTGAGATGGTTCAGGAAGGTACGAGCTTTGATAAAGGTACCACGCGATTTCGACATCTTGGCACCATTCACGGTGACAAAACCGTGGGCGTTAACCGCCGTTGGTGTTCGGTACTCAGCTGCACTCAATATCGACGGCCAGAACAGCGCATGGAAGTTGATGATGTCTTTACCGATGAAGTGGTAAACCTCGGTTTCTGAGCCTGGCTTCCAATATTCGTCGAAGTCTAAATCGTCGCGACGCTCACACAGATTTTTGAAGCTGGCCATGTAACCGATGGGTGCGTCCAGCCATACGTAGAAATATTTGCCGGGAGCGTCCGGAATTTCAAAGCCGAAGTAAGGTGCGTCGCGGCTGATATCCCACTCTTGTAACCCTGCATCCAGCCATTCTGCCAACTTGTTAGCGACTTCGTCCTGCAAAGTGCCGGAACGAGTCCATTCTTTCAGGAAACCATCGAAATCCGGCAGTTTAAAGAAGTAGTGCTCAGATTCTTTTTCAACCGGTGTTGCACCAGAGATCGTAGAGAACGGATTTTTCAGATCAGCCGGGCTGTAAGTTGCACCACAGCTTTCGCAGTTATCACCGTATTGATCCTCAGTGCCGCATTTCGGGCATTCGCCTTTGACATAACGGTCTGCCAGGAACAGCTCTTTCTTGGGATCGTACAGCTGTTTAATCTTGCGAACGTTGATGTGACCTTTGTCGCGACAAGCTTTGTAGATAGCCGCGCTCAGCTCGCGGTTTTCTTCTGAATGCGTCGAATGAAAGTTATCGAAGGCGATCTGAAAGTCGGCAAAGTCGGTTTCGTGTTCAGCTTTTACGTTGGCGATCTGCTCTTCCGGGCTGATACCTTCTTTTTCTGCACGCAACATAATTGCAGTACCGTGAGCATCGTCAGCGCAGACGTAGGTACACTGGTTGCCACGGGCTTTCTGGAAGCGAACCCAGATATCGGTTTGAATATATTCCAGCAAGTGGCCCAGATGAATAGAGCCGTTGGCATACGGCAGGGCACTGGTCACCAGAATTTTGCGGTTGTTGCTTGATTGATCTGTCATGAGAATCGTATCTACGCGCTGAAAAATAAAAGGCGCCATTGTACGAGGGGGAGTGGTTGCAGTTCAACCAAAGTTCCTGTGGTTATTGCGTAACGGTCGGAACTCTGGCTGTTTGGTTCAGTCATCGGTATCAGGTTTGCTGCCTGGTACCAGGGTAACCCGCGCGACTTTGATGGTGTTGTCCTTAACCTGCAGGGTTTCAAACCGGTAGTTGTCGATTTGCACACACACCGGGCTTTCGGGAATATGTTCCATGGTCTCGACCAGCATACCACTGATGGTTTTTGGTCCATCGGTTGGCAATGACCAGGCCATGGTTTTGTTGACGTCACGGACAAACGCGGTGCCATCAACAATAAAGGAACCATCCTTCACCGGTTTAACATCAGGCGAGCTGGCGGTAGCAACGTCGGTAGTAAACTCACCAACAATTTCTTCCAGTATGTCCTCCAGTGTACAAATACCCTGAACATCGCCGTATTCGTTGACCACCAGAGCCATGCGTCGCTGGTTCTTCTGAAAGTTGAATAACTGGGTGTGTAACGGCGTGCTTTCTGGGATGAAGTAAGGCTCGCGTACAACACTTTCCAGTTCCTCCTTCATGTACTCGCCAGATGCCAGGAAGCGGCTGATATTGCGTGTGTGCAGAATGCCCACTACTTCATTAAGCTCACTGCGATAAACCGGAATGCGTGTGTGTTGTGTACTTTCCAACTGCTGACGAATGGTATCGAGATCTTCATCCAGATCGATGCCATACACCTCGTTGCGCGGCACCATGATGTCGTTCACCATCATCTTTTCCATATCCAGGATGCTCAACAGCATATGTTGATGGCGTTGAGGAATCATGGAGCCAGCTTCACGCACCACGGTGCGCAGTTCTTCGGTGGATAAGTTGTCGGGTGTTGGGTTGTTGACATCGACACGACCAAGCTTCAACAGCGCATTGGCAATTGTGTTAACGAACCAGACAAACGGATAGAGCAGCCATTGCAATCCTGCCAGAACCGGAGAGGCGGGGAAGGCAATT